>NZ_JBSNCI010000002.1:2732500-2843439 GCF_058780665.1 Azospirillum sp. UENF 112521
TTCAGGCCTTCCAGCAGGCCCGGCGGTCGATCGAGAAAATGTTCGAGGACAGCCGCAGCGGCATGCAGCTTGCCCGGACACCGGCTCCGGCGTCGACCGAGGAGAAGGGCTGCAACAAGGCCAGCAGCTGCTGACCTGCCGATGAACCGCGCACCGGTGGAGAGGACCGCCGGTGCGCCTATTCCTTGTTCATCATGTTGCGAATGGCGCCGACGAACTGGCGGGCGGTGTCCTCGTTCTCCACCATCTTCTGCAACCTGTCGCGGATGATCATCGCCTTCGGCCGCTGCTGCATGGCGCGTTCGATGGCGACGTCGGCTTCGCCGGGCTTCAGGGGTTCAAGGTCTGACATGGCGGATATCCCGTGCGAAAGCGTTGACGTGTCGGCGCGCAGGTAAGGATAGCCGGAACCGCTGCGGCCATCATCAGGCAAAGCACATCAGTGACACCGGCTATCAACGATACTGGCCGACGGTCTCCACCGCCTCGCCGCCGGTGCCGAGCTTGAACTCGGTGACGCCGGGAGCCGTATCAGGGTTGATGCCGCCGAGGTCGAGGGCTCGGACGCCGCGCTGCTTCAATTCCTGCATCGCCTTCCACAGCACCAGCCGTGTGGCGCCGTTCTTGCGCCCCGCCTCGCTGGCCCAACTGATCTGACTGGTGGCACAGACGCCATGACGGAAGAACAGCCAGCAGGCGGCCGGCGCGCTGCCGTCCAGCGCCGTGATCATCAACGCCCCGTTGTTGCGGCCGCCGCCTTTGACCATGGCGTTGCGCAGACGGACCGCCAGCGGCCCGGTCATGGCGCGGAACCCCTTCTCGCGCGCCTGGTCATGCTCCCGCTTCATCAGCCAAGGCAGGTTGTCGGCCTTCCAGTCGACGTCGAGGACGAGGCCGGCCTTTTCGGCCCCGCGCAGACGCTTGCGCCAATCGCGGGCAAGGCCGGCATGCATCGCCTCCTCGCTCCGCGTCAGATCCAGCCAGACGGTCCGATAGCCGGGGCCGACTTTGCGAAAGCCGCAGCGGGCGAGCAGCGCCTCGTTCTCCAGTCCGGCCGGGAGTTCAGGCAGCAGGTTGGCGCGGCTGAGCGGATTGCCTGGACAGGCGCGGCGCAACAGGCGGAACACCGCCTCCAGCGTATTGGCATCGGGGATTGTACCGTCCAGCCACAGCGGTCCGCGGTAGCATTGCCGGTCGTGGAACAGCTTCAGCATGCGGCGGTCGAGTGTCTGGACGAGGCCGATCGGCTCGCCATCACGGTTGATCACGCCCAGGCGAGGGACATGGCCATAGGTGCGGCCCATGGCACGGCCATAGGCGAAGCTCTGCAGCAGGGTGGAGCGGGGAACGCGGGCGAACAGCGCATCCCAATCGCCGACGGTGCCCTCGTTCCAGGCGATGTCGATGTCCGGCATCGGCGTCTTCCGAAAGTTCAGGTGGCCGGATCAGGCGGGCGGCAGGGCGGAGGTCGCCTCTTCCACCTGGGCGAAGGTCGGACGGTATTCCGGTTCCAGCACGTTGCGGGCGTATTCAACCGAAATGGCGGGCGCGTAGCCGGACAAATGGGCGATCAGGCCGGTCTTCATCGCCTGATAATACTTGCCCTCGGCGTGATAGACGTTCTTGAGGCCGCTGGCGATGGGCGCGAGGAAGCCGTAGGCGACCAGAATGCCGGTGAAGGTGCCGACCAGCGCGCCGCCGATCAGCTTGCCCAGAACTTCCGGCGGCTCGGTGATCGAGCCCATGGTGTGGATCACGCCCAGCACCGCCGCCACGATGCCAAGCGCCGGCACGGCGTCGGCCACCGCCTGAATGGCATCGGCGATGCGCTGGTGTTCGTGGTGCATCGTCTCGATGTCCTCGTCCATCAGGTCGACCAGCTCATGCGGGTTGTCCGCACCCAGCGACATCAGACGGAGATAGGTACAGAGGAAGGCGATGGCGTGATGGTCGCCGTAGAATTTCGGAAACTGCTGGAAAAGCGGCGAGTCCTCCGGCTTTTCGATGTGCTGTTCAAGCGCCAGCAGGCCCTTGGTCTTCGCGATCTTGAAGACCTGGTACATCATGGTGAGGACCTCCAGGAAGTCCTCTTTCTTGTATTTCGGGCCTTTGAACAGGTGGCCCAGCTCCTTGCCGGTGTGGGTGACCACCGATTTCGGATTGGCGATGAAGAAGGCGCCGGCACCGGAACCCAGGATGATCATGAACTCGAACGGCATCCACAGCACGCCCATGTGGCCACCGCCGAGGATGTAGCCACCGAACACACTGAAGATCACGATGCCGAAGCCGATCATCACGAACATTCGGTCTCTCCCCTCCCCATACCGACCACGGGCCGCAAGATGCTGCCGGCTGACAGATGGCCGGACATCGGTTGAGTTTCCGTGAATCACCCGAACGGCCTACCGCCTTCGCGACAGGCCGCGCGATCCTACCGATGCAGGAGTGCCCTGTCACGAAAGGACTGAGGAGTAAGGGTTTTCAACGGGTGCAGGGAGGAGGGGCGGTGAAGGTGTCGCTGGGCTCCGTGCACAGGAGGACAAATGCACAGCCCGAGCGCGACGGAAAAGCACAGGATGGTCACAGCCCAAGCGGGGCGGTCCGACAGCGCAACGCCCCAGCGACCGGGTAGACCGGCCAGCCGGGGTGCTCGAAAAGCAAAGAATGTTATCGAAGCGGAATGTTCATCTGGACGCTGACGCCCGGCGGCGGCGGCGGGGCATAGATGACCGGGGGCGGTGCATAGGACGGCGCATAAATGACGCGCGGCGGAGGCTGCGGGGCCGGCACGACGACCACCGGCGGCGGCGCGCCATAGATGACGACCGGACGATCATCATGGTGATGCTTCTTGTGATGGCCCCAGCCATGGCCACGGCCATGCTCGCCGGGGTCGGCAAGCGACGGCGCAGACAGCGCGGCACCGAGCATCAACATCGTTCCGGCAACACCGGCGGCCTTTGCGGCGGCACGGACAGCCCGGCGTATCGCCGTCCGCGGCATCTGGAGATCCTGCATGGCGGCTCCGGCGTTCATCGACCTGTTCTCCTGGAATGGGTTTGCATCGGCAACGGGAAGCGCGGACGCCGGGCGGACGGCCACATACCCAATTCGATGGGATAAACGCTTATGCTCAGGCTGAGGTTCGACCGGGTGGGACATTTTTGGGCGCTGTGCGGTGGAGGGGGTTGGCTGAACGGACGGCGGCGGGAGGGTGCCGTGCGTCCTTACTCATGAAGCTGTTGATCGACGGCGGCCACCGCTACCCGTCCGAAGGGGCTAGACCGGATGAAGCGCGCAGTCGGGTGGTGCCGTCATGATCCGATGGGCACTTGGCCGCGTATCAGGCATCGTATGGGCAAGGATGACCTCATCCCAACCGCCACCCCACCCACCGAGCCGCGCCGATGACCGTCCGAGCCAGACTTCGCACCGTCGCCATGGCGGCAGTCCTTTCCATGATGGGAGGCGCCGGCGCCATGGCCGCAAGCAACGCTTACGATTTCACCTTCCAGAGCATCGACGGCAAGCCGCTGCCGCTGTCGCAGTTCAAGGGCAAAGCGATCCTGGTGGTCAACACCGCTTCGCAATGCGGCTTCACCCCGCAATACAAAGGGCTGGAGGCGCTGTGGCAGCGCTACCGCGATCGCGGTCTGGTGGTGGTCGGCGTGCCCTCCGATGACTTCGGCGGCCAGGAGCCGGGGAGCGCCAACCAGATCAAGGATTTCTGCGAGGTCAATTACAGCATCGACTTCCCGATGGCGGACAAGACGGTGGTATCGGGCGACAGCGCCCACCCCTTCTACCGCTGGGCGGCGGACGAGCTTGGCTTCCTCGCCAAGCCGCGCTGGAATTTCCACAAATATTTGGTGGGGCCGGACGGCAAGCTGGTGTCCTGGTTTTCCACCATGACCGACCCCGAGTTGGACAGGGTGCGCGAGGCAATCGAGACGCTGCTGCCGGAAAAGGCGCCGAAGTCTTAAGCGCCGCCGCCGCTCCCGCCCTACTCCACCGCCTGCCGCAGCGCCGCAGCCCCCGCCCAGGGGGCGAGCGGCAGGGCGGCGGCGAGGATGCCAGCAAGCAGCAGCAGGTGCGGGCGCGGGGTCAGCCCGTTGATCGCCGCGTCGATGGCGCCCGCGCCGAAGATCAGCACGGGGATGTAGAGCGGCAGGATCAGCAGCGACAGCAGAACGCCGCCACGCCGCGCCCCCAATGTCAGCGCGGCGCCGATGGCGCCGATCAGGCTGAGGATCGGCGTACCCAGCGTCAGGGTCAGCACCAGCACGCCGAACCCCTGCGCGTCCATGTTCAGCAGGACGGCCAACAGCGGGGCGGCGACGATCAGCGGCACACCGGTGACCAGCCAATGGGCCAGCGTCTTCGCCAGCACCGCGGCCTCCAGCGGTAGGGAGGACAGTGACAGCAGCTCCAGAGAGCCGTCCTCGTAATCGGTCTGGAAGAGACGCTCCAGCGACAGCAGCGAGGCGAGCAGCGCCGCCACCCAGATCACGCCGGCGGCGATGCGGGCCAGGATGTTCGGCTCCGGACCGACGCCGAAGGGGAACAGCACGACACAGAGCACGAAGAACATGACGGCGATGGTGGCGTCCGATCCCTGGCGCAACGCCAGCCGCAGGTCACGCGCGACAAGACGCAGGAAACGGCTCATGGCCCAGCCCCTTCTTCCTCATGCTCGTCGCCCACATCCTCATCGCCGGCCTCTTCGTCGGCGTAAGGGGTGAACTCGTCCAGATGCAGTTCCTCGCCGCCGGGGGTGGCGATGTCGGTGTGAGTGGACAGCACCACCATGCCGCCCTGCGCCCGATGTTCGGCGATCAACCCTTCGAACAGGGCGATGGCGGCGCGGTCGAGCGCCACGGTCGGTTCATCCAGCAGCCACAGGGTCGCCGGTGCGGCCAGAAGCCGCGCCAAGTTCAGCCGGCGCTTCTGACCGGCCGACAGGTAGCGGCCCGGCACCCCGGCGATGTGCGGCACCCCAAGCCGGTCGAGTGCGGCCCGCGCGTTGGCGGCGGGATCGGCGGCCCCGGCCAGCGCCGCCCAGAAGGCAAGGTTCTCCGCCGCAGTCAGCACCGGCTTCACCGCGTCGAGATGGCCGACATACTGCACCTTCGCCCGGTGGGCATCCGGGTCGTCGGCAACCGACACCCCGTCCCAGCCCAGCGTGCCGCGCAGCGGCTTCAGCAGCCCGGCCATCACCCGCAGCAGGCTGGACTTGCCGCTGCCGTTGGGACCGAGCAGAACCAACGCGCCGCCGGGAGCGATGCGGAACTCCAGCCCGGTGAAGACCAGCCGGTCGCCACGCAGACAGGTCAGCTCTGATCCGGCAAAGACGGGCATGGGGACGGGTCGCGCTTCCGGTTGAGGGAGGCGCTGCTATAGCACAGGGCAGCGGGAAAGCCGGAGCGAGAATGCGGTCGCCCCAGCGGTCAACCGACGCATCGGTTCAATGGGCACAGCGGGTCAATGGAGGCGGGACAAAAGAAAAGGCCACCGCGAGGGGGTTCTCGCGATGGCCTTGCGTCCGGCCGGGTCCGGCCGGTCGATACCTTGTGGAACGGCTTCGTTCGTCGCAGCGATGGCGCTAGGGGGAACGCCGATGCGCGCGACCTCTGGGGCCGGTTGCTTGGGTTATCGTGTACGGGAAGAAAGTGGCAAAATTTGGATGGAGTTCGAGGAAACGGATGCTACCCGATGACGCGACGCGGCCTCCGCAGCGCTGCGCTCCCATGCGTGCACCGCAGCGCCGGGTGCCGGGATTGTCACGGCTAAAGGCCGGACGCTTGTTCTGAATCAACGCCTTGGTCGCTGTCCTGCCGCATCGTGGCGCTGTCATGCCCCCGCTCGAACGGGGACCGCCGCCACCCTCCGGGTTTCCTCGTGATTGCGGCGGTGTCTGCCCAAATGTGTTCAGGAAGCGAGTTGTCCCATGTCGGCCTTCGCAGACATCCTCCAGGCCATGCCGCCGATCGCGCGGGTGGTGTTCATGCTCGGTCTCGTCTCGGCGGCGGGCGTGGCGCTCGGCCATATCAAGATCCGCGGTGTCGGGCTCGGCATCGGCGGCGTGCTGTTCTCCGGCATCGCCGGCGGCCACATCGCCAAGGAGGCGGGCATCGCCTTCAATCCGGAGATGATGGACTTCATCCGCGACTTCGGGCTGATCCTGTTCGTCTACACCATCGGCATCCAGGTCGGTCCCGGCTTCTTCGCCGCACTCCGGCGGACCGGGCTGGCCCTGAACGGGCTGGCCCTGCTGATGGTGGGATCGAGCATCCTGCTGACCGCGGTGCTGGTGTCGTCGGGCGCGCTATCGCTGGGCTCCTCGCTGGGCGTGTTCGCCGGTGCCGTGACCAACGCCCCGGCGCTCGCCGCCACCCAGCAGGTGCTGACTGAAGTCGGGGCCGGGGCCGGGGTGATGGCCCTGCCCGGCCTCGCCTTCGCCGTCACCTACCCGTTCGGCATCGCCGGCAACCTGCTGTCGATGGCCGCCGTCCGCATCCTGTTCCGCATCGACCCGGAGGCGGAGGCCACCCGCTTCGAGGACTGCCGCCGGGCCGAGGTGTCGACGCTGGAGACCATGGATCTGGCCGTCCGCAATCCGGAGCTTGCCGGCCGGCCGCTGGGCTCCATCGACCTGCTGTGCGGCCAGGGGGTGGTCGCGTCGCGCCTGCTGTGCGACGGCAAGCTCTGCGTCCCGCATGACGGGACCTGCCTGAAGCTGGGCGACGTGCTGCATGTGGTCGGGCCACGGCCGAAACTGGAGCAGGTGCGCGCCCTGCTGGGACAGGAGTTCGACCGGCCGCTGACCACCAAGGGCACCGACCTGAAGTGGGAGCGCATCGTCGTCACCAACAACGCGGTTCTGGGCAAGTCGATCGCCACGCTGAACCTCCAGGACGCCCATGACGTGGTTGTCAGCCGGGTCAACCGGTCGGGCGTGGAGCTCGTGCCGACCCCGGCGCTGAAGCTTCAGTTCGGCGACATCCTGACGGTGATCGGCCGACCGGACAGCCTCGCCGCCGTCGGGCAGATCTTCGGCAACTCCACCCGCAAGCTGCAGCAGGTGGAGATGATCCCGATGTTCCTGGGCATCGCGCTGGGTGCGGCTCTGGGCGCCATCCCGATCTTCCTGCCGGGGATGCCGGCACCGCTGCGCCTCGGCCTTGCCGGCGGCCCGCTGATCGTCGCCCTGATCCTGGGCCGCATCGGCCATGTCGGGCCGCTGGTCTGGTTCATGCCGCCTGCCGCCAACCTGGCGCTGCGCGAGATCGGCATCATCCTGTTCCTGGCCGTGCTGGGCATCGCGTCCGGCGACCGCTTCGTCGCCACGCTGGCCAGCGGCGCCGGCTGGCCCTGGATGATGTGGGGCGTGCTGGTAACGCTGGTGCCGCTGCTGCTGACCGGGCTGGTCGCGCGCGGTGTCATGAAGCTGAACTTCCTGACCATCTGCGGCGTCCTGGCCGGCGCCCAGACCAACCCGCCGGGGCTGGCCTATGCCAACGCGCTGGTCGCGTCGGAGGCTCCGGCGCTGGCCTACGCCACCGTCTACCCGCTGGCGATGTGTCTGCGTATCCTGGGACCGCAAATTCTGGTACTATTGTTGTGGTGACGCACCATTTTCCGACACAAGCGGCACAACGCGCGCGGCGTGTGAAATCCGCGTTGCGGAACCCCTGCGCCCCGGTCTAGCCTGTGCCGTAATGGTCAGACCATAGCCAGCCTCCACAACCCAGCCGGTTCTCCCGCATGCATCGCCATCCGCCCGTCAGCGATTCCGCACCCGCCGCCGTCGCCGTGGAGGATTTGCACAAGCGGTTCGGCGAGCTGGAGGTGCTGAAGGGCGTGTCGCTGACCGCCCGCGAGGGCGACGTGATCACGTTGATCGGCTCGTCCGGCTCGGGCAAGAGCACGCTGCTACGCTGCATCAACATGCTGGAGATCCCGGACGACGGCCGCGTGGTGATCGGCGGCGAGGCCATCGCGCTGAAGAAGACGCGCGGCGGCGCCAGCATCCCCGCCGACTCGCGGCAGGTGGAACGCATCCGCACCCGGCTCGGCATGGTGTTCCAGAGTTTCAATCTCTGGACCCATATGACCATCTTGCAGAACGTGATCGAGGCACCGGTCCATGTGTTGGGCGTGCCGAAGGCCGAGGCCATCGACCGCGCCCGCATGCTGCTGGACAAGGTCGGCATCCTGGCGAAGGCCGACAGCTATCCGGTCCAGCTCTCCGGCGGGCAGCAGCAGCGCGCGGCCATCGCGCGCGCACTCGCCATGCAGCCGAAGGTGATGCTGTTCGACGAGCCGACTTCGGCGCTCGACCCCGAACTGGTCGGCGAGGTTCTGCGCGTCATCCGCCAGCTGGCGGACGAAGGCAACACGATGATCCTGGTGACGCATGAGATGGGCTTCGCCCGCGAAGTGGCGTCCAAGGTGGTTTTCCTGCACCAGGGGCGGATCGAGGAGGAGGGGTCACCCGACAAGGTGCTGACCAACCCCGACTCGGACCGGGTGCGGCAGTTCCTCTCGCGCCATCTGTCCGGCGCGGCGTGAGGGGACGAGGCAGAGGGCAGGACCGGACCGTCAGAAACAGCCCGGCTCCCAACAGGAGCCAAAGAACGGGCGAACCGAACAGAGGAGTGTGTTCCTTGAAGAAGATCGTTTCGGCCCTGGCGCTCGGCGCCATGATGGCCGTCGCCGCTGCCGGCGCCGCCGGTGCGAAGGAATGGAAGACGGTCCGCATCGCCAGCGAGGGCGCCTATCCTCCGTGGAACGCCACCGACACCTCGGGCAAGCTGACCGGCTTCGAGGTCGACCTCGGCAACGACCTGTGCAAGCGCATGAAGGTCACCTGCGAGTTCGTCGCCCAGGATTGGGACGGCATCATTCCGGCCCTGCAGCAGGGCAAGTACGATGCCATCATGTCGGCGATGACCATCACCGACGAGCGGAAGAAGGTCATCGACTTCTCGGTCCCCTATGGCACCGAGCCGTCGGTCTTCGCCGTGGTGACCGGCTCGCCGCTGGCCAAGGCGCTGAACCTCGGCGCCGACCGCGTCGACCTGAACGACCAGGGCAAGGCGAAGCCGGTCCTGGACAAGCTGGCCGAAGCGCTGAAGGGCAAGTCGGTCGGTGTCCAGGTGTCGACCATCCAGGCCGACTTCATGGACAAGCATCTGCCGAAGGTGACCATGCGCACCTACGACAAGATCGACAATGCCGGCATCGACCTGGGCTCCGGCCGCGTCGACGCCATGCTGGGCGACCGCTCGGTCGTCGAGGCGGTGGTGAAGGCCACGCCGGACAAGATGGTCATCGTCGGCCCGAACTTCATCGGCGGCGTGATTGGCGAAGGCATGGGCGTGGGCCTGCGCAAGGACACCGCCGACCTGAAGGCGATGTTCGACAAGGCCATCGGCGAGGCGCTGAAGGACGGCACCGTCAAGAAGCTGAGCACCCAGCATTTCGGCTACGACATCTCGCCCACCAAGTAAGGGGGCGAAGCAAGGCGGACCACAGGTCCGCCTGTCTGACCGGTACGGCGCCCGGCGACCTTCACGGCGACCGGGCGCCAGTCGTTCAGTAACCTCCGTTCGCTGACCCCCGTCCGGCCGGCGCTCCGCGCCGCGCCCGGCGGGCCTTACCGGGCGTGCCAATGCTGGAACTCCTTTCCTTCGGTCCCAACGGCTGGGGCGGACAATTGCTGATGGGCACCGCGATGACGGTCGCGGTCGCCGTGTCGGCCTTCGCCTTCGGTATCCTCGTCGGGTCGCTCGGCGCCTCGGCCAAGCTCAGCCACTCCCTGGCGCTGAACGTCGTGGCCGATGTCTACACCACCATAGTGCGCGGCATCCCCGAACTGCTGGTCATCTATCTGCTGTTCTTCGGCGGCAGCGGCGTCGCCACCTCCATCGCCGCCGCCTTCGGCTATGACGGGCGGGTCGACCTGAATGCCTTCACCATCGGCGTGCTGGCGGTCGGGCTGATCTCCGGCGCCTACTCGACTGAGGTGATCCGCGGTGCGGTGCAGTCGGTCCCCTTCGGCCAGATCGAGGCGGCGCGCGCCTGCGGCATGAGCCGCTGGCTGATCCTGCGCCGGGTTCTGGTGCCGCAGACGCTGCGCTTCGCCCTGCCCGGCCTCGGCAATGTCTGGCAGCTGACGCTGAAGGACACGGCGCTGGTGTCGGTGACGGCACTGGCCGAGCTGATGCGCATCACCCATCTGGCGGCGGGCGCCACGCGCCAGCCCTTCCTGTTCTACAGTACCGCCGCCGTGCTGTACCTGATGCTGACCACCATTTCGACGGCGCTGTTCAACCGCGCCGAAATCTCCGCCAATCGCGGCGTCCGGAGGGCCTGAGGCCATGAACTGGCAACTGATGTGGGACAGCCTGCCCCGCATGCTCGGCGGGTTGTCGCTGACGCTGCAGCTGATCGTCGGATCGCTGGCGCTGGGCGCGCTGGTCGCCTTCGGCGTGGCGTTGCTGCGTCTGTCGGGCAACCGCGTGGTGGAGACGCTGGCGGCGGCCTATGTCTTCATCTTCCGCGGCACCCCGCTGCTGGTGCAGATCTTCCTGGTCTATTACGGGCTCGGCCAGTTCGAGTTCATCCGCGACAGCTTCCTCTGGCCCTTCCTGCGCGAGCCCTACTGGTGCGCCATCCTGGCGCTGACGCTGAACACCGGCGCCTACACCAGCGAGGTGCTGCGCGGCGCCATCCTGTCGGTGCCGCAGGGACAGGTGGAAGCGGCACGGGCCTGCGGCATGTCGCGGGCGCTCGCCTTCCGCCGCATCGTGCTGCCGGTGGCGATCCGCCAGATGCTGCCGGCCTACGGCAACGAGGTGATCCTGATGGTGAAGGCGACCTCGCTCGCCAGCACCATCACGCTGATGGAGGTCACCGGCATCGCTCGCCGGATGATCGCCCAGACCTTCGCGGTCTTCGAGCTGTTCATCGTCGCCGGCGTGATCTATCTGGTGCTGAACTTCATCGCCACCCGCCTGATCAAGTTCGCCGAATGGCGCCTGACCCCCTACCTGCGGGCACGGGCATAAGTAAGGATAGCGTCGCACACATCGTCTCCCAGCCGGAGGTTTTCCCCACTCTCCCTTGGAGAGTAAGGCCGGGGTTAAAGGGACACACGGCGACGATCCCCGTGTATCCTTACCTGGGAAACGAAAACGCCGCGGTCCGTCCCGATGACGGCCGCGGCGTTTTCATTTCCAGCCTCTCTTCCCGGAGGAGAGAGCGTGTCTCCTTATTGCCCGAGTATCTCGAAGGACGGCGGGGCCGGATCGATCACGCGCGATCCGGTCGGCGTGATCTCCATCACCGCCAGTCCGCGTTCGACCAAGCCGTCGGCGCGCAGGCGGAACAGGCCGTCCAGCCCCTCGAAGCCGTTCGGGTTGGTCATCGCCATGCGGTCGAAGGGCACCGGACCGCCGGTGCGGGTCAGCACCGCGGCGATGGAGGTGGCGTCATAGGCCAGCGTGGCGATGCGCGGCGGCTTGCGGCCATAGACCTGCTCGAACTGCGACTCGAAGCGGGCGCGGGTCTGCGGCGCCGGTGCGGCATAGAGCGCGCCGACCAGCGCCGGCTCCTGCCCGAGCGCCCCTTGCGAGGTGTCGTCCCACAGGCCAGTGCCCAGCAGCTTGACCTGCTGCGGCTGCACGCCGTTGGCGGCCAGCGCCTGGGCAATGCCCTGGGCGCGCTGCCCGCCTTCGGCCAGCATCACCGCCTGCGGCTGCGGGGTTTCCTGGGCCACCTGCTTGGCCGGGACCGACAGGTCGGTGACCGCCGGATCGTAGCGTTCGACCTGCGTGGTCATGGTGCCGAGCTTCGGTGCGATCTGCTGCATGGCGTTCACCACCGCGTCGCCATAGGGCGAGCGCGGCGCCAGCACGGTGAAGCGCGTCACCCCGCGCGAGCGGGCATAGCCGGCAACGCGGTTGACCTGATCGGCCGGGACGAAGCCAAGCACATAGGTGCCGTTGCCGGCCTGGGTGGCGTCGTTGGTGAAAGCCAGAACGTCGACGCCGGCATTCTGGGCAATCGGCCGCACCGCGGCGACGTCGGCGGCGAACAGCGGGCCGATGATCAGGCGGGCGCCCTCGGCCAGCGCCTGGCGCGCGGCGTCGGCCGCGCCGTTCGGCGTGCCCTTGGTGTCGCGCGGCAGAAGCTGCAACTGATCGCCGGCCATGTCGAACAGCGCCATCTGGGCGGAGTCCAGCATGGCCTGGCCGATGGCGGCGCTCTGCCCGCTGAGCGGCACCAGGACGGCCACCTTGATCGGGCCCTGCGCTTCCGGCAGGGGAGCCACCGGAGCCGGGACCGGTTGCGGCGCTTGTGCCACCCGCGGCGGCGCGCTTACAGTCGAACAGGCCGACAACAGGCCGGCGACCAGCAAGGCTGCCACGCCGTGACGTTTCAGACCCTGTGAGAAAGCTGTTGCCAAGCGTGCCACCAATCGTCTCCACATCTGCTGAAACGGCCGCCGATACCGAAGGCGAGACCCAAGGCATGGTCCCCACCGAGCCGGCCGAAAGTGGCGTTCAAGGTAGCCCCCTCGCCGCGCCAAGTAAACTCGCGGGCGGGCTGTATGTCGTCGCTACCCCCATCGGAAACGCCGCCGACATCACGCTGCGCGCGCTCGACACGCTGAAGCGGGCCGACGCCATCGCCTGCGAGGACACGCGCGTTACCGCCAAGCTGATGGGCATCCACGGCATCCACACCCCCTTCGTCTCCTACCACGAGCACAACGCTGCAAAGATGCGTCCGATCCTGATCGGCCGCATGAAAAAGGGCGAGGCCATCGCGCTGGTCACCGACGCCGGCACCCCGCTGGTCTCCGACCCCGGCTACAAGCTGGTGCGGGAGTGCGTGGCGGAGGGGGTGGCGGTGACCACCCTGCCCGGCGCATCGGCCCCGCTGGTGGCCCTGGTGCTGTCCGGCCTGCCGACCGACCGCTTCCTGTTCGCCGGCTTCCTGCCGAACAAGAGCAGCGCGCGGCGCGCCACCGCCGGTGAGCTGAAAGGCGTGCCCGCCACGCTGGTCTTCTTCGAATCGCCGCAGCGCCTGCCGGAGTCGCTGGCCGACCTCGCCGACATCCTGGGCCCGCGCGAGGCCGCCGTCGCCCGCGAACTGACCAAGCTGTACGAGGAGGTGCGGCGCGGCACCCTGCCAGAGCTGGCCGCCCATTATGCCGAGGCCGGCCCGCCGCGCGGTGAGGTCGTGCTGGTGATCGGCCCGCCGGGAGAGGAGGCGACGCCGGGCGAAGCCGATGTCGACGCCCTGCTGCGCGAGGCGCTGACCCGCCTGTCGGTGCGCGATGCCGCCGCCGATGTCGCCGCCCGCACCGGCCAGCACAAGCGCACCGTCTATGCCCGCGCGCTGGAACTGCAGCGGGAGGAAAGGACGAAATGACCGACTTGGATGCGCGGCGCCTGCGTGCCGAAAGCCTGGGCCGCCGGGCGGAGGCGCTGTGCCGCCTGTCGCTGCGGCTGCGCGGCTACCGCATCCTGGCAAGCCGCCTGCGCACGCCGATGGGCGAAATCGACATCGTCGCCAGACGCGGCCGCACCATCGCCATCGTCGAGGTGAAGGCACGCGGCGACTGGGACACCGCCAACGAAGCGTTGAATGCCCGCCAGCGCGGCCGGCTCGCCCGCGCCGCCCATGCCTTCCTCGGCGCCAACCCACGCTATGCCGGCTATGTCTTGCGCTTCGACGTGATGCTGGTTACCCCTTGGGCCTGGCCCCGTCATCTGGTCGATGCCTGGAGACTGTGAGGGGATGAATTTGAAGGGGCGACAGTCTTGAGCAACAGCGCGGAAGCCCGCGAAATCCTGCGCCGCATCGGCGACCAGCCGGACGACGAGATCGATCTGGCCGAAGCCGCCCTGGCTCTGGGCGCGCTGGAGTTGCCGAGCGCCGACCTCGCCCCCTACCGCGCCCATATCCGCGCCATCGTCGAGGATCTGGCCGCCCGCGTCGCGGCAGAGGACAAGGCCGCGGGCGATAGCCTGGAAGCGCGCATCGCCCATCTGCACGCCGTGATCGGCGAACGCCACGGCTATTCCGGCGACCACGACACCTACGACGACCTGCAGAACGCCAACCTGCTGCGGGTGGTCGACCGCCGGCGCGGCCTGCCGGTGGCGCTCGGCATCCTCTACATGCATGCCGCCCGCTCGCAGGGCTGGCCGATGGTCGGGCTGAATTTCCCCGGCCATTTCCTGGTCCGCATCGAGAAGGACGGCGCCCGCGCCATCCTTGATCCCTTCAACGAGGGGCAGACCCGCAGCGTCGTCGACCTGCGCGACCTGCTGAAGGCCACCGCCGGCAGCGCCGCCGAGCTGGAACCCGGCCATTACCAGCCGGTGTCGAACCGCGACGTGCTGCTGCGCCTGCAAAACAACATCAAGCTGCGCCACCTGTCGGCGCACGATGTGCCGAAGGCGCTGGAGGTGCTGGAGGCGATGCGCCTGTTCGCCCCGCACGAGCCGGCGCTGTGGCGCGAGACCGGCCTTCTGGAAGCCCATGCCGGCAATCTGAAGGACGCCATCACCGCGTTGGAAACCTTCATGGCCCTGACCGGTGACGACCATCACCGGCACCAGACCGCCTCGCTGATCCAGCAACTGAAGAACCGCCTGAACTGACCCCGTTCCAGAGGGACCCGTCATGAGCCTCGCCGTCGCCTTCCAGATGGACCCCATCGAGTCGATCAACATCGACACCGACTCCAGCTTCATGATGGCGCTGGAGGCGCAGAAGCGTGGCCATCGCCTGTACCACTACCACCCGCGCGACCTGATCCTGACCGGCAACCGCCTGACCGCCCGCGTGCGCGAAATGACGGTGGTGCGCCAGCGCGGCGCCCACTACACGCTGGGCGAGCCGGTTATGACCGACCTGTCGACGATGGACGTCATCCTGCTGCGGCAGGACCCGCCCTTCGACATGGCCTACATCACCTCCACCCACCTGCTGGAGCATGTGCAGCCCAAGGTTCTGGTCGTCAACGACCCGGCCGAGGTCCGCAATGCGCCGGAAAAGCTGTTCATCACCAAATTCCCCGACCTGATGCCGCCGACGCTGATCACCAGCGACAAGCAGGCCATCCTGGACTTCCGGGCCGAGCACAAGGACATCATCGTCAAGCCGCTGTTCGGCAACGGCGGCGCCGGCGTCTTCCACCTGAAGCCGGACGACGAGAATCTCGGCTCCCTGCTGGAGATGTTCACCCAGCTCTACCGCGAGCCGGTGATTGTCCAGCGCTACCTTCCGGAAATCCGCCAGGGCGACAAGCGCATCATCCTGGTCGACGGCGAGCCGGCTGGTGCTGTCAGCCGCATGCCGCTGGAGGGCGAGGCCCGCGCCAATTTCCATGCCGGCGGCAGCGCCAAAAAGACCGAGCTGACCGCGCGCGAGCGCGAGATGTGCGACGCCATCGGCCCGGTGCTGCGCGAGAAGGGTCTGGTCTTCGTCGGCATCGATGTGATCGGCGACTACATGACCGAGATCAACGTCACCTCCCCCACCGGCATCCAGGAGATCAACCGCCTGAACGGCGTGCAGTTGGAAGCCCTGCTGTGGGATGCCATCGAGCGCCGCCGCGCGGCAAAATAAGGACTGCGGCGCGCGGGGAAGTAAGGATAGGGCGCCACCGGGTCGAACGGGCGGGCTGGGCCGTGGGACCGGTCAGCCCGTCCGCTTGAACCGGGCGAAGGCGTCGCGGATTTGCCGGGCCAGTTCCGCCGCCGCCAGCGAGGGCGTGCGGACCGGCCGATGCAGCGTGACGGCGAAGGACGGCAGGTCGGGAAGACCGCTGTCCGCCGGCAGGATTTCCAAGTCGGGCGGCACGGTGAAGGCCAGCCAGGCCGAGACCGCGAGATCCATCCGCACGGTGGCGAAGGTGGCGTCCAGCCCGCCATTCTCGAACATGCTGCGCCAATCCCGCCCCTGTCGGCGCAGCGCCGCCATCACCGCCGGCCGGAAGACGCAGGTTTCCACCACCAGCGACAATGGCAGCGGGGTCGCGGCATAAGCATTGCCGCCGCGCGCACCGACCCAGACCAGACGGTCGATCAGCAGATGCTCGCCCTGCGCCGCCTCCACCGGCTCCTCGACCAGCGCAAGGTCGAGATCGCCATCGCCGATGCGGCCCGCCAGTTCGGGGGACGATCCGCAGATCAGCGTCAGCTCGACCTTCGGAAAGGCAGCGGTGAAACTCCGCAGCATTGGGGCGATGCAGGGAGCGACAAGGTCGTAGGGAACACCGATCCGCACCGGCCCGTCGATGGCGCCGCCGGTGATGTCTGCCCAAATCTCGTCGTTCAGCGCCAGCAACCGCCGGGATTTCCCCAGCAAACGCTCCCCCAATGCGGTCGGGCGCAATCCGCCGCGGTCACGGATGAACAGGGGGCCGCCGGCCAGCGCTTCAAGCCGGGCAATCTGCTGGCTGACCGCCCCCTGCGTCAGGTTCAGGTTCTGGGCTGCCGCCGTCATGCTGGCGTGGTCTGCGACCACGGCAAAGCTGCGCAGCAGGGTCGTGTCGAGATTCCTGGGCATGACGGCATTATGAACAATAATGATCTCCATCTCCACTATTAGTTACCAAAGAGATCGGTTGAACGCTATTCCGGTTCATCCGCACCACGACCGGAGATGACGTTCCGATGATCCCTGCCCTCAACATCGACGCCGCACTCGACGCCCTGACCGATCACTGGTCGCCCAAAGTGATCGCGCGGGTGAACGACCAGTATGTGAAGGTTGCCAAGTTGAAGGGCGAGTTCGTCTGGCACCGCCACGATGATGAGGATGAACTCTTCCAAGTCATCCGCGGCCGGCTGCGCATCCAGTTCGAGGATGGCAACGAGACGCTGCTGTCACCGGGCGAACTGTGCGTGATCCCACGTGGAGTGATGCACAATCCGGTCGCCGACGAGGAATGCTGTATTCTGCTGATCGAAACGGTGACGACGAAGCACACCGGCGATGTCGAGACGCCGATGACCCGCACCATCGCCCAACAGCTGGCCTGAAAGCGGGCCCGACGGCGTGCTTGGCTGCGGCGCGCCGTGCCTTGACCGGCGGACTTCGGGGGGCGATAACTGCCGCCTCCCAGAGTTTTCGAGCGAGACCACCCGTGAACCGCATTTTCTCCGGCATGCAGCCGACCCGGCAGCTTCACCTCGGCAACTATCTGGGGGCGCTGCGCAACTGGGTGGATCTGCAGAACAGCTACGAGTGCATCTTCTGCGTCGTCGACCTGCACGCGCTGACCATCGACCAGGACCCGGAGGTTCTGCGCAACAACATCCGCGAGGTCGCCGCGGCCTACATCGCCGCCGGCATCGACCCGGACAAGAACATCCTGTTCAACCAGTCGGTGGTGTCCGGCCATGCCGAGCTGGGCTGGATCCTGTCCTGCCACACGCCGCTGGGCTGGCTGAACCGCATGACGCAGTTCAAGGAAAAGGCCGGCAAGCAGAAGGACATGGCCAACCTCGGCCTCTATGCCTACCCGACGCTGATGGCCGCCGACATCCTGCTGTACAAGGCCACCCATGTGCCGGTGGGCGAGGACCAGAAGCAGCATCTGGAACTGGCGCGCGACATCGCCGGCGCCTTCAACCGCCGCTATGAGACCGAATACTTCCCGCTGCCCGAGCCACAGATCCTGGGCGAGGCGACGCGGGTGATGAGCCTGCGCGACGGCAAGAAGAAGATGTCGAAGTCGGACGAGTCCGAATATTCGCGCATCAACATGACCGACGATGCCGACACCATCGCGCAGAAGATCCGCAAGGCGAAGACCGATCCGGAACCGCTGCCGGAAACCGTGACCGAGCTGGAGGCCCGTCCGGAGGCCGACAACCTCGTCACCATCTATGGTGCGCTGGCCGGCCAGTCACGCGAGCAGGTTCTGGCCCAGTTCGCCGGGTCCCAGTTCTCCGACTTCAAGAAGTCGCTGGTCGACCTGTCGGTGGACAAGCTGGCGCCGATCACCACCCGCATGAAGGAGCTGCTGGCCGACAAGGCTGAGATCGACCGGCTGCTGAAGAAGGGCGGCGAGCGCGCCGCCGCGATTGCGGAAAAGAACCTGAACGACGTGAAGGACATCATCGGCCTGCTGCGGCCGTAAGGATAGCCTGCCCGTGACGGCCCCCATCCTGATCACCGGCTTCGCACCGTTCGGGACGATCCCGGACGGCGAAGCGGATCCTTCAGCCGCCGACCATCCCCCCACCGACCATCCCTGGACGGCCGATCCGACCGCCCTGCTGATGGAGCGGCTGGCGGGAGAACCGGGGGTCGTCACCGCCACCCTGCCCCCCCTGTATGACACCTGCGGCGAGGCCTTCGCCGCGCTGCTGGCGGAACACCGGCCACTGGCTGCGCTCGGCTTCGCCTATCTGGACTCCAGCGATTACATCCGGCTGGAACGGCTGGCCTGGAACCGCGACGAAAGCCAGCTGCCGGACGCAGCCGGCACGGTGCGGGACCATGCCGACATCGTGCCCGACGGGCCGACCGCCTATGGCAGCACCCTGCCGGTGCCGCGGGTGATGCGGGAATTGTCGATGGCCGGCCTGCCGGTGACCTTCGGCGATTTCTCCGGCGGCTTCCTCGGCAACCATCTGTTCTACCGGGCGCGCCATATCATCGAGAGCGCCGGCCTGGACGTGCCCTACGGCTTCTTCCACATGCCACCGCTGCCGGAGCGCGCGGCGGTGCTGCGCCGTTTCGGCGGTCTGAGCCTGGATCGGCAGGAACTGGCGGCCCGCACATTGGTCGGCATGCTGCGCCGGGCGCTGGACGGGATCGCGTAGGTAAGGATCAGGCCGTCCTGGCGGGACGGCGCTGCTCGGGCGGGTTCACGATGGCGCGCAGCGCGTCCAGGAACTCACGGCCCTTGTCGGTCAGGGTGACGATCTTGCGGCGGCGTTCGCGCGGATCTTCCTGCGCCTGCACCAGATCGAGGCCGGCCTTGCCGAAGCTGTGCCAGCGGCTGAGCGCCGCGACGTTGCGCGACGCGGAGGATTGGGCGATGCCCAGGCGTTCCGCCAGTTCGCCGATTGAGATGCCTTCGCTCTGCGCGATGGTCATGAAACTCAGCGCATACTGGATGGGCAGGTCGGGGTCGAGCTTGCGGAACGCCTCAAGCACCTGGACGACGGTAAGGACCTCGTCATGACGAACGCGGGCCGGCATTCAGCAGGTCTCCGCGACGCCGCGCGCTATGCAGCGCGGGAGGGTGGTCCCCAACGGGCCGGTGTGTAGATGATGTTCAGGCGTCCAAGCCATAGGATGACTTCCCCGTTTTCACGCCTCAGGTCGAAGGACCCGGCCGGCGATGCCCAGCGGGCGTGTTCAACGAAGAGACGGTGACCGCAAAAACCCAGAAAGACACACATGGGATCCTCTCGATATCCGGAATTCACGTTCGAAGGCTGCGGGAAGAAGGCGGGCCGGCTGGGCTTGAGTGGCGGCCATATGGGCGGCCCAATTGGCGGCGATGATGGCCGGGTCGCCCGATCGGCGAGTCCAGGCAGTGGCTACGATGGCTTTCATCGAAACTCTCCAGGGGTTGAGTGATGCCGGCGTGAGAGACCGGCGGATCCGGTATCGCCGGTCAGCGATACGGTTGCAAGGTCAAAAATGTCCGCGCGTCCGATAGGTTCCGATCGCGGATGTGAAAAGGCGGAAGACGGCAGGCGAGTGGAGGCTCTTCGCCGTCTCCGACGTCGCCGTCCGTCAATCCGATGTCGCGCCGCAAATGGTCGCACAATCGGCCCGGTCCCGAGGATAGCCCGGAATCGAGCCAACGGCTCCGCAACGCCGTCCACAAGGTCGGCATGATCTGCTCCTGTAATCGAGAGACACCGACAGTCGGGACTCTGTGACGAAATAATTCCGTGAGCGGATGTATTCCGTCAACCGGTTCCTCTTGAGATGACCGTTCGTTTGCAAATGGCGTGACCTTCACCGCACGTCTGTTGCAAATCGGCACCGCTTTTCCGCCGTTTCGCCATCCGCCAGGATGAGGCCGGGCATCTCTGGACAAGCGGAGGTCGGTCGGTCAAACACAAAGCCGGCGGCAAAAGCCGTCTGCGGTACTCCTCTCACCGGTCTCCTATCCATCAGTTCCGGGTCGCCCGTCCGTGTCCATCCTCCCCTCTTCCGCATGGCCGACAGCGGTGCGTTCCGCCCGTAAGCTGCTGGCGGTTGCAGCCGTGGCGGCGGGCGTGCTGTGGAGCCTGCCTGCGGCGGCGGAGGCGCGTTTCACCCCCGGCCCCTGCTGGTTCACCGTGCCGGACGGCGAAGCGGCCCTGTGCGGAACGGTCGCGGTGCCGGAGCGGCGGGACCGTCCCAACAGCCGCAGCCTGCGCCTGCCGGTCGCCGTCCTGCTCAGCACCGCCCGCCAGCCGGCCCCCGATCCCGTGCTGTTCCTGGAGGGTGGCCCCGGCGCCTCCCCCTTCGGCAGCGGCGAGGCGACGGAGGAGCGGATGGAGGTGTGGTGGGAACTGTCGGCCCCGTTCCGCCGCACCCGCAACCTGATCCTGTTCGATCCGCGCGGCGTTGGCCGGGCGGAACCCGACACCGATTGCCCGGAGCTGGACGCCGTCGGCACCAGCCGCGGCACCCGGCCGCTGACGCGCGAGCAGCGCGCGGCGGCGGAACGCTCCGCGGTCAGCGCCTGTTCCGCTCGGCTGCAGGCGGCCGGGCTGGATGCCACCCAATTCTCCACCCCCGTCGCGGCGGAGGATGCGCTGGACATCGTCACCGCGCTGGGCGCCCAGCGCGTCAACCTGTTCGCGGTGTCCTACGGCACGCGGGTCGGGCTGGAGATCCTGCGGCGGCAGGGCGTCCGTGTCCGCACCGCCGTCTTCGACAGCGTTTATCCGCCCGACGTCAACGCGCAGGAGGAGATGGCTTGGCTGGCGCAACGCTCCTATCGCCGGCTGTTCGACGACTGCGCCGCCAACCGGGCCTGCCGCTCCGCCTTTCCCGATCTGGAAAAGCGCTTCCTCGGCCTGATCGACCGGCTCGACCGCAACCCGGTCGAGATCGTCGTCGGCGATCATGAGACGCGCCGCATCCTGCGGCTGACCGGCGGGGCGGCCATTGCCGCCGGGCTGGAGGCGATGGCGGTCAGCGAGGCCGTGCCGGCTCTGCCGATCATGCTCGACCGCGCCATCCGCGGCCAATACGCCACGCTGGCCGAATGGGCGCCGACCAACTGGCTGGGCGACCCGGAGGTCGCCGACGGGCTGGCCTTCTCGGTCGAATGCCGTGAGTCGGTGACCACCGCCGATCCGTTGAAGCGCGCCGACAACGCCCGCCGTTATGCCCCCTACGGGCTGGTCGCCGCCGACGACCCCGGCCAGCGCGTTTGCCGCCTGTGGCCAGCCGGCCATCAGGAGTTGACCGAGCGCCTGCCGGTCGCCAGCCCGGTGCCGGTGCTGCTGCTGTCGGGGGCCTACGATCCCGTCACCCCGCCGGACTGGGGCGACCGCGCCGCCGCCACCCTGCCGAAGAGCCGCCATCTGGTCTTCCGCGCCGCCAGCCACATCGTGACCTCCGGCGAGGACTGCGCCATGGCCTCCGCCGTGACCTTCGTCGAGCAGGAGTCGGTTCCGGCAACCGTCTGTCCGGGCGCGGCCAAGCCGCCGGTGTTCGAAGGACCATGAACCGCAGGAGAACAACTCCCCGATGCCCTTTCCACCCCATGAACGCGCCGTGCTGCTGGCGGTCAAAGGCGTCGGGCCGACTGTGATCGGCAGGCTCGAACAGGTCGGCATCCATGATCTGGCGGCGCTGGCCGGTGCGGACGCCGCGGCCCTGTGCACGGCAATCGCCGGAGAACTGGGCGCGAGCTGCTGGAAGAACAGCCCGCAGGCACGCGGCGCCATCGCGGCAGCGATCCGTGCCGCGCAACAGCATGGGGCGGCGACCGCCGCAGACTGATGCCGGTGGTCGTCCTGCGCGCCCTGTTCACCGTCTCGTTCACCGCCCCGGCGCGATCCGCCGGTAGCTCAGCGCCTCCGCGATGTGGCGGCGCCTGACCCCCTCGGCCCCGTCCAGATCGGCCAGCGTCCGCCCGACCCGCATCACCCGATGATAGCCGCGGGCTGACAGCTTCAGCCGCTCCGCCGCCTCGGTCAGCAGGGCGCGGCCGGGGGCGTCGGGGGAGGCCACCTTTTCCAGCAGTTCGCCGTCGGCCTCGGCGTTGGTCCGCACCGCCCGGCCGGCCGGGTAAGGACCGAAACCGCCGTAGCGCTCCGCCTGGATGGCGCGGGCGACGGCGACACGGGCAGCGATGGCGGCGCTGCCCTCCGCCGGGGGCGGCAGGCTGAGGTCGGCGGGGCTGACCGCCGGGACATCGATGTGCAGGTCTATGCGGTCGAACAGCGGGCCGCTGATCTTCGACTGATAGTCGGCGGCACATTTCGGCGCGCGGGCGCAGGCGAGCGAGGCGTCGTCGAGATGGCCGCAGCGGCAGGGGTTCATCGCCGCCACCAGTTGGACGCGCGCCGGGTAGGTCACATGGTGGTTGGCGCGGCTGACCACCGCCTTGCCGGTCTCCAGCGGTTGACGCAACGCCTCCAGCAGCGCGCGGGGGAACTCGGGCAATTCGTCGAGGAACAGAACGCCCTGGTGCGCCAGGGAGATCTCGCCCGGCTTCGCCCGCGTGCCGCCACCGACCAGCGCCGGCAGGCTGGCCGACTGGTGCGGCGCGCGATAGGGGCGCTGGCGCAGCAGACGACCGTCCTCCAGCAGACCGCCGACGCTGTGGATCATCGACACCTCCAGCGCCTCCGCCGGGTCGAGCGGTGGCAGCAGGCCGGGCAGCCGGGCGGCCAGCATCGATTTGCCGGAACCGGGCGGGCCGATCATCAGCAGGTTGTGCGAGCCGGCGGCGGCGACCTCCAGCGCACGCTTGGCCGTTTCGTTGCCCTTCACGTCGCGCAGGTCGGGCGGCGGTGCGTCCTGCTCCTGCATCCGCGGCTTGGGCGGGGTCAGCACCTGGGTGCCCTTGAAATGGTTGATCAGCGCCAGCAGGTTGGCCGGCGCCAGCACGTCGAGGTCGGGACCGGCCCAGGCCGCCTCGCCGCCGCAAGCCGCCGGGCAGATCAGGCCGCGCTCGTTGGCCAGCGCGTCGATGGCGGCCGGCAGCACACCCGCCACCGGGGTCAGGGCGCCGTCCAGCGCCAGCTCGCCCAGCGCCACATAACGGGCGATCTCCGCATCCGGCAGCACCCCCATCACCGTCAGCAGGCCGAGCGCGATGGGGAGGTCGAAATGGCTTCCTTCTTTCAGCACGTCGGCGGGGGCGAGGTTGACGGTGATGCGCTTGGCCGGCAGCGCCAGTCCCAGAGCGTGCAGCGCGGCGCGCACCCGCTCCCGGCTTTCGCCCACCGCCTTGTCGGGAAGTCCGACGACGGTGAAGGCGACGATTCCGCCGGACATCTGGACCTGGACGTCGATCCCCAGAACCTCGATGCCCTGGAACGCCACCGTGTTGACGCGCGCAACCACCACCGCACCCCGAAACAGACGCCCGACAGGGCATGTTGCACGCGATTGTAGTCTTCCCACCAGCTATGCGCCAGCGCGGGATGAAAATCACCTCGCCACCGGCCCCATCATATCCGCCCGGCGCAGGGAGCGGTTGTCCCGGCCCTCCGGCCGCCTAACATGAGGGCAAACACATGTCCGGCTGCATTGCCGGCACGCATCGTCGAAAAGGATCAGCCACCGTGCAGCTTCACCTGAGCACCTGGGCCGAGGTCGAGACCTATCTGAAGACCTCCAAGGGCATCATCATGCCGATCGGCTCGACCGAGCAGCATGGGCCGAACGGGCTGGTCGGCACCGACGCCATCTGTGCCGAGGTCGTCGCGAAGGGCGTCGGCGACGCCACCGGCGCGCTGGTCGGCCCGACCATCCCGGTCGGCATGGCCGTCCACCACATGGAATTCCCCGGCTCGATGACGCTGAAGCCGTCCACCCTGATCGCGCTGCTGCGCGACTATGTCGGCTCGCTGGCCGAACACGGGTTCGAGCGCTTCTTCTTCGTCAACGGCCATGGCGGCAACATCGCCACGCTGCGCGCCGCCTTCTACGAGATCTATGCGGAGAACCGGGCGCTGCGCGGCCGCGACGCGCCGGACCTGCGCTGCACCCTGGTGAACTGGTGGGAGAATGGCGAGGTCGGCCGCCTGTCGCGCGAGCTGTACCAGGGCAAGGAGGGCTCGCACGCCACCCCCAGCGAGGTGTCGCTGACCCAGTACGCCTATCCCGACTCGATCAAGACCGCGGCGATGGAGCCGGAACAGGCGCCGGCCGGCGGCTTCCACGATGCCCGCGACTTCCGCCGCCGCTATCCCGACGGCCGCATCGGCTCCGCCCCCGGCCTCGCCCGTCCCGAACATGGCCAGCGCCTGTACGAAGCGGCAGTCGGCGCCATCGCCACCCAGTACCGCGCCTTCCTGGCGGAGCAGTAAGGGCGGTCACTCTCCTGCACGCCGCTCAGGTCCCAGTGGGGGGATGCCGGTGGGGCATCTTCGCCCCGCACGTTGATTCGGCGGTCGGACCTGCCTAAATTCGGACCGGTTGACGGAACCCGCGTTCCGCAACCGACCGGCCCGAACAGAGCACGACCGCCCCAGTCCATGATCAACGAGCTGAACCAGCGATCGCGCGAGATTTTCCGGCTGATCGTCGACGCCTATGTGGCGTCGGGCGAGCCGGTCGGCTCGCGCACGATCTCCAGGCGGCTTGGCATGGCCTTGTCGCCCGCGACCATCCGCAACGTGATGGCCGACCTGGAGGAGCAGGGGCTGCTCTACGCACCGCACACCTCCGCCGGCCGCATCCCGACCGATGCCGGCCTGCGCATGTTCGTCGACGGCCTGCTGGAGATCGGATCGCTGACCGAGGACGAGCGCGCCTCGATCGAAGCGAAATGCTCCGCCTCCGGCCGCGCCTTCGCCGACGTGCTGGGTGAGGCGTCGACCATGCTGTCCGGCCTGTCGCACTGCGCAGGCTTGGTGGTGGCGCCCAAGACCGACCGCCCGCTGAAGCACATCGAGTTCGTGTCGCTCGGCCCCGGCCGCGCCCTCGTCGTCCTGGTAAACGAGGATGGGCTGGTCGAGAACCGGGTGATCGAGGTTCCGATGGGGGTGCCGACCTCCACCCTGCAGACGGTGTCGAACTTCCTCAGCGCCAAGCTCGCCGGCCGCACGCTGGACGAGGCCCGGCAGGAGGTCCTGCAGGAGATCGAGCAGCAGAAGACGCAGTTGGACGAGCTGTCGCGCAAGGTGGTCGCCGCCGGTCTGGCCACCTGGGCCGGCAGCGGCGGGTCGAACGCCGGCCAGCTGATCGTCCGCGGCCAGTCCCGCCTGCTGGAGGACGTCACCGCGCTGTCGGATCTGGAGCGCGTGCGCGGCCTGTTCGAGGCGCTGGAGACCAAGGAGACGATGCTGCGCATGCTGGACGCCACCGGTCGCGGCGACGGCGTGCAGATCTTCATCGGGTCGGAGAACGTCCTGTTCAGCCACTCCGGCTGTACGATGATCATCTCCCCCTTCCAGAACAGCCGGGAACAGGTGATCGGCGCCATCGGCGTCATCGGCCCGACCCGCATCAATTACGCCCGCATCATTCCGCTGGTCGATTACACCGCCAAGGTGGTCAGCCGGCTGATCGGCTGAGCACCGCCCTCACCAACTCCGCCTTTTGACGAAGCAAGAATTGAGAAGACCATGAGCGAAGAGCAGAACAAGCCCGCCGACGCCACGGTGGAGCCGACCGAGGCCACCGCCGACACCACCGCCAACCAGACGGACACCGGTTCGCCTGAGGACCGCGTCGCCAAGCTGGAGGCCGAGGTCGCCAGCCTGAAGGACCAGCTTCTGCGCGCCATGGCGGAGACGGAGAACACCCGTCGCCGTGCCCAGCGCGACCGTGAGGACGCCAGCAAGTTCGCCGTGTCGAGCTTCGCCAAGGAGCTGGTGTCGGTCGCCGACAATTTGCGCCGCGCGCTCGACGCCGTGCCGGCCGAGGGCCGCGAGCAGGACGATGTGCTGAAGGGCCTCGCCGTCGGCGTCGAGGCGACCGAGCGCCAACTGTTCGCCGCCTTCGACCGCGCCGGCATCAAGAAGCTGGACCCGGCCGGCGAGCCGTTCGACCCGAACTTCCATCAGGTGATGTTCGAGATCGAGAACACCGGCAAGACGGCCGGCACCGTCGTGCAGGTCCTGCAGCCCGGCTACACCATCCACGGCCGCCTGCTGCGCGAGGCGATGGTCGGTGTCGCCAAGGGCGGTGACGCCGGCGGCCAGCACGTCGATACGAAGGCGTAACCGTACAACCTCTGCAAAGCCCCCGGTTCAGCGGCTCCGCCGACGGGCCGGGGGCTTCGTGCCGTGCGGAATAGGGTACGCCAGCGGTTGACGGTCGGCGGGAAATTGCCTAGGCCTTTCCCTTATTCCTTTCGGCCGAGCAACCGGAGCCGCGTTCCATGCCCAAGAGCGTCCTGACCGTCGACGATTCCAAGACCATCCGCGACATGGTCGGGTTCACGCTGAAAGGCGCCGGCTATGAGGTGGCGGAGGCGTCGGACGGCACTGCCGGCCTTGCCCTGGTCAACCAGCGCAAGTTCGACTGCATCATCACCGATTTGAACATGCCGGGCCTGGACGGGCTGGCGCTGACCCGCGCCATCCGCGGCTCGGCACTCAACCGCGCCACCCCGGTCCTGCTGCTGACCACAGAGGCCGATCCGGCCAAGAAGTCCGCCGGCCGCGAAGCCGGCGCCACCGGCTGGCTGGTGAAGCCCTTCAACCCGGAAAAGCTGGTGGAGACGGTGCGGAAGGTCTGTCCGTAAGGACCGGTCTTCCCCGTCAACGGGCAATCAGGAACTCCCCGTCAGGATCATGCGCGGCGAAGCGCTGTTGGGCCTTGCCGCGGTCGGCGACGGCATAGCAGTAGACGCAGCCGTGCGGGCAGCTGTCATAGTCGCCGATGTCGCGGCTTTCGGCGCACAGGCAGCCGGGCCGGTTGCCCTTCTCCCGCGCGGCGATCGCATGGCCCGCGACATCGGACAGCCGCAGCCCATCGACGCAGCGGGCCGGCGCCGTGCCGGGCGTGCCGTCCAGGTCCGGCTGGGTGCAGAGCGTCAGCGCCATCCCCTCCCCCGCCGCGATCCCGGCCAGGTCCGCCAGCAGCGCGCGCTTCTCCTCCGCCTCCGGATCGCGCCAGCCGATGCCGGCGGCGGCGAGGTTGCGGGCGGTCTTGCGATAGGGCTGGAGGAAGGAGGCCACCACCTCGTCGGTCACCCCGCGCAGCGAGCGGGCGATGGCGGCGAAGGTCTCGCGGTGCCAAGCGGGCGGCGTGGCCTCGGTCAGGGCGATGGGGTCGTAGCGCCAGACCGCGGCGCGCGGGCCCCAGCGTTCGCGCACCCGCAGCATATGGCCGACCGCGGTCTCCCAGGCGGGGACCGAGCGCTCCAGCACGGTCGGCAGGCCGGTGACGCTGTACTGCACGACGAAGGGAAAGCCCCGCTCCGCCACGCTGTCGAGTGCCGGCAGGAACGGTCCCAGATTCTTGGTCCAGAAGATGAAGCCGTCGACCGCCGGACGGGTGAGGTCGATGCGGTAGGTCTGGCCGCCATAGGGGTTGACCATCCGGCAGTAACCGGCGTCGAGGCGGTTCAGGAACCAGCGCCCGTAGAAGGCGGGAATGTCGGTCTTGTAGCTGGCGGAGATGATCATGCAGCCAGCATGGGAATGCCGGCCCGCCGCTTCAAGGGCGGACCGGCATGACCAAATCCTTACTGGACCGCGCGGACTTCGACCACTTCGGGGATGTAGTGGCGCAGCATGTTCTCGATGCCGTGCTTCAGCGTGGCGGTGGAGCTGGGGCAGCCGGAACAGGCCCCCTTCATCGCCAGATAGACGACGCCGCGCTCGAAACCCTGGAAGGTGATGTCGCCGCCGTCCTGGGCGACCGACGGGCGGACGCGGGTGTCCAGCAGCTCCTTGATCTGCTCGACGATCTCCTCGTCGTCGGCATTCGCCGCCGCGGCATGGCCGTCGCCGCCGTCCTCCAGCAGGACCGGGCGGTCGGCGGTGAAATGCTCCATGATCACGCCGAGGATCGACGGCTTCAGCAGGAACCAGTCGCGGGCGTCGGTCTTGGTGATGGTGATGAAGTCGGCACCCAGGAAGACGCCGACGACGCCCTCGATCTCGAACAGGCGCTGGGCGAGCGGCGACCGGGCGGCATCCTCGCGGCCGGTGAAGTCGGCGGTGCCGCGTCCGAGCACGTCACGCCCCGGCAGGAACTTGAGAGTCGCCGGGTTGGGCGTCTGCTCGGTCTGAATGAACATGGTCTGGTCCTCCATCGGCGGCGGAATGGAACCGCCGGCGCGCCCGGGATCGGGACGCGGTACGATTGGGGGAAATCTGGGCCGAAACGCCGGGCGGATCAAGGACCCCGGTTGTGTGGGTATTCGGCATCCGGCATGCGCGGACCGTTCCCGCCGCACCTATCCTTACCTGCGTCGCCATCCTTACCTGCCTTGCCCCCGCTTTACGTGATCGCGTCCAGCTCCTCGTTGCTGAGACCGCCGGGGACGATGGTCAGCGGGATGTGCAGCCGCCCCAGCCCGCGGCCGGTGTAGTAGGAGATCAGCGGGCCGGGCCCCTCCGGGTCGGTGCCGGCGGCCAACACCAGGATGGAGATGCTCGGCTCCTCGCCGATCAGGGCCAGCACCTCCTCGGTGCGGTTGCCTTCGCGGACATAGAGCGCCGGCAGGGTGCCGGTCAGCTGGTTGACCTCGCGCGCCAGCTTCTGGAGCATCTGCTCCGCCTCGGCGCGCTGTTCCTCGCGGATCAGGTTCTCCACCGCCAGCCAGTGCTGCATCTCGCCCTTTTCCAGCACGGTCAGCAGCGCCACCTTGCCGCCCGACTTGCGGGCGCGCAGGCAGGCATAGCGGAGCGCCACCTTCAGCTCCGGGCTGTCGTCGACCACCACCAGGAAGATGCGCACCGGCTTGGGGGGCTGCTGTTCCGGCGTGGCGGACTGCGTCGTGTCGGTCATCTCTGTCAACCCTCTCGGCTTAGACCCGGCGGAATGCGGCGCCGGCCGCCCAGCCGGCCGCGATGGCGCCGAGGACGGCGGCCACCCCGTAGACGACCGGGCGGTTGCGCGCGAAGTCCGACACTTCGGCGCTGAACCCGATCTTGGACACCACCAGCGGCGTGGTCTGGGCGCTGACCACCTCGCCGTCGCGTATCAGCAGGGCTTCGACATTGTACAGCCCGGTCGGGACATTGGCCGGGAAATAGATGTTGGTGCGGAACAGCCGCTCGCCCAGGAAGGCGACCTGCCCCATGGAGATGGCGTAGAGCCCCTGGCGCTGCTTGTTGCGGATCAGCGCGCTGCGGTAGGCGGCAAGCTCCTCCGGCGGCAGGGTGGATTCCGCCGGCAGTTGCAGCTGCGGCAGGCCAAGCTGGTGGCGCTCCAGCGCCGGGCGGCCGACCAGCTGGTCGAGCGGCCGGCTGACCGCCACCGTGTAGAAGCTGGGCACCTGGTCGAAGCGCAGGCTGTCGGTGTTCATCCACATGCCGGCCACCCGCTGCTTGCGGCGGACGGTGGCGGGGGAGCGCGGGCCGGTGACGACGATGGCGACGTCGCCCGCCCCGTCGGTGGTGCCGAACAGCACGACCTCCGTGCCGGTGAAGCCGGTGGTGATGGCGATCAGATGGCTCGACAGGTCGGCGACCAGCTGCTGCGCCCACACCGTCGCCGCCACCGTGCCGCCCAGCAGCAGCCCGGCCAGCGCCGCGGCGGCCTGGACCAGACGGCGCTTGGTAAGGATACGCAGCCCCGCCATCAGCGCAGCCCCATGGTCAGGGTGTAGAGGTCGTCGGGACGGGAGAACAGGTCCCAGGCCAGCTTCAGCGCCACCGCCACCACGATCATCGACAGCGCCATCCGGGCGGTCTCGCCGCGCAGCCGGGTGCCGGCCCGGGTGCCGAACTGCGCGCCGATCACGCCGCCGATCAGCAGCAGGAGCGCCAGCATGGCGTCCACCGTCTGGTTGGTGGCGGCCTGGAGCAGGGTGGCCGCCGCGGTGGTGAAGATGATCTGGAACAGCGAGGTGCCGGCGACCAGGCCGGCCGGCATGTTCAGCAGATAGATCATCGCCGGCACCAGCAGGAAGCCGCCGCCGATGCCCATGATCGCCACCAGCATGCCGCCGACCGCCCCGATCCCCGCCGGCAGCAGGGCGGAGATGTAGAGCTTGGAGCGCTGGAAGCGCATCTTGAAGGGCAGGCCGTGCAGCCAGATGTGGCGGTGCAGCTTGCCGCGCTTGGCCGTCGGTGCCCGGCGGCGCAGGATGGCGCGGCTGCTTTCCACCAGCATCATGCCGCCGATGGTGCCGAGGAAGAAGACGTAGGACAGGGTGATGGCGATGTCGATCTGGCCCAGCCGCTGGAGGATGCCGAAGATCCACACCCCCACCGCGGTGCCGACCACGCCGCCGCCCAGCATCACCACGCCCAGCTTCACGTCGACATTGCCGCGCCGCCAGTGGGCGAGCACGCCCGACACGCTGGCGGCGACCAGCTGGTTGGCCTGGGTGCCGACGGCGATTGCCGGGGGAACGCCGATGAAGATCAGCAGCGGCGTCATCAGGAAGCCGCCGCCGACGCCGAACATTCCCGACAGGAAGCCGACCAGCCAGCCCATGCCGAGCACCAGCAGCGCGTTGACCGACATCTCGGCAATCGGCAGGTAGACTTGCATGGAGGAGCAATCTGTCAGGATGGGCGGCGGGATCGGCAGCTTACCCGAGCCGGTGCCGTGGCGGAAGACCGCAGCGCCGCCCTTTCGGGGGGATCGCTTCCGGTGACGGGGCCGGCGGGAGGGGTGGAACGGCGTGGAACGGTTTCCGGCCGATGTTCCATCCTGTCCGCCTCACAGACGGTCGAAGGCGGCCTTGCCGCGGCGTTCCAGCGCCGAGCCGAGGGTGGGGTAGGGATCGTCGGGGTTGAGGGTGTAGGGATAGACGCCCTTCGGCCCCGGCGCTTCCGGGCGGGCGAGGATGGCGGCGACGGCGCGCGGATCGGGCGGGGTGCGTTCGCGGAAGGCGCCGGGGATGCTGTCGTCGTCGAGGTCGGGGACGATCCCGGCGAAGGGGTCGGCCGCAGGCTCGGCAGACGGGTCTTCCGACGGCTGAGATTTTTGCGGCTGATGCGCCGGCCGTTGCGCCGGCTGGTCGGCCAGCCCGTCGAGGATGCCGAGCCGGTCGGCCAGCCAGCGCACCGTCGACGGATCGCCGGAGGAGACCAGCCGTTCGATCTGCTCGACGACCAGACTGCGCAGCGAGGACAGGCGGAGGTCGGCCTCGCGTCTCAGCGCCTGCCGCTCCCACCACACCCTGTGACGGAAATCCTTGGAGCCGTAATAGGCCCGCCAGAGGGTCGTCCGGCTGCATCCCATGGCGCGGGCGACATAGAGGAAGCTGCTGCCGCGGGCCAGCATGCCGGCGGCCATGATCCATTGCTCCTCATGGAACTGCGAACCGGGGACCAGCGAACCGTCCGACGGCACCGGCGGCTCTTCCGCCCACACCGGAAAACGGTCGTTTGCGAGGGTACGGCTGTCGAGGGGCATGGCGTGGCTCCGCGAATGAGGGGGCAGTGCGGAGAGAGTATAGGAATTATTTCTTTATTCGGTGGGCTTTTGCAAAAACCGGAAACCGGACGGGGGGTCAGGGCACCGCCGCGTGGAAGAAGACCTGATAGCCGCCCTTCTGCGGGAAGATATGCTCCGCCTCGCGCCGGGCGGACGACATGTCCAGCGCATGCACCACGACCCGGTTGCCGTAGCGCCAGGCCGGGTTCACCGGCTTGCCGGCAGCGCGGGCGGCGGCGGCGACGACGGTGTCGAACTGCGCCTCCGCCTTGAAGCTGCGCCGGTTGCCGCCGGGGGTGCCGAGGACGTGCAGGAAGACCGGCGGTTCCTTGTCCAGTGTGTCGATCTGGCGCTGGAGATGGCTGACCCGCAGTTCGGCGGCGGTCAGACGCCCCCTCGCCTCCTCCAGCCGGTAGGCCATGTCGGCCAGCGCCTCCGTCTCGGCGCGCTCGCGCTCCTTCAGCGGCCGCACCGACTGGCGCAGCCGGTCGAGCCCGGCCACCCGTTCCCAGCTGCGCCGGATGCCGACCCAGCACAGATGGCACAGCATGGCGAGCGCCGCCACCAGCGGCACCGCCGAGTCGAGGATCGTCCGCACCACATCCATCGCCACCCCCGCCCCTTCAAACCCCGCCCCTTAAAGCGGCATCGCCGCCGGCGCCTGCCCTGGCACGCCGGTTGCTGACGTCCAGGCAGCCGGGCATGCAGCAAGGAGCGTGCCGACGGGAGCGGAGGAGGAGGAGCATGCAGACGCCGCTGCTGCTGGTGCTGGAAATGGTCATCATGATGGCCTGCCTCAGCTGGGGCACCGTGTCGATCCTGCGGATCGGCTACCGGATTGCGTCGGTGCAGCGCCGCCGGTCGCAGCTGCATCATGGACGGACGGAGCTGGCCCACACCACCGACTCCCTGCGGCGCGACCTGCGCCGGCAGGAAACCGAACTGCGCCAGCTGGAGGACGCGATCGCCGTGCGCAACGCCCAGGCGGCGGACTTGCAGAGCCAGTTGAACGATTTGCGCCGCCAGGGTCCGCGGGAATACACGCTGATGACCGAGCGTTTCGGCGAGAAGGACCGGCTGTGGCTGCTGACCGTCCCGCGGCCCGACCGGCCGGAGCGCTGGGCGGTGGCCGCCCCCGACAGCGGAACGGCGCTGGCGCTGCTGTGCGCCCGGGTCACCGTGCCGGAGCGGCCGGTGGTGGACGACCAATTGAACTGAGCCGGCTGAACTGACGAAAACCGGACCGGAATGAGAACCGGCCGCAGTTGCAAAATGCAGTGCGGCCGGCAACGTTGTCGCGATCTGACAGGCAAATCGCAGGTCAGAGGATGCCCTTGGCGGCGACCAGTTCGCGCAGGTTCACCTCCGGCCGGGCGCCGACATGGCCGATGATCTCCGCCGCGGCGACGGCGCCCAGACGGCCGCAGACCGCCGGGGACAGGCCGCGGGTGTGGCCGAACAGGAAGCCGGCGGCATAGAGGTCGCCGGCCCCGGTGGTGTCGACCACCCGCTCCACCGGCTCGGCCGCCACCTCGACCACCTCGCCGGCCGAGACGATGACGGCGCCCTTCTCGCTGCGGGTCAGCGCCGCCGTCTTGCCCAGCCGCTTCACCGCCGCCAGCGCGTCCTCGAAGCTGTCGGTGCCGTAGAGGGCGCCGATCTCATGCTCGTTGGCGAACAGGATGTCGACATGGCGTTCCACCAGATCGACGAACTCGGCATGGTGGCGGTGGACGCAGAAGCTGTCGGACAGCGACAGCGACACCTTGCGGCCGGCGGCGTGCGCGATCTCCGCCGCCTTGCGGAAGGCTTCCTTGGCGCGGGGCGGATCCCACAGATAGCCTTCCAGATAGGTCACCTGCGAGGCGGCGATCAGCGTCTCGTCGATGTCCTCCGGCCCCAGTTCGACGCAGGCGCCGAGATAGGTGTTCATCGAGCGCTGGGCGTCCGGCGTGACCAGGATCAGGCAGCGGGCGGTCGGCGCCCCGCCCAGCAGCGGCGCGCTGTCGAAGGCGACGCCCGAGGCGCGGATGTCGTGGCGGAACACGTCGCCCAGCTGGTCCTTGGCCACCTTGCCGATATAGGCGCCGCGCCCGCCCAGCATGGCGATGCCCGCCATGGTGTTGCCGGCGGAACCGCCGGAAACCTCGACGCCCGGCCCCATGCGGCCATACAGCTCCTCCGCCCGGGCGGCGTCGATCAGCGTCATCGCCCCCTTTTCGATGGTGTTGGCGGCGAGGAAGGCGTCGTCGGCGTGGGCGATCACGTCCACGATGGCGTTGCCGATGCCGGTGACGTCGTAGGCGGCATCCTGGACGGACGTGGTCATGGGCTCTCCTGGGAGATCTTGCGGTCGGTGCGAAGTTGCGGCGCGAGTATAGCCGCCGCCGCCCGCATCACAAGCGCGGCTCGGGCAGGCACTCCCGATGCTCCGCGGCCGTGCCGCCGTCCCCGTCGCTTGCATGATGAAAGTGACCGTGCGACAGTCGCCGCCATGCGACGCACCCGCCTGAGCGACGTTCCCTGCCCCATCGCCCGCGGCCTCGACGAGGTCGGGGAATGGTGGTCGCTGCTGATCCTGCGCGACGCGATGTTCGGCCTGACCCGCTTCGACGAGTTCCAGCGCAGCATCGGGCTTGCCACCAACATGCTGACCCGCCGCCTCCAGGCTCTGGTGGAGGCCGGGCTGCTGGAGAAGCGGCCCTACCAGGACCGCCCGCTGCGCCATGGCTATCACCTGACCGGCAAGGGACGGGATTTCCTGCCGGTGCTGATCGCCATGGCCGGCTGGGGCAGCCGCTGGCTGGCGTCCGGCGGGGCGTTCCGGATTGTCGACAGGGACACCGGACGGACGGTCGAGCCGGTGCTGATCGACAGGACGACAGGCGAAGCGATCCGGCCGGAGCGGCTGCGCCCGGACTTCACGATCCCTGCAAAGACGACATGGTCAAAGGACGAAACCGAATGAGACGAGTCGTGGTCACCGGATTGGGCGCGGTCACGCCGCTCGGGGCCGGGGTGTCGGCGAGCTGGCGCGCCGTGCTGGACGGCCGCAGCGGCATCCGCGCGGTAAGGGGAGTCGATGCCGGCGGGATCGATGTCGCCGACCTGCCCTGCCGCATCGCCGGACAGGTGCCGGACAGCGGGGATGCCGCCTTCGACGCCCCCTTCGATGCCGACGCGGTGGTGCCGCCCAAGGACCAGCGCAAGATGGACCGCTTCATCCTGCTGGCGCTGGCCGCCGCGGAGGAGGCGGTGGCCGATGCCGGCTGGCGCCCGGCCGACGCGGAGGCGCAGGAGCGCACCGGCGTGATGATCGGCTCCGGCATCGGCGGCCTGCCGGCCCTGGCCGACGCGGCGCTGACCCTGCACGCGAAGGGGCCGCGCCGCATCTCGCCCTTCTTCGTGCCGTCGACCCTCATCAACCTCGCCTCGGGCCATGTCTCGATCCGCTACGGCTTCCGCGGGCCGAACCATGCCGCGGTGACCGCCTGCGCGACCGGGGCGCATGCCATCGGCGACGCCGCCCGGCTGATCGCCATGGACGATGCCGACGTCATGCTGGCCGGCGGCAGCGAGGCGACGATCTGCCGTCTCGCCATCGCCGGCTTCTGCGCCGCCCGCGCCATGTCCAGCGGCTTCAACGACGACCCGGCCCGCGCGTCGCGCCCGTGGGACCGCGAGCGCGACGGCTTCGTCATGGGCGAAGGGGCCGGGGTGCTGGTGCTGGAGGAACTGGAGCACGCCAAGCGGCGCGGGGCGACGATCTATGCCGAGGTCACCGGCTATGGCCTGTCGGGCGACGCCTACCACATCACCTCGCCGGCGGAGGACGGCAACGGCGCCTTCCGCGCCATGCGCGCCGCGCTGAAGCGGGCCGGGCTGGCGCCGGACGCCATCGACTACGTCAACGCCCACGCCACCTCCACCCCGGCCGGCGACCCGGTGGAGATCGCGGCGGTCAAGCGCCTGTTCGGCCCGGCGGCGGCGAACCTCTCGATGTCCTCGACCAAATCGGCGACCGGCCATCTGCTGGGCGCGGCGGGCGCGGTGGAGGCGATCTTCGCCATCCTGGCCCTGCGCGACCAGGTCGCCCCGCCCACCCTGAACCTGGAGGCGCCGTCGGAGGGCTGCGACCTCGACCTCGTGCCGCTGCGGCCGAAGGAGCGGCGCATCCGCCATGTCCTGTCGAACAGCTTCGGCTTCGGCGGGACCAACGCCGCGCTGGTGTTCAGCCCCGCGCCGTAACGGGAGAGCGGCACAGGCGGCACGGGGGGACTGGAACCCGGCCGCCGGCCACCGTAGATATGCGGGCGGCGGCCCTGCTCCGAAGCCCTGCTCCGACGCCCTGCCCCGCCGCCATTCCCCGCCGCCTTACGGACCGCCGATGATCCGCGCCCTCGTGCTTGCCTTCGCCCAGCTGTCCGACCCGCGCGTGCGCCGGGTGGTGTGGATCGGGGTGTTCGTCTCGCTGCTCGCCTATGCCCTGCTGGCCGCCGGCGCCTCATTGGCGCTGTCGGCGACGCCGCTGACCGGCTATGGCTGGATCGACGCCACCATCGACGTCATGGGCGGGCTGGGGGTGCTGGTGCTGGCGTGGCTGCTGTTCCCGGCCACGGTCGGCACGGTGTCGAGCTTCTTCCTCGACGAGGTGGTGGAGCGGGTCGAGGCGCGGCACTACCCCGGCCTGCCCGCCCCGCGCCAGGCCGGCTGGCTGGAGGAGCTGGCGACGGCGCTGCGCTTCCTGCTGCTGGTGCTGGCGGTCAATCTGCTGGCGCTGCCGGTCTACATCTTCGCGCCCGGCCTGAACCTGATCGTCTTCTACACCATCAACGGCTATCTGCTGGGCCGGGAGTATTTCGAGATGGTGGCGCACCGGCGGATGGACCGCGCCGCCGCCCGGGCGATGCGCCGTGCCAGACCGCTGAAACCTTTTTTGGCCGGGGTCGTCATTGCCTTCCTTTCGACAATCCCCTTCGCCAATTTGCTGGTCCCCGTCGTGGCGAGCGCCTTCATGGTTCATGTCCTACAGTCCATGTCGGCGCCCCTTGCGGCGGGCCGGACGACCGTGATACGCCGCTAGGCGGCACGGCCGCACACCGTCGCCTGCCCGGAAACCGGCCGCCCGGACACCAATTGCGGCGACCGCCTTCCCGGCGGGGCGCCTCCGGCACCGGGCCACACGATTTCCAGGCCATCCCGCCACCCGAATGTCCAGACTGGGGGAACCGCTCATGCTGTTCGGACGAAAGACACCGCCCGCCGCTCCCAAGGCCGACAGCCCCGTCCCGCCGCAGCCGGCTGTCCGTCCGCACACCCCGGGCGAGCCCGGCGCCGTCTCGTCGCCGCTCGCCTCCCTCAACAATCCGGGGCTCAACACCCCGGCCCATGCCCCGGCCTCCGCTGTCGCGGCCGGAGCGGCCGCCCCCAGCATGGCCCACGCCCTGGCCGGCACGCAGCACGCCGCCCCGGCCTATCCCGACATGCCTTCCGCCTCGAAGGGACCCGACATGAACAGCATTCCCAAGCCCCCCTCCGCGCCGTCCGTGCCGGGTGCCGGCTTCAAGACCGACGTGCCGCGCCGGGTCGTCGACATGCCCGGCTCCGCCCCGCGCCAGCCGTCGATCCCGATCGCCAACCCGGCTGCCGCCCCCGTCGCCCAGGCTCCGGTCGCGCCGGCCCCCGTCGCCCCGGCCATGCCCGAGCAGCGCCGCCTGACCGTCGGCCGCGACATCTCGCTGACCGGCGAGATCGGCTCCTGCGACGTGCTGGTTGTCGAAGGCACGGTCGAGGCCAAGCTGCGCGAAGGCCGGCTGGTCGAGATCGCCGAGACCGGCCTGTTCAAGGGCTCGGTCGACATCGAGGAGGCCGACATCGCCGGCCGCTTCGAAGGCGACATCGCGGTCCGCGGCCGCCTGACCGTGCGCTCCACCGGCAAGATCACCGGGTCGATCCGCTTCGGCGAGCTGGCGGTCGATGCCGGCGGCCAGCTGGTCGGCGACATCCAGATCTACGGCACCGGCTCCAAGCCCGCCGCCGCCGCGGTCCAGCCGGTGGCCCAGCCCGTGGCCCAGCCCGTGATCGAGCAGATCCCGGCGGCCGAGACCGTCTGACCGGCCCCTGCGACCGGCAGAAACCGCAAGACGCCCGGCTGGCTCTCCGCCATGCCGGGCGTCTTGCGTTTGGGCCAAGCGAGATCAGGCCCCCCAATCAGGCGATGATCTTGTCCTTGAAGGCGCAGAGGTCGGCGACCGGGCAGACCGGGCACTCGGGCTTGCGCGCCTTGCAGACGTAGCGGCCGTGCAGGATCAGCCAGTGGTGGGCATGGCGGCGGTAGAGCTTCGGCACCGCCTTCAGCAGCTTCGCTTCCACCGCGTCCGGCGTCTTGCCGGGGGCGAGCCCGGTGCGGTTGCCGACGCGGAAGATGTGGGTGTCGACCGCGATGGTCTCCTCGCCGAAGGCGACGTTCAGCACGACGTTGGCGGTCTTGCGGCCGACGCCGGGAAGCTGTTCCAGCGCGTCGCGGTCGCGCGGCACCTCGCCGCCATGGCGCTCGATCAGCAGCTCCGACAGGCGGATGACGTTCTTGGCCTTGGTGTTGAACAGGCCGATGGTCTTGATGTACTGGCGCAGCCCCTCCTCGCCCAGCGCCACCATCTGCTGCGGCGTGGTGACGATTTGGAACAGCGGTCCGGTCGCCCGGTTCACCCCGACGTCGGTGGCCTGGGCCGACAGCACCACGGCGACCAGCAGCGTGTAAGGATTGACGTAGTCCAGCTCGCTCCGGGGTTCCGGGTTGGCGGCGGACAGGCGGCGGAAGAATTCCTGGACGGCGGCTGGCTTCATGACCGCCACCATAGCCGCAACGCCCGAGCCTGCGCCAGAGGCGGAACGGGCCAGGGAGAGTGGCCGTTTGACGGCGAACGATGACAGCCGCGAAACACTCCGGCGCAGACCGCAGGCCAAACTGCAGCGCTGCGTCGCAATTTGCGACAAAGATCGGAGCAATTGACGCCAGTTCAACAGAATTGGACGCAGGATTACGGCTTTCCGGTCGCTTTTGCGGTGGCGTATGATTTGCTGGCTGCGGGGGAACCGTTAGAACGCTTGAAGACGAACCATGGATTATCCTGGTTGTGGCGTTCGGATCGGATAAGGGTATTTGGAAATGACCGCGTCTTATCTTGTGGAACTGAAGGATTGGGGACTGCATGTCCGGTTGCAGGGCACCCTGTCGCTGGAGCAGCGCGACAGCATCGCCCGGCAGGTGGAGATGCACTGCGCCGCCCTGGGCGCGCGCGGTACGCCCTGGAGCAGCCTTGTCGAGTTCGACCGCTTCGAGGCCGAGGACTTCCGGCCGGAGATCGTCGTCGCCCTGATGAAGCTGGCCCGGCGCTGCGGACAGGTGCGGTGCGGCGTGGTGATGACCGACTGGGACTGGGCCGCGGTGATGGCGGAGGTGATGATCGTCGCCGGCATCGACGATCAGGCGCGGATCTTCGTCCTGGCCCAAGGCCTGAACCTCGACGGCAGCCTGGCCGGGGAGATCGAGGGCCGGCCGGCCGCAGACTATCCCGGCATGGACAGCGCCATGGCCTGGGTGCTGAACGGCGGCGCGGTGCCGATGGTGTCGCAGGCAGCATAAGGGGGCAGCATGACGAGGGCGGCATAACCCCGATTTCCTCGCGGTTTTCCGACGGGCGGCGCTGGGGTAGGATGGCCGCCATGCCAATCGACATCAGCGGCCCGCAACCCGGTGGCCGGCAGCCCGGCGACGGTCCCTCCCCCGCGGACAGCGGCGGCGGCAGCGGCTCGGTGCGCGTGCTGTTCGACGCCATCCTCCACCCGCACCGCAGCCTGGGCCGCAGCGGCTTCCGAATCCTGATGGCGGTGGTCGTGGCGATGAATTTGATCGTCGCCGGCATCTTCGTCGCCCATGGCGCCTGGCCGGTCGTGCCCTTCTGCGGGCTGGACGTGCTGGCGCTGTGGCTGGCCTTCCGGGTCAGCTACCGCTCCGCCCGCCAGTATGAGCGGGTGCGTCTGACCGAAACCGCGCTGACGGTGCAGCGGGTGCATTGGAAGGCGCCGGAGCGGCGCTGGTCCTTCCATCCCTACTGGCTGCGGATCACCCACAGCGAGCCGGCCGACCATGAGCGCCACGGCGCCGCCGGGCAGGTCACGCTGAGTTCCCATGGCCAGTCGGTGGGGGTCGGGTCCTTCCTGTCGCCGGACGAGCGGTCCAGCTTCGCCCGCGCGCTGGGCGACGCGCTGCGCGCCTGGCGCCGCCCCCCCTGCCCGCCGGCGCCGGCCGGATAGGGCAGCCTAAACGGCACACTCACCGCTTCTCCGCCGGGTCGGGCAGGCCGCGCTCCTCCAGCTCCTCGTCGACCTCGCGCTCCACTTCGCGTTCGACCGCGCGTTCGACCTTTTCGTCGATGCGGTGGTCCAGGCATTCGGCGGTCCTGGCGAGCTTTTCAAAGCTGCGCTTCACCTTCGCCAGCTCGTTTTCCGGCATCTCCTCCACATCGATCATGCCGTTGCGGGCGGAGTGGGTGGCGCGGATCAGCTCGTCCAGCTTCAGGTGGATGGCCTGGGTGTCGCGGTTCTGGGCGTTCTGGATGATGAACACCATCAGGAAGGTGACGATGGTGGTGCCGGTGTTGATCACCAGCTGCCAGGTGTCGGAAAAATGGAACAGCGGCCCGGTCAGTCCCCAGACCAGCACGACGGCGAAGGCGGTGACGAAGGCAGCCGGACGGCCGGACTGGCGCTCCATCCAGCGGGCGAACCGGGAAAAGGCATCGCTGAGCATGGTTGCGGCTGGCTCCCGCCGATCGGACGTACAGGACGTACATAAGGAAAACGCCCGGCAAAGCCGGGCGTTCCCTGTGCGTAAGGTCTGAGCCTGTGCTTACGGGCAGTACCCCTGGCGGGCGATACCCCCGGCGGTCAGGAGCCCTGGCTGAGCGCTTCCGCCAGCGCGCGGTCATGCGGGTTCTGGCCGACGACCAGCTGCATCGACTGGGTCGGCATGGAGATGCCCAGCTCGTCGAACTTCTTCTTGAGCAGGCGGTTGAACTCGCGGGTGACGCCCCACTGGCGGGTCGGGCGGGTCTTGAACTGGGCCAGGATGTTGATGCCGGTGTCGGACAGCTTGTCGACGCCCAGCACCTCCAGCGGGTTCAGGATGTCGGCGGCGAACTGCGGCTGGGCCTGCACCTCGGCCCCCGTCTCCTTCAGCGCGGCGATGATGCGGTCGGGATCCTCGCGGTTGGACACCGTGATGTTGAACAGGGTGACCGAGAAGTCCTTGCTCATGTTCTTCACGGTGGTGACGGCGCTGAACGGCACGGAATGCACGGCGCCCGACCCGTCGCGCAGGCGGATCGAGCGGATGGAGATCGCCTCCACCGTGCCGGAATGGCCGCCGCCGACGTCCACCGCGTCGCCGACCGACACCGTGTCCTCGAACAGGATGAACAGGCCGGTGATGATGTCCTTGACCAGAGTCTGCGATCCGAAACCGATGGCCAGACCGACGACACCGGCACCGGCCAGCAGCGGCGCGATGTTGACGCCCAGCTCCGACAGGGTGATCAGCGACACCATCGTCACCAGCAGGATCAGGAAGGCGTTGCGCAGCAGCGGCAGCAGCGTGCGCATGCGGGCGCTGCGTTCGATGCGGGTGCCGTTGCGGTCGGTGGCGCGCAGGAAATGCTCGATCAGCGCGCTGACCACCTCCCAGGCGACGATGGCGCCGGCCAGCAGCAGGCCGATGGAGATGGCGCTGCCGACGATGCGGCGGCCGGCGTTCGTTTCGACCATCCCCAGCGTGTCGATGCCCCAGCCGTTCAGCGCGGCGCCGAGCGCCACCAGCCAGATGATGATCTTGCCGATGCGCTGGACGATGGGGAGATAGTGGAAGGCGCGGGTGTGGAGCTGCGGCAGGTTGCCGGCCAGCTCGCGGTTCATGGTCAGGCCGCGGCGCAGCGTCCGGTTCAGCCCGCCCACCAGCAGCCGGGCCACCACCACCGCCACCACGGTCACGGCGGTGCCGCGGGCCAGGAATTCAAAGCCGCCATAGACGTTGAGCACCCAGACGCCCAGCGTCACCACGACATAGAGGATCGCCAGCACGTGCCAGATCTCGGCGAAGCGGCGGCGCGCGGTGCGCAGCACCGCCCCCTGCCCTTCCGCCTCGCGCCGGGCGGTCGCCAGCGGGTCGCCGTCGCCCGACAGCGGGTTGCCGCGCATCCAGTCGGCGACGCCGACCCGGTTCTGCAGGATCAGCGCGATCAGCATGGCGGCGATCACCACGCCCAGCAGCTTCAGCAGCGCGCCGTAGGCGCCCAGCGGCAGGCCCAGCACATAGGCCCCCTCCGCCAGGAAATAGCCGTAGACCGCCACGGCGATCAGCCGGCGCGACCAGATGTAGCAGCGCTTCGCCCCGGCCTCGCTGGTGTGGACCATGCGCAGGTTGGGCGCGTCGGGCGCGAACATCATCCGCACCAGGATCAGCAGCGCCTGGGTGATGACGGTGGCGTTGACCACCGCCAGCGCCACCAGCCGCACCCGCGGCGCCGGTTCGGTCACCGACAGGATGGTGTAGGCGACGACGATGAAGCCCAGGATCGGCGCCAGCTCCAGCACCGCCCGGCCGAGCAGCATCGGGATGCGCAGCAGGGTGGAGTCGACACGGCGGGCGGCCATGGCATGGCGCGGCCGGCTGAGCAGCCAGGCGATGCCGCGCGCAGCCACCGCGCCGATGCCGAGGATCATCGCCAGCTGGATGGCGATCTGGACCCAGCGGTCGCGGGCGGTGTCGTCCTGCGCCTGCCGCTGCACCCAGGACAGCGCCCCCGGCAGGTCGGAGAAGACGTTGGCGACCTGCACCAGCTGGCGACTGACCACGTCCATCCGCGCCGCCAGGAAGGCCAGCGCGCGGGCGCCCAGGGTCTGCGGCAGCGCCGACTCGCCTTCCGCCTCCTTGGCCTGGGCAAGGCCGCGCTGGGCGGTGATCAGGTTGCGCAGCTGGGTGACCAGCTGGGTGCGCGCATCCTGGTTCTCCAGCGTGCCGACCAGCGCCTCCAGCTGCTGCACGGTCGCCTCGTCCACCACCACCGGGGCGGCAGCGGGAGCGGCGCCACCGGCGGCCGGAGCCGCAACGGCGGCGGCGGGCGCTGCCGAGGCGGCGAGCACCGGCGTCCCCGCCCCGGCGAGCAGGCCCGCGAGAAGCAGGACGGCGAGGCCGCCGGACAGGAGCCGACGCCAAGCGCTTGGCAGAGGGTTTGCGGCGGGCGTTGCGGACCGGATCATCGGCAATTCACTCGGGTGGTCTTTGACGGGGCGGCGATGCGGGTGGGCGGCAAAAAACAGCCGGCCGGCACCCTGGCGTGGAACTGTGGCTCCAATATGCCGGGGCTCCATTATGCCGGGCTTCGGGAAGTTAGTTCTCCCGCTTGCGCTTGCCAACCCGACTGTCTGTTCCTTTTTTTAGCGGGACCCCTGCCGGAAACGGCGGAAACGGAGGACGAGCGATGAACGACACACCCAGCGGAGAGGACAGGACCGACCGGCCGGAGCCCGGGCAGGAGGTGGGCCGGGAGGTCGAGCGCGAAGGCGCCGTCCGCGACAAGCTGGTCGCCACCAAGGAGCAATGGGCGCGCGATGGCCGTGCCCTGACGGGACATGCCGCCGACCCGGCGCGCGACCGGCTGCCGCCCGGCCAGCGGCTGGTGACCGACTGGCCGGTGCTGGATCTCGGCATCACGCCGAAGGTGACGACGGCGAACTGGTCGCTCGCGGTGGACGGGCTGGTGGAGAACCGGCTGTCCTGGAGCTGGGACGATTTCCAGTCCCAGCCGCAGGAGAGCTTCGTCTCCGACATCCATTGCGTCACCACCTGGTCGCGCTACGACAACCGGTGGGAGGGGGTCAGCGCCCGCCGCCTGCTGGAGCTGGCCCGGCCGAAGCCGGAGGCGCGCTTCGTCGTCTTCCATTCCTTCGACGGCTACACCACCAACGTCGCCCTGTCGGACTTCGACGACGACGGCGTGCTGCTCGCCACCAACTGGGAAGGCCAGCCGATCAGCCGCGAGCATGGCGGCCCGGTGCGGATCATCCTGCCCAAGCTGTATCTGTGGAAGAGCGCCAAGTGGGTGAAGCGGATCGAGCTGCTGGCCGGCGACCGCAAGGGCTATTGGGAGGTCCGCGGCTACAACAACCACGCCGACCCGTGGCTGGAGGAGCGCTATTCGGACTGACGGGGGCGGCGCCGCACTTTCACCAAAAGCCACTTTCCCCTTCCCGGCGAAACCGTTAAGGTGCGGCGCAAGTGGCCCCGTAGCTCATCAGGATAGAGCGCGAGTTTCCTAAACTTGAGGCAGCAGGTTCGAGTCCTGCCGGGGTCACCACCACCTTAAAAAATCGCGGTTCAGTGCGCGACGATGGCGCAGACCGCCGCCTTCGTCGCCTTCGCCAGATCGGCGGGCGCCAGCACGATCTGCAGACCGCGCCGGCCGCCATTCACCACCATTTCCGACAGCGCCTCGGCGCTCGCGTCGATGAAGGTCGGCAACGCCTTCTTCTGGCCGAGCGGGCTGATGCCGCCGACCAGGAAGCCGGTGGTCTTTTCCGCCAGCGCCGGGTCGGCCAGATCGGCCTTCTTCGCCTTGGCCGCAGCGGCGATGGCCTTCAAATCCAGCTTGGCCGCGACCGGGATGACGGCGCAGGCCAGCGCCTTGGGCTCCAGCTGGACGATCAGGGTCTTGTAGACGATGGCGGGGTCGAGGCCGAGCGATTCGGCCGCGTGCAGGCCGATGGCGTCGGCCGACGGGTCGTACTCGTATTCCATCAGCCGGAAGGCGACGCCCGCCGCCTTCGCCGCATTGACCGCCGGGGTCACCTTCGCCGCCATGCTCCACACCGCTCACTGGGAAATAGCGGCGGGAGCTTGGCAGGCAGCGGTTTGGGTGTAAAGCCCTCTCCCCCGGAGGGAAGGGGCAGCATCCTCACTCCATCCCGCGCGACGACGGGTTGCCGATCATCGTCAGGAATTCGCGGCGGGTCGACGGGTCGGTGCGGAAGGCGCCCAGCATGCGGCTGGTCACCATGGTCACGCCGGTCTTGTGGATGCCGCGGGTCGTCATGCACTGGTGCTGCGCCTCGACCACCACGGCGACACCCTCGGGCTGGAGGACCTCGTCGATGGTGTTCGCGATCTGCGCCGTCATCTTCTCCTGGATTTGCAGGCGCTTGCCGTAGGCCTCGACCAGCCGCGCCAGCTTGGAGATGCCGACGACGCGGCGGCGCGGCAGATAGGCGACATGGGCCTTGCCGATGATCGGCACCATGTGGTGCTCGCAATAGGACTCGACCCGGATGTCGCGCAGCACGACCATCTCGTCGTAGCCGTCGGTCTCCTCGAAGGTGCGCGACAGGATCTCGACCGGGTCGATGCCGTAGCCGGCGAAGAATTCCTCGTAGGAGCGGACGACGCGGTCCGGCGTGCCGACCAGCCCCTCGCGCGCCGGATCGTCGCCGGCCCAGCGGATCAGGGTGCGCACCGCCTCCTCCGCCTCGGCGCGGGACGGACGGTCGAGGGCGTCCGGCCGGGACAGGCCGGGGCCGCGGAGCACGTTGTCGACCGCCGGAGGCTTGGCGTGCGGGGTCTTGGTAGCCGTCACGGGAACATCCTTTCCATAACTGATAACACGCCTTGCATGGACCGCCGGCCGTGAGCCGACGGCTGTCGCGCAACACGCCCATCCTGTCTGGCCATCCTGTCTGGCGTCACTCGGGTTTGCCGTCAGTACGGAGCCGATGCCTCGGCGGATCAACCGAACGGCCCGCAAGACGAAAAGGAAATATCTAGACCGGAGTGGCGGCGCCTGCCTTCCCGTTTCCGCCCGGTTTCTGTCGCCGGACGCCAGTCGGAAGACCCTAGATAGGGTCAGGCCTATGACCGTCAAGCGGTGGACAAACTACGGGCAGCCATGCGGCTTGTCAAAGCCGCGTGTTGAATTCTTCCAATAACCACACACATTCTATTGTATTATTTGCCTGCAGCCGGATTTCCGGGTCCGGGTTTTCCGGTCAGTTCAGCTGCATCGGCTGGTGCGGGCTGTCCAGCGAGAAGGCCGGGATCGTCACGTCGAAGGCGCGGCCGTCCTCGCCCTCCATGCCGTAGGTTCCGGCCATGATGCCGGACGGCGTGCCGAGCGGCGTGCCGCTGGTGTATTCGAAATGGTCGCCCGGCTCCAGCACCGGCTGTTCGCCGACGACGCCGGGGCCCCGCACCTCCTGCACGCGGCCCATGGCGTCGGTGATGCGCCAGTGGCGGGTGCGCAGCTGCACCGTCTCCTCGCCCTCATTCTCGATGCGGACATGATAGGCCCAGACGAAGCGCCCCTCCGCCGGGGACGACTGGTCCTCCAGGAACACGGGCTGGACGGTGACGCGGATGTCGTGGGTGACGGCGGTGTACATGGTCGAGGATCCTGGCAGGCAATCCGGGCGGACAGCCAAGTGAACGGCGCCGGCCGAAAAACGTGCCGGCGGCCGGGGAATCCGGCTGGCCGGGCGGCTGTCGGCCACAGAATAAGGTCCCCCCTCCGCACTGTCCAGAAGCGCCCCGGACAATCGTGGGACATGGCCGTATGGGGCCCGCATCCAGATGGATACAGTTATGCACTCCATCGGGGTCTCCGCGGTCTTGCGACGGGGGGGCGACGATGATATATGCGCAAGTCCCAGCAACGGCCGAAGAGCCTTGTCCATGTCTCGTTCGCACGCCCTTCGCATCCGACGACGGAGCCTCGCACCGCGCTTTGCGGTTGCGGCCGTCCTTGGGTCGCGTGCGAACGCCAAAGGCACATCGGGGACCTGACACCCCCGGCCTTCCGGCGGCGGCGCGATCCGCCCTTCAGAAGCCTTCTGAGAAGACCTTCTTCCCGCCGGGAGCCCCACCTGATGATCATCACCGTCGAAGAGCCGAAGCACGCCGCCGCCATCGAAGCCCTGCTGGACGCCTCCTTCGGTCCGGACCGCTTCAACAAGACCGCCTACCGGCTGCGCGACGGCGTCGACTCCATCCCCGCCCTGAACCTCGTCGCCATCGAGCATGACGAGCATGGCCGCGAGGTGGTGGTGGGCACCATCCGCTACTGGCCGATCCTGGTCGGCGGCGCCACCCCGTCCATCCTGCTCGGCCCCATCGCCGTCGCCGCCCATCTCCAGGGCAGCGGGCTGGGCAGCAAGATGATCCGGATGAGCCTGAACAAGGCGGTGGCGCTGGGCCACAAGTCGGTGATCCTGGTCGGCGACGCCCCCTATTACGAGCGGTTCGGTTTCTCCCGCGCCCTGACGCTGGGTATGGAGATGCCGGGTCCGGTCGACATGAGCCGGCTGTTGGGGCTGGAACTGGTCGAAGGCTCGCTGGCCGGCGCCGCCGGCATGATCGGCAAGCCGGAACCGGCCGACGCGCAGGATATCGCCATCGGCGCCACCCCTGTTCTCGGCCCGGTGCTGGCGACCTCCATCGACCTGCCGGCGGGAGACACCCCCGTCCCTTTCAGCGCCCTGTTCAGCCGGACGGCGGCGGAGCGACTTTGGACTGACCGGGTGCGCCGGACCGACTGGTTCTGGCGCGACGGCCTCCAGGCCGGGGCGGCGTGACGGTTCCGGATCGCGGAAACGGCTTGTTTTGCGAATTGGGCCTGTTTGCGAAATGTGGGCGGGGCGAAGCGGGATTGACTCGATTCGCCCCGCACGCGATACCATCTTTTCAGGAGCGACGCCGGACCGACGGCGTGCCGCGCGCCACGCAAAACCGTGAGCGCGCTATTCGTTTTTGTTCCAAGCGGAAGGGTGCGGGTTGACCAAGAAGCTGTTCATCAAGACCTGGGGCTGCCAGATGAACGTGTACGACTCCGCCCGCATGGTGGACGTCCTGGCACCGCTGGGCTACCAACCGGTCGATGAGCCGGACGGCGCCGACATGGTGATCCTGAACACCTGCCACATCCGCGAGAAGGCGGCCGAGAAGGTCTTCTCCGAGCTGGGCCGGCTGCGCCAGATGAAGGACCGCAAGGCGGAGGCCGAGGACGGCCGGATGATCCTGGCGGTCGCCGGCTGCGTCGCCCAGGCCGAGGGCGAGGAGATCGTCGCCCGCGCCCCCTTCGTCGACATGGTCTTCGGCCCGCAGACCTACCACACCCTGCCGGAGATGGTGGCGAAGGCCAGCCGCGCCGCCGGCAGCGTGCTGAACACCGACTTCCCGGCCGAATCCAAGTTCGACCTGCTGCCGGAGGAAGCCGGCAGCCAGGGCGTCGCCGCCTTCCTGGCGGTGCAGGAGGGTTGCGACAAGTTCTGCACCTTCTGCGTGGTGCCCTACACCCGCGGTGCCGAGTTCTCCCGCCCCGCCGGCCAGATCCTGGCCGAGGCGAAGCGGCTGGTCGCCGGCGGCACGCGCGAGATCACCCTGCTGGGCCAGAACGTCAACGCCTGGCACGGCGACGGGCCGGACGGCGCCACCTGGGGCCTCGGCCGGCTGATCCGCGAACTGGCGGAGATCGACGGGCTGGCGCGCATCCGCTACACCACCTCGCACCCGCGCGACATGGCCGACGACCTGATCCGCGCCCATGCCGAGGTGCCGCAGCTGATGCCCTATCTGCATCTGCCGGTGCAGGCCGGCTCCGACCGCGTCCTGGCGGCGATGAACCGCAAGCACAGCGCCGACGATTACCGCCGGCTGGTCGGCCGGCTGCGCGACGCCAAGCCCGACCTGGCGATGTCCGGCGACTTCATCGTCGGCTTCCCCGGCGAGACGGACGCCGATTTCGCCCAGACGCTGAAGCTGGTCACCGAGATCGGCTATGCGCAGGCCTATTCCTTCAAATACAGCTCGCGTCCCGGCACCCCGGCCGCGGTCGAGGGCGCCCAGCTGCCGGACGCAGTGAAGGAGGCACGGCTGGAGGCGCTGCGCCAGCTGCTGGACGCCCAGCAGATCGCCTTCAACCATGGCTTCGTCGGCCGCAGCGTGCCGGTCCTGTTCGACCGCGTCGGCCGCCGCGACGGCCAGCTGCTGGGCCGCAGCCCGTGGATGCAGTCGATCCATGCCGAGGCGGACGCACGGCTGCTCGGCCGCATCGTCGAGGTGCGGGTCGACGCGGCGCGGGCCAACAGCCTCGCCGGCACCGTGGTGACCGGTGAATACGTCACCGCCTCTCCCTTCCAGCCTGCCGTAACCTTGGAGGCCAGCGCTTGAACGGTCTGCCCGAACGGCGCATCGACGTTCAATTCGATGACAACCGTCTTCTGCCGATGCTGTATGGCGAGCATGACCGCCACCTCGCCCGCATCGAATCGCTTCTCGGCGTGTCGCTGATCTCGCGCGGCAACACCCTGACCATCTCCGGCCCGTCGGACGCCGCCGAAACGGCGCGGACGGCGCTGAACGGCCTGTATGGCCGGCTGAGCCGCGGCCAGACCATCGACGGCGGCGAGGTCGACGGCGCCGTCCGCATGGCGACCGCCGAGGCCAGTTTCGCCGGTGTTGCGAGCGGCGAGGAGCCGCGCGCGCCCGGCCCGCAGGCGACCATCACCCGCGCCGAAATCGCGCTGCGCACCCGCCGCCGCGGCCCGATCACCCCGCGCACCCCGACCCAGGCCGCCTATCTCCAGGCCCTGGCGGAGAGCGAGCTGGTCTTCGGGCTCGGCCCGGCCGGCACCGGCAAGACCTATCTGGCGGTGGCGCAGGCGGTGGCCCTGCTGACAACCGGCCAGGTCGACCGCATCGTGCTGTCGCGCCCGGCGGTCGAGGCCGGCGAGCGGCTGGGCTTCCTGCCCGGCGACCTGAAGGAAAAGGTCGATCCTTACCTGCGCCCGCTCTACGACGCGCTGCACGACATGCTGCCGGCGGAACAGGTCAAGAAGCGGCTGGAGTCCGGCGAGATCGAGATCGCACCGCTGGCCTTCATGCGCGGCCGGACGCTGGGCAACGCCTTCGTCATCCTCGACGAGGCGCAGAACACCACGCCGATGCAGATGAAGATGTTCCTCACCCGTCTCGGCGAAGGCGGGCGGATGGTCGTCACCGGCGACATCTCGCAGATCGACCTGCCGACCGGCACCCGGTCGGGCCTGCGCGACGCGCTCGACATCCTGCGCGGGGTGGAGGGCGTGCGCTTCGTCCGCTTCACCGACGCCGACGTCGTCCGCCACCCGATGGTGGCCCGCATCATCCGCGCCTATGACCAGGCCGATGCCCGCGAGGCGGAGCGCAAGCAGGCCCGCCGCACCAACACCGCGCCGGCTGGTTCCGCACCCGAAACGACCGTTGGTGATGCTGGGACCATTGGAGAACCGGAATGACCACCGCGGTCGACATCGCTGTTTCACGTGAAGCCGGCGACTGGGCCGAGGATGCCGAGTGGCTGGCGGAGCGCGCCGCCCTCGCGGCCCTCGCTGCCGCCTATGACGACGAGGAAGGCCCGGCCGAGCTGTCGGTCGTGCTGGCCGACGACGAGCTGGTCCACCGGCTGAACCGCGAGTATCGCGGCAAGGACAAGCCGACCAACGTCCTGTCCTTCGCCCTGACCGAGGCGGAGGAACCCGACGCGCAGGACGGCATGCCGGTGATGCTGGGCGACGTCATCCTCGCCTATGAAACGGTTGCACGCGAAGCCGCCGAACAGCGGAAAAGCTTCCAGGACCACATGACTCACCTTGTGATGCATGGTGTTCTGCATCTGCTGGGGTATGATCACGAGACGGACGACGAGGCCGAGGAGATGGAGGCGCTGGAAACCCGGTTGCTCGCCACGCTCGGAATCGCCGATCCTTACGCCGCCAACCACCAACCGCCGGACCGATGAGCGATATATCCGACAGTCGCACGCCCCGTGATGACAACGGGGCCGAAGACCATTCCCTGGGCCACCTGTTCAAGGGGTGGCTCCGCACCGTCTGGGGCGGCCGCGAGGACAATTCCCTGCGCGGCACCATCGAAGAGCTGATCTCCGGCCTGGACGATGCAGCCAGCGAGGACGGCGAGGATTCGCTGGGCACCGGCGAGCGGGCGCTGCTGACCAACATCCTGAAGCTGCGCGACCGCACCGTCGCCGACGTCATGGTGCCGCGCGCCGACATCATCGCCGTCGACATCGACACGCCCTTCCCTTCACTGGTCCAGCGCGTCGCCGAGGAAGGCCATTCCCGCCTGCCGGTGTTCCGCGAGACGCTGGACGACGTGGTCGGCATCATCCACATCAAGGATGTGATGACCCTGATGGCCAAACAGGCCGTCTCCGCCGAGGGCTTGCGCCAGAAGCCGGACCTGAGCGGCATCATCCGCGAGGCGAAGATCGTCGCCCCCTCCATGCATGTGCTCGACCTGCTGGTGCAGATGCGCCAGACCCGCCAGCACATGGCGCTGGTGGTGGACGAGTTCGGCGGCATCGACGGCCTCGTCACCATCGAGGATCTGGTCGAGGAGATCGTCGGCGAGATCGAGGACGAGCATGACGAGGCCGCGGCGCCGCGGCTGGTCGAACGTCCCGACGGCAGCCTGATCGCCGACGCCCGCCTGCCCATCGAGGATTTCGAGGTCCGGGTCGGCCCGGTGCTGACCGAGGAGGAGCGCGAGGACATCGACACGCTCGGCGGTCTGGTCGTCTCCATCGCCGGCCGGGTGCCGGGGCTGGGCGAACGGCTGGTCCATCCGTCGGGCCTGGAGTTCGAGATCGTCGATGCGGACTCCCGCCGCCTGAAGCGCCTGCGCGTCCACAATGTCCCGGCGAACAGCGTGGAGCTGGCGGAGACGGCCTGAGGAACGGGGTGGGGACGGTCTCCCCACCCCCACAACACAGCCCCGCCCACAAGGACCTTGGCACCCCTGCACGGCCGCATTACCTATGGCGCCGCCCGCCCTTTGCCTGTGGCGCCGCCCCCTGCCGCTGCCGGAGTTTTGCCTTGACCGCCACCGACACCCTGCCCGTCCCGGCCAAGCTGGGCCGCGTTTCCGCGCGGCTGGCCGCGCTGACCGGCTGGCGCCGGCTGGCCGCCGCGATGCTGCTGGGCGGGTTCGCCACGCTGGCGCTGCCGCCGGCCGACCTGATGCCGGTCGTGCTGGTCGCCTTCCCCGGCATGATCTGGCTGCTTGAGGGGGCGGAGACCAAAAAGGCCGCCTTCGCCGTCGGCTGGTTCTTCGGCTTCGGCCATCATTTGCTGGGGCTCTACTGGATCAGCGCCGCGCTGTTCACCGACATCGACCGCTTCTGGTGGGCGCTGCCGCTGTCGGCGGTCGGGCTGCCGGTCGTGCTGGCGATGTTCAGCGGCGGCGCCACCCTGACCTTCCAGCTGCTGCGCCGGCGCGGCTTCGGCGCCGGGCTCGGCCGCCCGCTGCTGTTCGCCGCCTGCTGGTGCCTGTGGGAATGGCTGCGCGGCCATCTCTTCACCGGCTTTCCCTGGAACCTGATCGGCTATGGCTGGGTCGGGGTGCTGCCGGTTCTGCAGACCGCCTCGCTGGTCGGCATCTATGGCCTGACGCTGGTGACGGTGCTGGTGGCGTCGCTGCCGGCCGCCCTGCCCGACCGCGACACCACGCCCGGCCGGGCCGGTGCCGCCGTCGCCGCCGGTCTGGCGCTGCTGGCGGTCCTCGGCGGCTGGGGAGCCTGGCGGCTCGCCGGTGCTGTCGACGAGCCGGTGCCGGGGGTGCGGCTGCGGCTGGTCCAGGCGGCGATCGACCAGCGGCTGAAATGGGCGCCCGGCGAGCGGGTGCAGAATTTCCAGAGCCATCTCGCCTTGTCCGCCGCCGCCCCGGCCGATCCCGCCGCCCCGCCGCCCAACGTCATCATCTGGCCGGAAACCGCCGTGCCCTTCTTCATCGAGGACGATGCGCGGGTGCGGCAGGCCCTGGCCTCGGTCACGCCGTCCGGCGGGCTGCTGATCACCGGAGCCCCGCGCACGACGGTCGATGCCGATGGCGAGCGCCGCTATTTCAACGGCATGGTGGCGGTGGACGGCAGCGGTGCCGCGGTCGCCGACTACGACAAGTTCCATCTCGTCCCCTTCGGCGAATACATGCCGCTGCGGCAATGGCTGCCGGTCGGCGCCATCGCCGGCAACGGGGCGGAGTTCTCCGCCGGTCCCGGCCCGCGCACCCTGCACCTGGGCGACCGCGTGGCGGGCCTGCCGCCCTTCAGCCCGCTGATCTGCTACGAGAGCATCTTCCCCGGCGCGGTGGTCGACAGCGCCGACCGGCCGCAATGGCTGCTGAACCTGACCAACGACGCCTGGTACGGCCGCACCGCCGGTCCGCACCAGCATTTCGCCATCAACCAAGTGCGGGCCGTCGAGGAAGGGCTGCCGCTGGTCCGGGTGGCGAATACGGGAATATCCGGGGTGGTGGATTCCTACGGTCGTGTGCGACAATTGCTCGGTCTGGGTGAGCGTGGCTTCATCGATACCACGTTACCGAAAGCTCCGTCTGGCGTTACAGCCTATGCCCGTATGGGAGACTGGATTTTCGGCATAGTGCTTCTGGGCTGTTTCATGGCGGCCCTGACCACGCGATATCACCGCTGATGCTGCAATACGGGCATTCTGCCCGCCACAGGCAGAACAAATTCGTGTAACCGGCATGACCGGAGCGGGCTTGACTGCATACGTGGATATGTCGTAACTAGGTTGCACAACCGTTACAGGGATAAACGAGATGCAGACTGAAACTGGAGCGCCGCGCGGGCGCCGTGCGGGTGCGGGCCGTCCGAAGACCGGAAAGCCGAATCCCATCGATGTCCACGTCGGATCCCGCGTCCGTCTCCGCCGCACCCTTCTCGGCATGAGCCAGGAAAAGTTGGGCGAGGCCATCGGTCTGACCTTCCAGCAGGTGCAGAAGTACGAGCGCGGCGCCAACCGCATCGGCGCATCGCGTCTGTTCGATCTCAGCCGCGTGCTGGACGTGCCGGTTTCCTTCTTCTTCGACGACATGCCGGCCGACGCGGCCTCGGCCCGCGTCGAGGACGACGACGAGGCGGGTGGCTCGGAAGAGCGGTCGGCCAGCACCTACGAGCCCGATCCGATGGCCAAGCGCGAGACGCTGGAACTGGTCCGCGCCTATTACAAGATCAGCGATCCGTCGGTGCGCAAGCGCCTGTTCGAGCTGACCAAGGCCGTGGCCAGCGCCGCCGTGGCGGAAGCCGCGGAGTAAGTTGCGGCGGCGATTTGCTGCAAGGGCTTGCGGCAAGGGCTTGCGGCGGTGACTCACGGCGGCGCTTTGCAGCCTTGAGCACCCGGCGGTGCCTCCCGCCGGTTGTCCGCGGCCTGAGATACCCACCGAACGGGGAAGATGCGGCGCGACCGTATCCACCCCCTTCGTGTGGTGCCTGCGATGATAGGACCAAGGCCTTACCGCCGGTAGGCTTCTTGACCCCGGCCTGAAACCTTGTCAAAACCGGATTTGGATCGGTGTCTGCGGCCGCTGTACCGGTCTGCCGTTTCGGCTCATGAAATAGCGTGCCGCCGAATGCCGAGGTTTCCCGTGGCAAAGTTGAACTACGTCTTCACCAGCGAGTCCGTGTCGGAAGGTCATCCCGACAAGGTCTGCGACCGCATTTCCGACGCCATCGTCGATCTCTACCTCTCGCACGACCCGCAGGCCCGCGTGGCCGTGGAGACGCTGGCGACCACCAACCAGGTGGTGCTGGCCGGCGAGGTTCGCGGCCCCGACAGCATCAAGGCCGACCAGCTGGTCGCAGCCGCCCGTGCCGCGGTGAAGGACATCGGCTACGAGCAGGACGGCTTCCACTGGGAGAAAATGGACGTCAAGTGCTTCGTCCATTCCCAGTCCGCCGACATCGCGGTCGGCGTCGACGCCGCGGGCAACAAGGACGAGGGTGCCGGCGACCAGGGCATCATGTTCGGCTATGCCTGCCGCGAGACCCCGGCCCTGATGCCGGCGCCGATCTACTACAGCCACGCCATCCTGAAGTCGCTGGCCGAGGCGCGGCATTCCGGTGCCGCCCCGCAGCTGGGCCCGGACGCCAAGAGCCAGGTCACCCTGCAGTACATCGACGGCCGCCCGACCCGCGCCACCGCCATCGTGCTGTCGACCCAGCATGCCGAGGGGCTGGACCAGGACGCCGTGCGCGAGATCGTCCTGCCGCACATCGTCAACTGCCTGCCGGAAGGCTGGATGTGCGACGACAAGAACCTGTACGTCAACCCGACCGGCCGCTTCGTCATCGGCGGCCCGGACGGTGACGCCGGCCTGACCGGCCGCAAGATCATCGTCGACACCTACGGCGGTGCCGCCCCGCACGGCGGCGGCGCCTTCTCCGGCAAGGACCCGACCAAGGTCGACCGCTCGGCCGCCTACGCCGCCCGCTACCTCGCCAAGAACGTCGTCGCGGCGGAACTGGCGGACAAGTGCACGATCCAGGTCTCCTACGCCATCGGCGTGTCGAAGCCGCTGTCGGTCTATGTCGACACCCACGGCACCGGCAACGTCGACGAGGACCGGCTGTCCGACATCCTCCAGCAGCTGGTCGACCTCAGCCCGCGCGGCATCCGCACGCATCTGGGCCTGAACAAGCCGATCTACGCCCGCACCGCCGCCTACGGCCATTTCGGCCGCGAGCCCGAGGTGGACGGCGGCTTCTCGTGGGAGAAGACCGATCTGGTCGAGGCCCTGCGCGGCGCCTTCTGACCGTCCCGACCGGCGGATTACCGGAGATGAAAAAGGCGGCGGAGGCTGGAAACGGCCTCCGCCGCCCTTTTTTGTAAGCTCTTTTCCTGCCACACCGCTCTTTGAACCGCATCAGCCGCCATGACCGACAGCAAAACCGACCGACCGACTGACGACGCTCCGCAGAGCGAAACCGGAAACCGGCTGTTCGGCCGGCGCAAGGGCCGTCCCCTGCGCAAGCGCCGGACAAGCCTGATCGAGGACCTGCTGCCGCAGCTCCAGATCACGGTGCCGAAATCCGGGGGGCCGAAATCCGGGGGGCCGAAATCCGACGCCGGCCAGGCGCCGGCATTTTGGGACCCTGCCGGCCTGTTCGACACGCCGAAGCGCGAGGTCTGGCTGGAGGTCGGCTTCGGCATGGGCCATCACCTCGCCTGGCAGGCCAAGCACAACCCGGACGTCGGCATCGTCGGCGCCGAACCCTTCCTCAACGGCATCGCCGGCCTCCTGGGGATGATCGACGACGACGATCTCGGCAACGTGCGCATCCATCCCGACGACGCCCGGCCGCTGCTGGACGCCCTGCCCGACGCCTCCATCGGCCGCGCCTTCGTGCTGTTCGCCGACCCCTGGCCGAAGAAGCGCCATGCCGACCGCCGCTTCATCGGGCCGGAGAACCTGCCGCGGCTGGCCCGCGTGCTGAAGGACGGCGCCGAGCTGCGTCTGGCCAGCGACGACATGGGACTGGTGCGCTGGATGCTTGAACACACGGTCAAGCATCCCGATTTCGAATGGACGGCGCGCCGTCCGTCCGACTGGCGCATCCGCCCCGACGACTGGCCGGCGACGCGCTATGAGGAGAAGGCCATCGCCGCCGGGCGCAAGCCGGTCTTCCTGCGATTCGTCCGCCGCCCGCGGGGGTGAGCCGCCGGCGTCAGACGCTTGCGGCCGGCCGGAGCGGATCCGGTTCGGCGATGCGTGGAGCGGCGAAATGCTCCACCACCGGGAACGGATCGTAGAAGCGATGGAGACGTCCCTTCCACTCGACATACCGGTCCGAACCACGGAATCCCACGGTATGGTCGTCCAGACGCTCCCACCAGACCAGCAGCAGGTAACGACAGCCGTCCTCCAGGCAGGGCCGGACCTCCATCCCACGGAAACCGGCCGATGCCGCGATGAGCGGACGGGCTTCGGCCATGGCCTGTTCGAAGGCGCCCTGCTCACCCGGACGCACGTTTAAAATCGCCGCTTCGAGGATCATTCCGGTCCTTCCCTGATGCCGCCCCCACCAGTTCCGCTTGTAAAGGAACGGGGCGATCCCGAAAAGGCTTGCGGCATCGGCCGGAATGACTATATTCACCCTCTGAGAACCCATACGGATTGGCGGCCCGGGCAACCGGGCCGGCGAGACGCTTTGCGGGTGGGCTTTTGCCCACTTATTTTTTTATGAGCGTGTGGAGACACGCGCTTGTTGAACCTTCTGTTGTGGAAACCTCGTCCGGTTCGATCCCGGCCGCAGGCTTTGGGTTAGGTGGAATGGACGCTACAGGTCGCATCGAACAGATCATCACGCCGTCGGTCGAAGCCATGGGCTATGAGGTCGTGCGCGTTCAGATCTCGGGCGGCCAGCGGGCAATTCTCCAGATCATGGCGGAGCGCGCCGACGGCGCGCCCATGACTGTCGAGGATTGCGCCGACATCAGCCGCTCCGTTTCGGCCCTGCTGGATGTGGAAGACCCGATCCGCGAGGCCTACACGCTGGAAGTCAGCTCGCCCGGCATCGACCGGCCTCTGACCCGGCTCAAGGATTTCGAGCGCTTCGCCGGCTTCGAAGCCCGGCTGGAAAGCCGCATGGCCATCGACGGCCGCAAGCGTTTCAAGGGCATGCTGAAGGGCGTCGAGGACGGCCTGGTGTGCATCGACACCGAACAGGGACCCGCCCGGCTGGAGTTCGACACCATCCTGCGCGCCAAGCTGGTGCTGACGGACGAGCTGATCCGTGCCAGCCAGGAGCAGCAGGAGGGCCTGGAGCACTGACGGCACGGTCCGACAGGACGATAGCCGCCAGAACCCCCGCCCCGACCCCGCCGACCCGACCGGACATCACGCAAGACCGGCACCACACAAGACCGATTCAGGAAGTGTAACGGATGGAACTGCTGCAAGTCGCTGACGCGGTCGCCCGCGAAAAGAACATCGACCGGGACGAAGTCCTGGAGGCGATGGAGCAGGCGATTCAGAAGGCCGGCCGCTCCAAGTACGGCCATGAGCACGACATCCGCGCCCGCATCGACCGCAAGACCGGCGACATCCATCTGACCCGCCACCTGGAGGTGGTCGAGACGGTGGAGAACGAGGCGACGCAGGTCACCCTGCCCTACGCCCAGAAGCGCAAGGCCGGCGCCAAGCTCGGCGATTTCCTGGTCGACCCGCTGCCGCCGATCGATTTCGGCCGCATCGCCGCCCAGACCGCCAAGCAGGTGATCGTGCAGAAGGTGCGCGACGCCGAGCGCAAGCGCCAGTTCAACGAGTACAAGGACCGCAACGGCGAGATCGTCAACGGTCTGGTCAAGCGCGTCGAATACGGCAACGTCACCGTCGACCTGGGCCGCGCCGAAGCGATCCTGCGCCGCGACGAGCTGCTGCCACGCGAGCATTTCAAGAACGGCGACCGCGTGCGCGCCTACATCTTCGACGTCCGCGAGGAACCGCGCGGGCCGCAAATCTTCCTGTCGCGCACGCATCCCATGTTCATGGCGAAGCTGTTCGCCCAGGAAGTGCCGGAAATCTACGACGGCATCATCGAGATCAAGGCGGTCGCCCGTGACCCGGGTTCGCGCGCCAAGATCGCGGTGCTGAGCCACGACAGCTCCATCGACCCGGTCGGCGCCTGCGTCGGCATGCGCGGCAGCCGCGTCCAGGCGGTCGTCGGCGAGCTGCAGGGCGAGAAGATCGACATCATCCCGTGGAACGGCGAGGCGCCGACCTTCGTCGTCAACGCGCTCGCCCCGGCCGAGGTCGCCAAGGTCGTGCTCGACGACGACAACCACCGCATCGAGGTGGTGGTGCCCGACGACCAGCTGTCGCTGGCCATCGGCCGCCGCGGCCAGAACGTGCGCCTCGCCTCGATGCTGACCGGCTGGGACATCGACATCCTGACCGAACAGGAAGAGTCGGAGCGCCGGTCGGAGGAAATCCACAACCGCTCCGCCCTGTTCATGCAGGCGCTGGACGTCGACGACGTGATCGCCCACCTGCTGGTCGCCGAAGGCTTCACCTCGGTCGAGGAGATCGCCTATGTCGAGACCGAGGAGCTGGCCGAGATCGAAGGGTTCGACGAGTCGGTCGCCGACGAGCTGAAGCAGCGCGCGCTCGCCTTCCTGGAAGTCCGGGACGAGCAGGCCAACGAGCGCCGGCTGGAGCTGGGCGTCGAGGACATCATCGCCGAGCTGACCGGCTTCAGCGCCACGCAGCTGGTGAAGCTGGGCGAGAACGGCGTCAAGACGCTGGACGACCTGGCCGACCTGGCCGGCGACGAGCTGGTCGAGATCCTGGGCAAGGACGGCGCCAAGGACGCCCCCTCGGAAGAGGAGGCGAACGCGATCATCATGGCCGCGCGCGCCCACTGGTTCGAGGGTGAGGGCGAGGACGCCGCCGCGGCTCCCGCCGCTGGGGGCTCGGCCGATGGCCAGGGCGCGCAGGCCTGACCGGCAGCAATGCCGGTTGGAACTGCGCCCGAGAGGAACGATTATTCGGGACCGCGCGAGCGGATGACGATCGGATGACCGAACGGAACGACGAACGGACACCGACCGCCGCCGCGGATGCGGTGCCGGAACAGGATTTGGCACAGGACGACGGTGCCGGTACGGACCGCCTGCCGGCCGACGACGAGAAGGGGCCTCTGCGCCGCTGCATCGCGTCGGGCACGGTGGGGCCGAAGGAGAGCATGATCCGCTTCGTGATCGGCCCCGACGGCGAGGTGGTTCCGGACCTGGAGGAACGTCTGCCCGGCCGCGGCCTTTGGGTCACGGCCGACCGGGATGCCCTGGCGAAGGCCATGGGTAAATCCGTTTTCGCCAAAGCGGCCCGCCGGGCGGTGAAAGTACCGCCCGATCTGGCCCAGAGGCTGGAACGGCTGCTGGAACGTCGGTGTCTGCACGCGTTGGGCCTTGCCCGCCGTGCCGGCCACGTCCTGGCGGGATACGAGAAGGTGCGCGAGGCGTTGAGGGCCAACCAGGTCGGCCGTGCGGGTCCCCCGCCGGCCCTGCTGGTGGAAGCCGCGGACGGCTCGCTGGACCAGCGCGGCAAGGTGACGGCGCTCGCGCCGTCGCTGCCGGTGATCGACCTCTTCCAGTCCCCGGCCTTGGCCGCGGCGCTGGGACGCGATCACGCGGTGCACGCCGTGGTGGCGCGGGGCAGGCTGGCCGCAGGGCTGGCCCGCGATGCGGCACGCCTGAGAGGGCTGAAAGGTCCCCAAGGGGACCAGGATGCGCACCAGGATTCTGATAAGGGCTTGGGAGTCGGCAATACGGCCGGCCGGCCTGCGATGTAACGTCTGACCATTCGGGAACCGATGACCGACAGCAACGACCAGGACCAGAAGAAAGTCTTGCACCTAACCGGCGCCAGCAAAGGAAAGCTGGAGTCGAAGAAGCCGGTCGAGACCCAGGTCCGGCAGAGCTTCTCCCATGGCCGGTCAAAAGCGGTGACCGTAGAGGTCAAGCGCAAGCGTCATGTTGAAAAGGGCGCCGTGCCCGGCGTTGCCGACGGCGGCGCCGCCGCGCGTCAAGCTGCCCAGGGCCTGCCCATGCGCGGTGCGCAGGGCCAGCGCCCCCGTGGCGGCGGTGCCCCTGCCGGGCGCCAGCTGACCCGCGAGGAGCTGGAATCCCGCCTGCGTGCGCTTCGTGGCGCCGCGGCGTTCGAGGAACAGCGCCGGATCGACGCCGAGGAAGACGCGGCCCGCGCTGAAGCCCGCGCCGCCGAAGCCGCCGCCCGTGCCGCCGAAGAGGCGGCATCCGCCCCAGCCGACACCGCCGAAGCCGCCGCCCCGGCTGCCGCTCCCGCCGCGTCCGATGCTGCGGCATCGGCCACGCCGGACATGCCGCCGATCATTCTGGATGCCGACACCCTGCGCCAGCGCGAGCTGGACGAGATGCGTGCCATTCAGGAGGAGGATCGCAAGATCGCCGCCGAGGCCGAACGCCGCCGCAAGGAGGAAGAGGCCAAGCGCAAGGAAGCCGAGGACGCCAAGCGCCGCGACGCCGAACCGGCGCCCCGCCGTGACGGTGCCCGCGATGGCGGCCGTGACGGTGCAGCACCCCGCGACGGTGCGCGTCCGGCCGGTGCCCGCCCGGGTGCCGACCAGCGCCCCGGCGGTGCCGCCGCCCGTCCCGCCGCCGACGCCGCTCCCGGCCGCACCCTGCCGGGCGTCGGCGCCCCGCCGGCCCGCGCCGAGGAAGAGGACGACAACCGCCGCAAGGGTGGCCGCGGCGGCGCTCCCGCCAAGGCCGCGCCGGCCCGTCCGGCCGCCAAGGCTCCCGCCGGCGCCGACCGCCGCAAGGGCACCAAGCTGACCGTCTCGCAAGCGCTCAGCGACGACGGCAGCGACCGCACCCGGTCGCTGGCCGCGGTGCGCCGTGCCCGCGAACGTGAACGCCTGCGCCAGATGAGCCGCCAGGAGACCGCCAAGGTCACCCGCGACGTCGTCCTGCCGGAGGTCATCACGGTCCAGGAGTTGGCCAACCGCATGGCCGAGCGTGGCGCCGACGTCATCAAGGCGCTGATGCGCATGGGCGTGATGGCGACCATCAACCAGACCATCGACGCCGACACCGCCGAGCTGCTGATCACCGAGTTCGGTCACCGCGTCCGCCGCGTGTCGGAGTCCGACGTCGAGATCGGCCTGCGTGCCACCGAGGAAGAGGGCGCCATCCTGGTGTCCCGTCCCCCGGTCGTCACCATCATGGGCCACGTCGACCACGGCAAGACCTCACTGCTCGACGCGCTGCGCCAGACCGACGTGGTGTCGGGCGAGGCCGGCGGCATCACCCAGCACATCGGCGCCTATCAGGTGCAGCTGGAGTCGGGTGCGAAGATCACCTTCATCGACACGCCGGGCCACGCCGCCTTCACTGAGATGCGTGCCCGCGGCGCCAACGTCACCGACGTGGTCGTGCTGGTGGTCGCCGCCAACGACGGCGTCATGCCGCAGACGATCGAGGCCATCCGCCACGCCAAGGCGGCCAAGGTTCCGATCATCGTCGCCATCAACAAGTGCGACCTGCCCGATGCCAAGCCGGAGCGCGTCCGCCAGGAACTGCTCCAGCACGAGCTGGTGGTCGAGGAGATGGGCGGCGACGTGCTCGACGTCGAGGTGTCGGCCAAGGCCAAGCGCAACCTGAGCAAGCTGGAAGAGGCCATCCTGCTCCAGGCCGAAATCCTGGAGCTGCGGGCCAACCCCGAGCGTGCCGCCGAAGGCGTCGTCATCGAGGCGAAGCTGGAGCGTGGCCGCGGTTCGGTCGCCACCGTGCTGGTCCAGCGCGGCACGCTGAAGGTCGGCGACGTGTTCGTCACCGGCGCCGAGTGGGGCCGCGTCCGCGCCCTGATCAACGACCGCGGCCAGAACGTCAACGAGGCGGCCCCGGCCGTGCCCGTCGAGGTCCTGGGCCTGAACGGCACGCCGATGGCCGGCGACGACTTCTCCGTCGTCGAGTCCGAGGCCCGTGCCCGCGAGATCGCCGAGTTCCGCCAGCGCAAGAAGCGCGAAGCGGCGGTGGCGGCCTCGGCCCGCGGTTCGCTGCAGGACATGTTCAGCCGCATCCAGGCCGGCGAGGCCAAGGAACTGCCGGTCGTCATCAAGGGCGACGTGCAGGGCTCGATCGAAGCCATCGCCAGCTCGCTGGAGAAGCTCACGGCCGAGAACACCGAGGTCAAGGTCCGCGTCCTGCACAACTCGGTCGGTGCGATCAACGAGTCCGACATCACGCTGGCCAATGCGTCCAACGCGATGATCATCGGCTTCAACGTCCGCGCCAACCCGCAGGCCCGCGACCTCGCCAAGCGCGACGGCGTCGAAATCCGCTACTACTCGATCATCTACAACGTGATCGACGACGTGAAGGCGGCGCTGACCGGTCTGTTGTCTCCGACGCTGCGGGAACGCTTCATCGGCTACGCGACCATCCGCGAGGTGTTCAACATCACGAAGGTCGGCAAGGTCGCCGGTTGTATGGTCACGCAGGGCACCGTCAAGCGCGGCGCCGGCGTCCGCCTGCTGCGCGACAACGTCGTCATTCACGAAGGCACGCTCAAGACGCTCAAGCGCTTCAAGGACGAGGTCAAGGACGTCCGCGAGGGTTACGAGTGCGGCATGGCCTTCGAGAACTACGACAACATCCAGGCCGGCGATCAGATCGAAGCCTTCGAGATCGACGAAATCGCTCGCGAGCTTTGAGACCGACGGTCCGCCCGGCCCCTCCCGGTGTTTTACCGGACGGGGCCGGGCGGTTCGTTTTTCGGACGAGAGGTGATGCCACCTGGAGGTGACGCTATGGATCGCATTCCGCTATCCGAAGCCGACGGGCATATGGCCGAACTGATCGACCGGGTGGAGAATGACGAGGAGATCGTCATTCTTCGCGATGGGAAACCTGCGGTCAGGCTGGTGCCCGTCGCGGAAGGCCCCCTCGCGGAAGACGGAGTGTCCGCGCCGACGCCGTCCGGCAAGCGGCCGGTGCGGTTCGGCTTCGCCAAGGGACAAATCCGGATCGCCGACGATTTCGACGCTCCGCTGCCCGACGACCTGCTGAAGAGCTTCTACGGTCTCGCTCCGGACGAGGAGTGGCCGGATCAGTGGAAAGGGATGCCGGGGTGAGGCTGCTGCTCGACAGTCATGTGCTGCTGTGGCTGGCGACCGATGACCCGAAGCTCGGTTCCGCCGTCCGGACCGTGATCGCCGACGGTTCCAACACCGTGCTGGCGAGCATCGCGTCGCTCTGGGAACTCACCATCAAGTCCAGCTTCGGAAAACTGACCTTGCCCGCCGGGTTCCATCGCCTTCTGGTCGAAAACGGTCTGACGATCCATGCAATCGACGTCCGTCACATCGACCGGCTGGACCATCTGCCCCGGCATCACGGCGACCCCTTCGACCGGATGCTGATCGCCCAGGCCCAGGCCGATGGCCTGACTCTGGTCAGCGCCGACCGAACCATCAGACTTTACGACGTGCCCGTTCTCTGGTCCTGACACCGGTCAGGCCGCCGCGGGCGCCAGACATCGACGAAAGACACGTACCATGGCCAGCAAGAAGCGCGGCGCGTTCATCGCCGGCAAGCCCCCGTCCCAACGGCAACTGCGCGTCGGCGAGGAGGTGCGCCACGCCCTTGCCGACCTGTTCCGCCGCGGGGACTTCCACGATCCGGAACTGGCCTCGCTGAACGTCACGGTCACCGAGGTGCGGATCAGCCCCGACCTGTCCAATGCCACCGTCTTCTATGCGACGCTGGGCGGCGAGCGGATGGAGGAGGCCCAGGTCGCCCTGAAGCGGGCCGCCGCCTTCCTGCGCGGGCAGGTCGCGCGCATGGTCAACCTGCGCCACGCCCCGACGCTGAGCTTCGAGGGCGACACCTCCTTCGACTACGCCCACCGCATCGACAGCATCCTGCACAGCCCGGAGGTCGCCCGCGACCTGAGCGGCCATCCGCTGGGCCGCGTCAATGGCGACGACGACCACGACGAGGACGAGGACGACTCCTGGGACGAGGAGGGCGACGAAGAGGGGGATGAGGACGGCGACGACCTCGGCCCCGACGAGACGGACGAGGACGACGATCTCGACGACGACCGCGCCATGCTCGACGACGAGGACAAGGGCGGGGACAAGAGCGGGGACAAGGACGAGAGCCGGGGCGGCCGTCGTGGCTCGTAAGCGCAAGGGCACGCCGATCCATGGCTGGGTGGTGCTGGACAAGCCGGAAGGCATGACCTCCACCCAGGCGCTGTCGAAGGTGCGCCGCCTGCTGAACGCCGAGAAGGCCGGGCATGGCGGCACGCTGGACCCGCTGGCGACCGGCATCCTGCCGATCGCGCTGGGCGAGGCGACCAAGACCGTGTCCTACGCCATGGACGGTGCCAAGACCTACCGCTTCTCCATCCGCTGGGGCGAGCGCACCAGCACCGACGACCGCGAGGGCGAGGTGATCGCCCGCTCGGACCACCGTCCGGCGACCGAGGCGATCCGCGCCGCCCTGCCCGCTTTCCTGGGCGAGATCCAGCAGGTGCCGCCGCAGTTCTGCGCCATCAAGATCGACGGCGAGCGCGCCTACGACATCGCGCGCGAAGGCGATGCGGTCGATCTGGCCGCCCGCACCGTGCGCATCGACCGCTTCGAGCTGGTCGAGGAACCGGACGCCGACCATGCGGTGTTCGAGGTCGATTGCGGCAAGGGCACCTATGTCCGCTCGCTGGCGCGCGACCTGTCGGAAGCGCTCGGCACGGTCGGCCATGTCGGGCTTCTGCGCCGCCTGCGCGTCGGCTCCTTCACGCTGGAGCGCGCGATTTCCCTGGACGAACTGGCCGCCATGGAGCAAGGTGCGGCCGTCGAACGACTTCTGTTGCCGATCGAGACCGCGCTGGACGACATCCCGGCGCTGGCCCTGACGGAAGCGGAAGCGCACCGACTGAGGCACGGCCAGACGGTCGCTCTCCTCACCCGGCAGGATCGTGAACGCCTGATGGCGCTTCAGGGTGCTGACGGTGGGGATGGCACCGTCATTGCGCTTTTCGGCGGAACGCCGGTGGCGTTGGCCCGTGTCGAGGGGGCGGAGGTCCGTCCGGTGCGCGTGCTCAACCTCACGTGATTTAGGAGACCCCGATGTCGATTACGCCCGAGCGCAAGCAAGAGCTGATCAAGGAATTTTCCCGCGGCACCAACGACACCGGTTCGCCCGAGGTCCAGGTGTCGATCCTGACGGAGCGCATCAGCAACCTGACGGATCACCTGAAGGGCCACAAGAAGGACTTCCACTCCCGCCGTGGTCTGCTGGTGATGGTCGGTCAGCGCCGCCGTTTGCTCGACTATCTGAAGAAGAAGGATCACTCACGCTACGCCGCTCTGATCGAGCGTCTGGGCCTGCGCCGCTAACGGCTGCGCCGTCCCGCTGACGGGTTCGGGTTCCCCCGGCCGGCCACCCCGGCCGGGGGCTTCCCCCGGAAGCCGGCGGGACCACGGACGTCGGATATGGGCGTCGAACATCGAAGTCCTCGTTCACCTGTACCGTTCCGGAACACCTCATTGGTTATTGGCAATAGAAACTGGATCTTGAGCGTTTCGTGATGGACAGGCCGGCCCGATCATTCGGGGACCGGCCTTTTTTGCATTCACGCCACTTCTATCTCGATTCGTTTGGTGCTGTTGTCGAACACCGTCATTTCAGTTTTCTCGCGGGGTCCTACGACCGATGGCCCCGGCCTTGGGCGGCAATCCGGCCGTTGCAGGGTGTCGGATGGAAGGAAAGAATCCATGTTCACTGTTCATCGCAAGGAAATCGAGTGGGGCGGCCGCAAGCTGGTCCTGGAAACGGGCAAGATCGCCCGCCAGGCCAACGGCGCGGTTCTGGTCACCTATGGTGACACCACCGTCCTGTGCACCGCCGTCGCCGCCAAGGCGCCGAAGCCGGGCGTCGATTTCTTCCCGCTGACCGTCAATTACCAGGAAAAGGCGTTCGCGGCCGGCAAGATCCCCGGCGGCTTCTTCAAGCGCGAAGGCCGTCCGACCGAGAAGGAAACGCTGGTCAGCCGCCTGATCGACCGTCCGATCCGTCCGCTGTTCGCCGACGGCTTCCGCAACGAGACCCAGGTCGTCTGCACCGTGCTGAGCCACGATCTGGAGAACGATCCGGACATCGTCGCGATGGTCGGCGCGTCCGCCGCGCTGACGATCTCCGGCATCCCGTTCCTGGGTCCGATCGCCGCCGCCCGCGTCGGCTACAAGAACGGCCAGTACATCCTGAACCCGACCCGGGACGAGGTCGGCGACAGCGATCTGGATCTGGTCGTCGCCGGCACCGTCGAAGGCGTGCTGATGGTCGAATCGGAAGCCAAGGAGCTGACCGAAGAGGTCATGCTGGGCGCCGTCATGTTCGGCCACACCAACTTCCAGCCGGTGATCAACCTGATCATCGACCTGGCCGAGGAAGCCGCCAAGGAGCCGTGGGACCTGCCGGAGCCGGCCTATGACCGCAAGGCCCTGAAGGCCCGCCTGCGCGAGACCGTCGGTGCCGCCGTCGAGGCCGCCTACACCGAGACGGTGAAGCAGAGCCGCTACGAGAAGGTCGGCGCCGCCAAGGCGAAGGCGCTCGAGACGCTGGCCGAGGAATTCGACGCCCAGTCCATCGGGTTCGAGTTCAAGGAACTGGAAGCCGACATCCTGCGCGGCGCCGTGCTCAAGACCGGCCGCCGCATCGACGGCCGCGACACCAAGACCGTGCGCCCGATCGTGTCGGAAGTCGGCGTGCTGCCGCGCGCCCACGGCTCGGCCCTGTTCACCCGCGGCGAGACCCAGGCGCTGGTCGTCACCACGTTGGGCACCAGCCAGGACGAGCAGATCATCGACGCGCTCGAGGGCGAGTACCGCGAGCACTTCATGCTGCACTACAACTTCCCCCCGTACTCGGTGGGTGAAGCCGGCCGCATGGGCAGCCCGGGCCGCCGCGAGATCGGCCACGGCAAGCTGGCGTGGCGCGCCATCCACCCGCTGCTGCCGAAGAAGGAAGACTTCCCCTACACGCTGCGCGTCGTGTCGGAAGTCACGGAGTCCAACGGCTCCTCCTCGATGGCCACCGTCTGCGGCACCTCGCTGTCGCTGATGGACGCCGGCGCGCCGCTGATCCGTCCGGTCGCCGGCATCGCCATGGGCCTGATCAAGGAAGACCACGGCTTCGCCGTCCTGTCGGACATCCTGGGTGACGAAGACCACCTGGGCGACATGGACTTCAAGGTCGCCGGCACCGAGGTCGGCGTCACCGCGCTGCAGATGGACATCAAGATCACCTCGATCACCGAGGAGATCATGAAGATCGCGCTGGGCCAGGCCAAGGACGGCCGCCTGCACATCCTCGGCGAGATGTCGAAGGCGCTGACCGGCGCCCGCGAAGGCGTCAACGAGAACGCCCCGCGCATCACCGTCATCAACATCCCGAAGGAGAAGATCCGCGACGTGATCGGCTCCGGCGGCAAGGTGATCCGCGAGATCGTCGAGCAGACCGGCGCCAAGATCGACATCGAGGACGACGGCACCGTCAAGGTCTCGGCCGTCGACCAGAAGAAGTCGGACGCCGCCATCGAGTGGATCAAGGGCATCGTCGCCGAGCCGGAGATGAACGTCGTCTACACCGGCAAGGTGGTGAAGGTCGTCGATTTCGGCGCCTTCGTGAACTTCCTGGGTTCGCGCGACGGCCTCGTCCACATCTCCGAACTGGCGCAGCAGCGCGTCGGCAAGGTGTCGGACGTCGTGTCGCAGGGTGACTCGGTTAAGGTCAAGGTCATCGGCTTCGACGACCGCGGCAAGGTCAAGCTGTCGATGAAGCAGGTCGACCAGGCCACCGGCGAGGACCTGACCAAGAAGGCGGAGTGATCCGCCGGTAAGGTTCGGGAACGCCGGGCAACCGCCCGGCGGGACCTGCCATGAACAGGGGCGCTTCCCATCGGGGAGCGCCTCTTTGTCATTTTAGGTGTCATTATGGGCACCCTTCCCTCTTCCGCAGTTCCCGATGTCCCGCGCCGAACGTCTCCTCGATCTGATGCAGGTTCTGCGGCGGCATCGCCAGCCGGTCAGCGGCAAGTCGCTTGCCGGCGAACTGGGGGTCAGTCTGCGCACGCTCTACCGCGACATCGCCACGCTGCAGGCGCAGGGCGCGATGATCGAGGGGGAGCCGGGGGTCGGATATCTGCTGCGCGCCGGCTTCCTGCTGCCGCCGCTGATGTTCACCGAGGAGGAGGTCGAGGCGCTGGTGCTGGGCTCGCGCTGGGTGGTGGAGCGCGGCGACAGCCGGCTGGGCGGGGCGGCGCGCAACGCGCTCGCCAAGATCGCCGCGGTGCTGCCGCCGGACAAGCGCGAGGGGCTGGACGGCTCGGCCCTGCTGATCGGTCCGGGCGAGCCCATCGCCGGAGGCGATAACAATGTTTCGGCGGGAGATGCGGAGCTGGCGACCATCCGCGGCGCGATCCGCGGGGAGCGCAAGCTGGAGATCGCCTATCGCGACCGCGACGGGTCGGAGAGCCGGCGCACCGTCTGGCCCTTCGCGCTGGGCTTCTTCGACCGGGTGCGGGTGATGGTGGCGTGGTGCGAACTGCGCCAGTCCTTCCGCCATTTCCGCACCGACCGCATCCTGGCGCTGACCGCCAGCGAGACCCGCTATCCCCGCCGCCGGCAGGCGATGCTGAAGGAGTGGCGGGCGGCGGAGGGCATTCCGCAACGATGACAGGATGCTGACGGAAACTGTCAGCATGCCGGCCTAGTCTTGGCTTTGCCGGTGAGGGCGCCGAACGGAACCGCCCCACCCCAATCCTTCAAGACCGGAGCCGACCATGCCCGCCACCCAGACCGTCAGCAAAGCCGCCGCCCTCGCCCTCGATTTCGTCCTGCTCTATGTCGACAACCCGGCCGCCAGCGCCGCCTTCTATGCCGACCTGCTGGGCCGCAAGCCGGTGGAGGCCTCCCCCACCTTCGCCATGTTCAAGGCGGGCAACGGGCTGATGCTGGGCCTGTGGTCGCGCCACTCGGTGGAGCCGGCGGCGACCGCGCCCGGCGGCGGCGAGATCGCCTTCACCGTCGCCGACGAGGCGGTAGTGCGCGACCTGCACGCCGACTGGAGCGCCCGCGGCCTGACCATCCTGCAACCCCCGACCGCGATGGATTTCGGTCATACCTTCGTTGCACAGGACCCGGACGGCCATCGCCTGCGTGTGTTCGCGCCCAATCAGGGTGAGGAAGCCCAGTCCGAACAGGTGCGGTCGTGAGCGGCGGCACAGACACCGGTGCCTGGATCGCCGTGGCCAGCGCCGAGCATGTCCGGCGCGGACGGGCCGGCGGCTTCATGCAGGTCTGCCACGGCAAGGCGGCCCCGCTGCGGCGGATCCGGGCGGGCGACCGGGTGGCGTACTACTCCCCCACCGACCGGTTCGGGGCGGCAGACGGGCTGAAGTCCTTCACCGCCATCGGCGCCATCCTGCCGGGCGAGCCCTACCGCTTCGACATGGGCGGCGGCTTCATCCCCTTCCGTCGCGACGTGTCCTGGTGGCCGGCGGAGGAGGCGCCGATCCAACCGCTGCTGGACCGGCTGGAGCTGACCGCCGGGGTGCGGAACTGGGGCTATCCCTTCCGCTTCGGCCTGCTGCCGGTCAGCCTGCGCGACTTCGACCTGATCGCGGAGGCGATGGGGGTGGCGGCGCAGAAGGCGATGGCGGCCTGATCGGGAAAAAATCACCGGGGCGCGGCGGATGAAACGCCCCGCCTCCGGCGTCCCACACCGGGGAATACGGGCGCCGCCGGAGGTCCGGGGCGCCTGATACCTTGGTGTCAGAGTACAAACGAATGGCGGATCGGCCTGACCGAGATCAAGGCGAAACCCCTCGCAGTCCGTCATACATGCGCTTATATCGTCCGCAAGCCTGACCAAGGTCACCTGTACCGGGGCCATCGTTCCATGCATCGTTTCGCCAACCCCGCCCGCTTCCTGCGCCTGTCGGCCCTGCTGTTGCCGTGGTGCGCCGGGGCGACCGTGATCCTGACGATCCTCGGTCTGTGGTTCAGCCTGTTCAGCTCGCCGCCCGACTATCAGCAGGGCGAGACGGTGCGGATCATGTACATCCATGTCCCCGCCGCCTGGATGAGCCTGTTCGTCTACACCAACATGGCCATCGCCGCGGCTTGCGGCCTGGTGTGGAAGCACCCGCTGGCCGATTTGTTCGCCAAGGCCGCCGCCCCCATCGGCGCCGGCTTCACCTTCGTCTGCCTGGTGACCGGGTCGCTGTGGGGGGCGCCGATGTGGGGAACCTGGTGGGTGTGGGACGCCCGGCTGACCAGCGTGCTGATCCTGTTCTTCCTCTATCTCGGCTACATGGCCCTGGTGAACGCCTTCGACGATCCGCAGCGCGGCATGAAGGCGGGCAACGTCCTGCTGCTGGTCGGCATCGTCAACGTGCCGATCATCAAGTTCTCGGTCGACTGGTGGAACACGCTGCACCAGCCGGCCAGCGTCGTGCGGATGGGCGGTCCCAGCATCGACCCCAGCATGCTGACACCGCTGCTGGTGATGGCCGGCGCCTTCACCGCCTATTTCCTGTCGGTGGTGCTGCTGCGCGTGCGCACCGAGATCGCCCAGCGCAAGATCCAGACGCTGCGGCTGGCAGTCGCCGGCGGGGTTGCTGGCGATGGTACCGTCCATGACGGGATGCGGGGGTAAGGACGATGAGCGAATTCCTCCATATGGGCGGGTATGCCGCCTATGTCTGGCCGGCCTACGGCATCGCCACCCTCGTGCTGCTGGGGCTGCTGGTCGCCACCTGGAAGGGGCTGCGCAACGCCGAGGCGACGCTGAAGGCGCTGGAAAGCGCCCGGCCCGCCCGCCGCCGCACCCGCAATGCCGGCCGCAAGATGGCCGATCAGAGCGCCGGAAGACCGGCGGAAGCGAGCGAAGGATGACCCGCAAGAAACGCCGCCTTTATATGCTGGGCCTCGCCCTTCTCGGGCTGGGTTCGGCGACCGCCCTGGCGCTGACCGCCTTCCAGGACAACATCGTCTTCTTCTACAGCCCGAGCCAGCTGCAGACGCAGCAGGTCGGCGACCGCAATTTCCGCCTGGGCGGGCTGGTCGAGGAAGGCAGCGTCCAGAAGCAGCCGGACGGCGTCACCACCGCCTTCCGCGTCACCGACACCGCCCACACCGTGGATGTCCGCTATCGCGGCCAGCTGCCCGACCTGTTCCGCGAGGGCCAGGGCGTGGTGGCGGAGGGCCGGATGACCGGCGGCGTCTTCGTCGCGCGCGAGGTGCTGGCCAAGCATGACGAGAACTACATGCCGCCCGAGGTGTCGGAGGCCCTGAAGCAGGCCGGCGTCTACAAGAACCCGGCGGAGTCCGCGACGAAGACCGCGAAGAAGGAGTAGCGGACCCGTGATCCCCGAACTCGGCCATTACGCGCTGGTGCTGGCGCTGTTCGTCGCGCTGGTGCAGTCGGTGCCGCCGCTGGTCGGCGCCGCCACCCGCAACGGCGCCTGGATGAACGTCGCGGTGCCGGCGGCCATCGCCCAGATGCTGCTGGTGCTGCTGTCCTACGCGGCGCTGACCTGGGCGCATGTGGTGTCCGATTTCAGCGTGCTGAACGTGGTGCAGAACAGCCACTCGGCCAAGCCGATGCTTTACAAGGTGTCGGGCGTCTGGGGCAACCACGAGGGCTCGATGATGCTGTGGATCGTCATGCTGACGATCTTCGGCGCCGCCGTCGCCCTGTTCGGGCGCAATTTGCCGCCGACGCTGAAGGCACGCGTGCTGGCGGTCCAGGGGCTGATCGGGGTCGGCTTCCTGCTGTTCATCCTGATCACGTCGAACCCCTTCATCCGCGTGATTCCGGCGCCCATCGACGGCAACGATTTGAACCCGCTGTTGCAGGACCCCGGCCTCGCCTTCCACCCACCCTTCCTCTATGCGGGATATGTCGGCTTCTCGATGGCCTTCTCCTTCGCCGTCGCAGCATTGATCGAGGGGCGGGTCGATCCCGCCTGGGCGCGCTGGGTGCGGCCCTGGACGCTGGCGGCCTGGTCGACCCTGACCATGGGCATCGCCATGGGCTCCTGGTGGGCCTATTACGAGCTGGGCTGGGGCGGCTGGTGGTACTGGGACCCGGTCGAGAACGCCTCCTTCATGCCCTGGCTGGCCGGCACCGCCCTGCTGCATTCGGCAATCGTGGTGGAGAAGCGCGACGCGCTGAAGAGCTGGACCATCCTGCTGGCCATCGTCACCTTCTCGCTGTCGCTGATGGGCACCTTCCTGGTGCGCTCCGGCATCCTGACCTCGGTCCACGCCTTCGCCGTCGATCCCAAGCGCGGCATCTTCATCCTGGTTCTGCTGGCGATCGCCACCGGCGGCTCGCTGCTGCTCTACAGCCTGCGGGCGCCGACGCTGAAGGCGGGCGGGCTGTTCGCGCCGATCAGCCGCGAAGGCGCGCTGGTGTTGAACAACCTGCTGCTGTCGACCGCGACGGCGACGGTGTTCATCGGCACGCTCTATCCGCTGTTCCTCGACATCCTGAAGCTGGGCAAGGTGTCGGTCGGCGCCCCCTTCTTCAACGCCACCTTCGTGCCGGTCGCCATCCCGATGGTGATCGCCATGGTCGTCGGCCCCTATCTGTCCTGGAAGCGGGCGGATCTGGGAGCCGCGCTGACCCGGCTGTGGGTGGCCGGCGTCGCCGTGGTGGCCGCCGTCGCCGTCACCGCCTATGTCAAGGCGGGCAGCGGCCCGCTGCTGGCGCTGGTCGGCATCGGGCTTGCCGCCTGGGCCTTCGTCGGCTCGCTGGTCGAGTTCGCCGACCGCATCGCCCTGTTCCGCACCTCGTTCAAGAACAGCTGGAACCGCGCCGTGCATCTGCCGCGCAGCGCCTGGGGCATGACCATCGCCCATGCCAGCATCGGCCTGTCGATCCTCGGCATGACCGGAACCTCGGCTTGGCAGACGGAATCGATCACGGCGATGAGACCGGGCGACCGGGCCAGCGTCGCCGGCTACGAGTTCCAGTTCGACGGCGTCGGGCTGGTCGACGGCCCGAACTTCAAGGCGGAGCGCGGCACCTTCACGGTGACGAAGGACGGCCAGCGCATCGCCACGCTGGAGCCGGAACGCCGCAGCTACAGCACCACCCGCATGACCACCACGGAATCGGCCATCCACACCACGGTCCTCTCCGACCTGTATGTGGCGCTGGGCGACCCGACGCAGAACGGCACCGCCTGGATCGTCCGCATCTACCACCACCCGCTGGTGCCGTGGATCTGGATCGGCGGCGTCGGCATGATGCTGGGCGGGCTGGTCAGCCTGACCGACCGCCGCTTCCGCATCGGCGCGCCGGAACGCCGCCGCACGGCCGGAAAGACCGGTGGCAAGTCGGCTCCGCTGCCGGCCGAATGAGGACACAAGACACCATGCGCCGCCTTCTGTACCTGCTGCCCTTCCTGCTCTTCATCGGGGTGGGCATCGCCTTCTACCTGGGGTTCGAGCGCGACCCGCGCGACATCCCGTCGGCCCTGATCGACAAGCCGGCCCCGACCTTCGACCTGCCCGCCATTCCGGGCCAGATGGTGCAGGGCCAGCCGGCCGCCAGCGGCCTGTCTTCGGCCAAGCTGGCCGGCGACGTGACGCTGGTGAACGTCTTCGCCTCCTGGTGCATCCCCTGCAAGGCGGAGCATCCCGTCATCACCCGCCTGTCGCGCGAGCAGGGGGTGACGGTCTACGGAATCAACTACAAGGACAAGCCGGAGGATGCGCTGACCTGGCTGTCGCGCAACGGCAACCCCTATGCCGCCATCGGCGCCGACCAGGACGGCCGGGTGTCGATCGACTGGGGCGTCTATGGCGTGCCGGAGAGCTACCTGATCGACCGCAAGGGCCGCATCCGCTTCAAGCATGTCGGCCCGCTGACCCCGCAGGTGGTGGAGGAGCAGATCCTGCCGATGGTCAAGCATCTGAGGCAGGGCTGATGAAACGCTTCCTCCTCTCCGCCCTGCTGGCGCTGTCCGCGCTGTCTTCCCCCGCCCTGGCCGTCCAGCCGGACGAGGTGCTGCCGGATCCGGCGCTGGAGACCCGCGCCCGCACCATCAGCCAGGAGCTGCGCTGCCTCGTCTGCCAGAACCAGTCCATCGACGACAGCAACGCGCCGCTGGCCCGCGACCTGCGCGTTCTGGTGCGCGACCGGCTGAAGGCCGGCGACAGCGACGACAAGGTGATGGAGTACGTCACCGACCGCTACGGCGACTATGTGCTGCTGCGGCCGCCCTTCAAGGCGACGACGCTGGTGCTGTGGATCGGTCCCTTCGCCGTGCTGCTGCTGGGGGCGGCCGGCACCTTCCTGTTCCTGCGCGGGCGGCGCGGCGTGGCCGCCGGTGCCGACACCGCGCCCCTGAGCGCGGATGAGCGGCGGCGGCTGGACGCCCTGCTGCGGAAAGACGACTGATGCTGTTCTGGATTTTCGCCGCCGTCCTGACCGCGGCCGTGCTGCTGCTGCTCGTGCCGCCGCTTCTGCGCACGGCCGGATCCGGCCATGACCTTGTCCCTGGCCGCGAGGAGTTCGACCGCGAGGTCTACCGCGACCAGCTGGACGAGCTGGAGCGCGACCGCGCGCGCGGCCTGATCAACGACGCCCAGGCGGAAGCGGCCAGGGCGGAGATCGCCCGGCGCATGCTGGCGACCGCCGAGACGGGCGCGGCGACCGGCGGCGGCGCCGTCACCCCGCGCAGCGCCCGCGTCCTGGCGGTGCTGCTGGCGCTGGTGCTGCCGGTCGGCGCGCTTGCCGTCTATGGATCGGTCGGCCGTCCGGATCTGCCGGCGCAACCGCTGGCCTCGCGCAACATCGAGCAGGAGCGCGGCGGCCCGCCGAAGAGCGTGCTGGCGGCGATGGACAAGCTGAAGGCCCAGCTGGCCGAGAATCCCAGCGACATCCAGGGCTGGCTGATCCTGGGGCAGGCCTATGCCAAGATGGGCCGCAACGGCGATGCCGCCGACGCGCTGCGCCATGCCGTCGCCCTGAACCGGGACGATGTCGAGGTGCAGGGGCTGTTCGCCGAGACGCTGGTCTCGGCCAACGACGGCATGGTGCCGGAGGAGGCGGTGGCCGCCTTCGACGCCGTGCTGGCGAAGGAACCCAAGGACCCGCGCGCCCGCTTCTTCGCCGCCCTCGCCCGCTTCCAGGCCGGCGACCAGCAGGGGGCGCTGGACCGCTGGAGCGCGCTGATGGCGGAGTCCCCCGCCGATGCGCCGTGGGTGCCGGTGGTGCGCGACCAGATCCGCGAGGCGGCGGTGGCGCTGAACCTCGACCCCGCCAAGGTCACGCCGCAGCCGCTGCCGCCGGAGCAGAAGGAACAGCAGACGGCCCCGAACGCGCAGGCCCAGGCCAACCCCCAGGGCAACAACGCGGCGGGCCAGGACGAGATGATCCGCGGCATGGTCGCCACCCTCGCCGCCCGGCTGGACGCCGACCCAACGGATGTCGATGGCTGGTTGAATCTCGCCCGCTCCTACGGCGTGCTGGGCGACACCGCCAAGGCGCTGGACGCCGCCCGCAAGGCGCGCGAGCGGGCGCCGGACCGCGCCGACGTGCAGGTCGCCTACGCCAACGCCGTCTTGCAGAGCCAGCCGCGCAACGAGACGCCGAAGCCGCTGCCGGAAGAAGCCACGTCCGCCCTGCGGCTGGCGCTGAAGGTGGAGCCCGACAACAAGGATGCGCTGTGGCTGCTCGGCCTCGACGCCATGATGTCGGGGCACAAGGACGAGGCCGCCGCCCATTGGGGTAAGCTGATCGCCCAGTTCAAGCCGAGCGATCCGGAATACACTCTGTTGAAAGGACGTTTGGACGCGTTGAAGGCCGGCGGCTGACCCGCCGGACAACGTCCAACCAGAAAGCGGCAAGGAGAGGCTTGGTTGCCCCACAAGATCGACAGAGACACGCGCCTGTGCATTTCGCTTTCGGGCCGCCCGAGCAACATCGGCACGCGCTTCCACAATCACCTCTATGAAGCCCTCTCGCTGAATTACGTCTACAAGGCGTTCACCACCAACGATCTGCCGGGCGCCATCACCGGCATCCGGGCGCTGAACATCCGCGGCTGCGGCGTGTCGATGCCCTTCAAGGAAGCCTGCATCCCCTTCCTCGACGAGCTGGACCCGTCGGCCGCGGGCTTGCAGTCGGTCAACACCATCGTCAACGACACCGCCGAGGACGGCGGCAGCCGGCTGCGCGGCTACAACACCGACTATCTCGCGGTGCGCACGCTGCTGGACCGCCACGATGTTTCGCCCGGCCTGCCCTTCGCGCTGCGCGGCAGCGGCGGCATGGCCCGCGCGGTGCTGTGCGCGTTGCGCGATTCCGGCTTCACCAACGGCACGCTGATCGCCCGCAACGAGACGACCGGCCGCCGGCTGGCCGACGAGTACAGCCTGCCCTGGCAGCCGGACACAACCGGCATCGCCGAGGGGTCGCTGCTGGTCAACGTGACACCGCTCGGCATGGCCGGCGGACCGGAGGCCGACACCCTGGCCTTCGAGCCGGCATTGATCGAGGCGGCGGCGCAGGTGTTCGATGTCGTCGCCATGCCGGCCGAAACCCCGCTGATCCGTGCCGCGCGGGACGCCGGCAAGCCGGTGATCACCGGCGCGGAAGTGATCGCCCTGCAGGCGCTCGAACAGTTCGTGCTCTACACCGGCGTCCGTCCGACCGACGAGCAGATCGCGGCGGCCGCCGCCTGGTCGCAGGCCTGAGCCGGCACATCGTTTCCGAGCCATCATTTCCCGCGCGCTCTTTTTCTTTGCAGCGCGGCAACACACATTGACAGGGGCGGGCCGACGGGCTTTATCCGTTGGCACCGCCCTTTTCCTTGCCGCAGAAGGTTCCGCGCCGATGACCCGCAGACGACTGCCCACGCCCGACGAGCGGCGCCTGTGGCGGATCGCCATGCGCGACGCCGAACCGATGCCCGGCCGCGCCGTCGAGGCCGAGCCGGAACCGCTGGCGACCATGGCGGAACTGGTGGAGGAACCGGTGGCGACCAGCCTCGCCCCGCCGCCGACCGCCAGGCAATTCCCCTCCCCGGCCCGGCCGTCGCACGCGGCCCATCCGCCGCTGACGCCCGGTTCGACCGCCAACATCGACCGCCGCACCGGCGACCGGTTCCGCCGCGGCGAGCTGGAGATCGACGGCCGCATCGACCTGCACGGCATGACCCAGGCGCAGGCGCACCACGCGCTCGCCGGCTTCGTCCACCGCGCCTGGAACGAGGGGCGGCGCTGCGTGCTGGTGATCACCGGCAAGGGCAGCTTCGGTAGCCTGGGCGTGCTGCGGCAGGCGACCCCCCGCTGGCTGGCGGACCCGGCCCTGCGCCCGATGGTGCTGGCGATCCAGCCGGCCCAGCCCAAGCATGGCGGCGACGGCGCGCTGTATGTCTTGATCAAACGGCGGCGCGACCGTAAGGACTAGGTCCCAAACAGTCAGCGACTTAAACCAGGGACTCCACATGACCCCGTTCGGCGAACGGGTCCGGTCGCTGCGCGACGCCAGGGGCGTGACGCTGAAGCAGATGGCGACCGACCTGTCCATCTCGTCCGCCTATCTGTCGGCGCTGGAGCATGGCAAGCGCGGCCAGCCCTCCCCCCAGCTGGTCCGGCAGATCTGCGCCTATTTCGGCATCATCTGGGACGAGGCGGAGGAGCTGGAACGGCTGGCGGATTTGTCCCACCCGCGGGTGACGGTGGACACCTCCGGCCTGAGCGCGCGGGCGACGGAACTCGCCAACCTTCTGTCGGAACGGATCGGCGATCTGGACGAGGACGGGATCGCGGCGATCCTGGCGATCCTGGACGCCGTGCCGCCGAAGAAGGGGACACGGCGCCGGGCGGGGATGCGGCGGCGGTAGACGCTACCGGCGGCAGATGCCGCCGGCGCCGGGCGGCTCAGGCCTTGCCGATCATCCGGCCCAGGTCGCGGCCGGCGAACAGGTGGATGTGCAGGTGGGGCACTTCCTGGTGTGCGGCCTCGCCGCAGTTGGACAGGATGCGGTAGCCGGGGCCGTCGGCGCCGACCATGCGGGCGACCTCGCCCACCGCGCGGAACAGGCCGGCAATCTCCGCCTCCGACGCCTTGGCGGTGAAGTCGTCCATGTCGGTGTAGGCGCCCTTCGGGATCACCAGCACATGGGTCGGCGTCTGCGGCTCGATGTCGTGGAATGCCAGCGCGTGTTCGGTCTCGTGCACCTTCTTGCACGGGATTTCGCCGCGCAGGATGCGGGCGAACACGTTGTTGGCGTCATAGCTCTTGGCCATCGCATGCGTCCTCTTGCTGGGGAGTCCCGGTCAGGTCTTGCGGGACTTCTTCTCGTCGATGCCGCTGGTGCCCTCGCGCTGGGCGAGCTTGCTCCAGACCTCCACCGGATCCAGCCCGGTGTCGGCCCACAGAACCAGCAGGTGATAGAGCAGGTCGGCGGATTCCGCGGCCAGCGCCGCCTTGTCGCCGCGCACCGCCTCCAGGATCGCCTCCACCGCTTCCTCGCCCACCTTCTGGGCGATCTTGGCGGTGCCGCGGCTGTAGAGCTTCGCGGTGTAGGAGCTTTCCGGATCCGCGCCCTTGCGGGCCTGCACGGTGACGAACAGGCGGTCGAGCACCTCGGCGGACGGGGTGGCCGACGGGGTGGCCTGAACCTTCTCGGCAGACTTCTCGCCGGCTTTTTCCGCAGCCTTCTCAGCGGCCTTCTTGTCACCCATTGGTCGTCTCCAGCGCCTTGGCCGGGCGCACCGGGATGCCGGCGGTGGCGAGCGCGGCCTTGGCCTGCCCGATGGTGTAGGTGCCGAAATGGAAGATCGAAGCGGCGAGCACCGCGGTGGCGTGCCCCTCGCGGATGCCCTCCACCAGATGGTCGAGCGTGCCGACGCCGCCCGACGCGATCACCGGGACGCGGATCGAGTCCGCCACCGTGCGCGTCAGTTCCAGGTCGAAGCCGCTCTTGGTGCCGTCGCGGTCCATCGAGGTCAGCAGGATTTCGCCCGCCCCCAGCGATTCCATCCGCTTGGCCCACTCCACCGCGTCGATACCGGTGGCGTTGCGGCCGCCATGGGTGAAGACCTCCCATTTGGCCGGCCCGACCTTCTTGGCGTCGATGGCGACGACGATGCACTGGGCGCCGAACTTCTCGGCGCCTTCGCGCACGAACTCCGGCCGGTGGATCGCCGCGGTGTTGATCGACACCTTGTCGGCGCCGGCCAGCAGCAGCTTGCGGATGTCGTCAACCGTGCGCACGCCGCCGCCGACGGTCAGCGGCATGAAGACCTGCTCCGCCGTCCGCCGCACCACGTCGAAGATGGTGTCGCGGTTCTCGTGACTGGCGGTGATGTCGAGGAAGGTCAGCTCGTCGGCGCCTTCGCGGTCATAGACGCGGGCCTGCTCCACCGGATCGCCGGCATCGACCAGATCGACGAAATTGACCCCCTTCACCACCCGGCCGTCCTTGACGTCCAGGCAGGGGATGACACGCATCTTCAGCATCAGTCGGCGTCCTCGACGGCGGGGGCGGACAGCAGGGCCAGTGCCTCCTTGGGATCGATCCGGCCATCGTACAGCGCCCGGCCGCAGATCACGCCCTCGATCCCGGTGTCCTCCTCGACCTTCAGCGCCTTCAAATCCTCGATGGAGGAAACGCCGCCGGACGCGATGACCGGGGTGGTGAGGTGGAAGGCGAGATCGGAGGTGGATTCGACGTTGACGCCGCCCATCGCGCCGTCGCGGTTGATGTCGGTGTAGATGATGGCGGCGACGCCGCAATCCTCGAACTTCAGCGCCAGATCCAGCGCCTTGATGTCGGAGGTCTCGGCCCAACCGGCCACCGCGACATAGCCTTCGCGCGCATCGATGCCGACGGCGACCCTGCCGGGGAACTCGCGGCAGGCCGCCTTCACCAGTTCGGGATCGCGCAGCGCCACCGTGCCCAGGATGACGCGGCTGATGCCCTTCTCCAGCCACATGCCGATGGTGTTGAGGTCGCGGATGCCGCCGCCGAGCTGCACCGGGATGGTGACCGACTTCAGGATGCTCTCGACCGCCGCACCGTTCACCGGCTTGCCTTCGAAGGCACCGTTGAGGTCGACCAGATGCAGCCATTGGAAGCCCTGGCTCTGGAACAGGCGGGCCTGTTCGCCGGGATCGGTGTTGAAGACCGTGGCCTGGCTCATCTCGCCGCGCAGCAGGCGGACGCAGGCACCGTCCTTGAGGTCGATGGCGGGGTAGATGATCATCGCGGGCGTCTTCCTATGGCGTGGCTGGCGGTTGTCGGGCAGGCGGTGTCAGGCTGGCGGTGTCGGGCTGGCGCTCATGGGGCCGGCGGCTGTTGCGCAGGCTCGAGATCCTTGCAGTAGTAATGTCCGGCGAGCGGCTTTCCCTGCACCAGCGCGTAGAAGGGATGGGTGCCCCAGCGCTTGAAGCCGAGCGATTCATAGAGCGCGATGGCCGCATCCTGCGTCACGCGGACATCAAGGTTCAGCACCTTGAAGCCGACGGCGCGCGCCTCTTCCAGCACCGCCACGGTCAGGCGGCGGGCAAGGCCGTGGCCACGCGCCCAGGGGGCGACGAAGCTGGTGGTCAGCTGGGCGGCGTGGGCCTGCGCCTCGTTGTTGCGCGGCGGCTTGACCAGCTGGGCGGATCCGGCCACCACCCCGTCCAGGCGGGCGACGAACATCACCCGTTCCGGCACCACCAGAACGCCCTTCCAATAGCGTTCCATCACGTCGCGCGGCGGCGGCTCGACCCAGCCGAAACCGCCGCCGGCACGGATGGCGTCGTCGGCGGCGTCGCAGAGGTCGTGCAGGTCGGCGGTCTTCAGCGCATCGACCTTGTCGATGGCGATCTCGGCCATCTCGTCAGACCTTCCAGCGCAGGAAATTGGCGATCAGCGCCAGGCCGGTCGCCTGGCTCTTTTCCGGATGGAACTGGGTGCCGACCAGATTGTCGCGCCCGACCACCGCGGCGAAGGGCCCGCCATAGTCCGCCGACGCGACCAGCGTCTCGGGATCGGCGAGCCTGAACTGGTAGGAATGGACGAAATAGGCATGGCTGCCTTCCGGCAGGCCGGCCAGCACCGGGTGCGGGTGGCGGATGTTCAGCTCGTTCCAGCCCATGTGCGGAATCTTCAGGGCCGGATCGGACGGCTCCAGCTTCACCACCTCGCCCGGGATCCAGCCCAGCCCCTCGGTCACGCCATATTCGCGGCCGCGCTCCGCCATCAGCTGCATGCCGACGCAGATGCCGAGGAAGGGCCGGCCGCGGCGGTGGACCACCTCCTCCAGTGCCTCCAGCATGCCCGGCACCTCCGACAGGCCGCGCTTGCAGTCGGCGAAGGCGCCGACGCCGGGCAGGACCACCCGGTCGGCCCGGCGGACCGCATCGGCGTCGGAGGTGACGAGGACGGTGTAGGACGCATCGGCTTCGCCGGCCGCGCGCTCGATCGCCTTGGCGGCGGAGCGCAGGTTGCCGGAGCCGTAATCGATCAGCGCGACCGTTTCCATGAACGTGACAAACCTTCCGATAGGACGGCGGAGGGGGAGGACTGGACCGTGGTCCCCGCCGTCAGAGCGATCCGCCGAGCGTGCCCTTGGTGGAGGGCACCGCATCGCGCTTGCGCGGGTCGATCTCCACCCCGGCGCGCAGCGCGCGGGCAAGCGCCTTGTAGCAGCTTTCCACGATGTGGTGGTTGTTCTCGCCATACAGGTTCTCGACGTGCAGCGTCACGCCGGCGGCCATGGCGAAGGCCTGGAACCACTCGCGGAACAGCTCGGTGTCGAAATCGCCGATCTTGTCGCGGGTGAAGTTCACCTTCCAGATCAGGTAGGGCCGGTTGGAGAAGTCCAGCGCCACCCGCGTCAGCGTCTCGTCCATCGGGACATAGGAATGGCCATAGCGCTGGATGCCCTTGCGGTCGCCCAGCGCCTTCGCCACCGCCATGCCGATGGCGATGCCGGTGTCCTCGGTCGTGTGGTGGTAGTCGATGTGCAGGTCGCCATCGGCCAGGACCGTCAGGTCCATCAGGCTGTGGCGCGACAGCTGTTCCAGCATATGGTCGAGGAAGCCGACCCCCGTCTTGACGTCGTAGACGCCGGTGCCGTCAAGGTTCAGCGCGACCCGGATCCGGGTCTCCGTGGTGTTCCGCTCGATCGAGGCGCGGCGGCCGCCATTGATGGGGGTCTGGTCCATGGCGGTTTTGTAGCAGGAAGCATCCCTGCACGCCAGCATCCGGCACGATTGATGCGCGGCCTGTCCATTCCGACGATTGTCCTACGAACGTGTGCAGGATAGAGTTGTTTACACTTCCTGCGTGCATATCCGCTTATGACCGACCATCCGCGCTTTTTCGCCGCAGTCCTGATCCTCCTTCTCGGCCTGCCGCCGGCCGGCTGCACCGGCCTTTCCCCGCCCCCGCCGGTCGCCCGGACGGCGCCGCCGGTGGCCGCCGGGACCACGGCGCCCTTCCGCTTCGGCGAGCTGACCATCGGGTCGATGCGGCGCGGGATGCAGATCGGCCGCTATGTCTGGGGCATCGACTGCGCCCCGCCCTATGACGACGTCTATTGGACCAGCGGCGTCAACATGCGGCGCGGCTCCACCTTCGACGAGCGCTTCGCCGAGGCGATGACCGCCGCCGGCTTCGACGTGGTCGGCCGGCCCGGCGGTCCCGACAACCCCGACGGCAACCGCAGCCGTGCCCGCTTCACCGTGCAGGGCGACCTGCGCGACGTGCAGCTGGAATTGTGCCACCGCACCAACTGGCTGACCGGCAGCAGCAAGGGCAGTTCCGGCACCGGCAGCGTCAAGGTGGAATGGACGGTCTACGACGCCCGCGGCGGCGGGATGGTGCACCGCGTGGTCACCACCGGCGCCATCGCGCAGGAGAGCGGCGTGCCGCAAGGCGACACCCTGCTGGTCGAGGAGGCCTTCGCCGCCGCGGTCGAGGCGCTCGCCGCCGACAACGGCTTCCGCGCCCTGCTGTCGGGCGGCGCCCTGCCCCGGTCACAGCCTCAGTCCCAGTCTCCGCCACCATCGGCGGCTCCGCCGGCCGTGTTTCCCGTGGCGGTGCCGGCCGGATCCGGCCCCACGCCGCTGACGCCGGACGCCGCACCCCCTGCCCTGGCCGCGGGGTCGGCGGCGTACCGTCCGGGCCGCCTGCTGCTGCGGACCGGGGCCGGAACCGGCCGGCCCGCATCGGCGAGACTGCCGGTCGGCGGGTCGCATGGGCTGGTGATCGGCGAGACCGATGCGGCCGGCGAGGTCCAGGCGGTGCTGCTGGCCCCGCTGCCCGGATCCGACCCCACCGTCACCGTCCGGCCCGCCCGCGGGGTGGAGCTGACCGGCTGGGTGGTCGGGCGCGACCCGGCCAGCGGCTTCGCCCTGGTGCGGGTGCCGGCCCGGCTGCCCGCCCTGCCCGTCCGCACCGCGGCCCTGCACGTCAGCGAGCCGGTGCGGGCGATCCCCGGCGGACGGGGACGGGAGATCGCCGGCATCGTCGGCGGGCTGCCGGCCGACGATGGGTTCGGTGCCTCCAGGATCCAGGCGGATCTGGGCTCGGCCGCCCTGCTGACCGCGGTGACCGAGGCGGGCGATCCGCTGCTGGACGGCAGCGGCGCGCTGGTCGGGATCGCGCCCTCCGCCGGCCGTTCCATCTCCACTCCGGCCGGTCTGGTCGAGTTCCTGGCACTCGGCCCGCTGCTCGACCGGCTGGGGGCCGATCCGGCCGGCCCCATGCCGTCCGCCGCTCCGGCCAAACCGGGCAAAACGCGCAGGAACGGCCCGGTCGAGTCCCTGTGGGAGGAGGATGAGCCAAACGGCGACATGCTTGACGGCGACAGCGCCCCTCCCACATAGACCGGATGCCCTGCCGCCACGACTTGCAAGGTCCATTTGCAAGGTCCACGCGTCTGCGACGGCGCCCCGGATCCGGGGCGGCGGGACCGTTTCCCATTCTCCAGCGTGGTTCCCGCATGACCTATCCAGCGTCCAATCCTCATGATCCCATCCAGTGGCACGGCACGACGATCCTGTCGGTGCGCAAGAACGGTCAGGTGGTGATCGCCGGCGACGGGCAGGTCTCGGTCGGCCCGACGGTGATGAAGGCCAATGCGCGCAAGGTCCGCTGGCTGGCCGGCGGCACGGTGATGGCGGGCTTCGCCGGCGCCACTGCCGACGCGATGACCCTGTTCGAGCGGCTGGAAGGCAAGCTGGAGCAGTATCCCGGCCAGCTGACCCGCGCCTGCGTCGAGATGGCCAAGGACTGGCGCACCGACCGTTACCTGCGCCGCCTGGAGGCGATGATGGCGGTGGCCGACAAGAGCGTCAGCCTGGTGCTGACCGGCAACGGCGACGTGCTGGAGCCGGAGGACGGGCTGATCGGCATCGGCTCCGGCGGGTCCTACGCCCTGTCGGCGGCGCGTGCGCTGGTCGACATCGACGGGATGGATGCGGAGGCCGTGGCGCGCAAGGCGATGAAGATCGCCGCCGGCATCTGCGTCTACACCAACGAAAACGTCACCCTGGAAAAGCTGTGATCGCCATGAGCCAGACCGCATCCGTTTCCGCCGACACCGCCGCCTTCAGCCCGCGCGAGATCGTCTCCGAACTCGACCGCTACATCGTCGGCCAGAACGAGGCCAAGCGCGCCGTCGCCATCGCGCTGCGCAACCGCTGGCGCCGGCAGCAGCTGCCCGAGGGGCTGCGGGAAGAGGTGTTGCCGAAGAACATCCTGATGATCGGCCCGACCGGCGTCGGCAAGACCGAGATCGCGCGGCGCCTCGCCCGGCTGGCCCAGGCCCCCTTCCTGAAGGTCGAGGCGACCAAGTTCACCGAGGTCGGCTATGTCGGCCGCGACGTGGAACAGATCGTCCGCGATCTGGTCGAGGCCGCCATCGGCCTGACCCGCGAACGGCTGCGCAAGGAGGTCGCCGCCAAGGCCGAACTGCGGGCGGAGGAGCGGGTGCTCGACGCGCTGTGCGGCGACAACGCCAGTGCCGAGACGCGCGCCAAGTTCCGCAAGATGCTGCGCGAGGGCACGCTGAACGACAAGGAGATCGAAATCCAGGTCGCCGACACCGGGGCGCCGGCCGGCATGCCGACCTTCGACATCCCCGGCATGCCGGGCTCCCAGATGGGCATGCTGAACCTGAACGACATGTTCGGCAAGATGATGGGCGGCCGCACCAAGACCCGCCGCATGACGGTGGCCGAGAGCCACACCGTGCTGATGGCCGAGGAGTCGGACAAGCTGCTGGACCAGGAGAAGGTGGTGGCGGAGGCGATCCGGGCGGTCGAGCAGAACGGCATCGTCTTCCTCGACGAGATCGACAAGATCTCCGCCCGCTCCGACGCCCGCGGCGCCGACGTCAGCCGCGAAGGCGTGCAGCGCGACCTGCTGCCGCTGATCGAGGGCACCACGGTGTCGACCAAACATGGCCCGGTGAAGACCGACCATGTCCTATTCATCGCGTCGGGCGCCTTCCACGTCGCCAAGCCGTCGGACCTGCTGCCGGAGCTGCAGGGCCGCCTGCCGATCCGCGTCGAGCTGAAGGCGCTGAGCCAGGACGACTTCAAGCGCATCCTGACCGAGCCGGAAGCCAGCCTGATCCGCCAGTATAAGGCGCTGATGAAGACGGAGGAGGTCGATCTGGTCTTCACCGACGACAGCATCGACGAGCTGGCCCGGCTGGCGGCGGAGATCAACGGCTCGGTGGAGAACATCGGCGCGCGCCGCCTGCACACGGTGCTGGAGCGGCTGCTGGAGGAGATCAGCTTCGCCGCCAGCGACCGCGCCGGCGAGACGGTCACCATCGACGCCGCCCTGGTGCGGGAACGGGTCGGCGGGCTGGCGAAGAACGCGGATTTGTCGAAGTTCATCCTGTAAAAACGCGAGGGGCGCCCGAGCGGGCGCCCCTTTGCTTCACGTGAAACATTGCCCGGCGATCACCCCTGCCCGACCCTAGCTTCCTGCCGCCACCTTCACGCTTTTCGGCAGCAGCAGCACATAGCTCCCGCGGCTCTTCATCAGGCCGGCCCTGTGCTCCGCGTCTGCACCATGGCCCCAGAAGACATCGCCGCGCACCGGTCCGCGGATCGCTCCGCCGGTGTCCTGGGCCACCAGCAGCCGTTGCAAACGCTGCCCGGCATCGACCGGATCCTCGGCATCCAGCCATACCGGAACGCCATAGGGCATGAACTTCGAGTCGACTGCCAGGCTGCGGCCGGGCGTCAGCGCCACGCCCTGGGCGCCGTTCGGGCCGTCGCCGGTCAGCGTCTGGAAGAAGACGTAGGACGGGTTGACGTTCATCACCGCCGCCGCCTGGTCGGGATGCGCCAGCAGCCAGGCGCGGATGGTCTGGAGCGAGACCTCCTCCCGTTTCAAGGCGCCGCGGTCGATCAGTTCCTTGCCGATGGCGACGTATTTGTGGCCGTTCTGGGCGGCGTAGCCGATGCGCGTCTCGCTGCCGTCGGCCAGCCGGATCCGGCCCGACCCCTGGATTTGCAGGAAGAAGGCGCCGATCGGGTCCTTCACCCACACCAGCTCCAGCCCCTTGCCCTTCAGCGATCCGGCGACGATGGCGGCGCGATCCTCGTAAGGCTTCAGCTTGCCGTCGACCACGCGGCCGGCGGTGCGCTCGCCCTTCCAACGGTCGGAGAAGTCGCCGAGATCGACCATCACCAGATCGGGCGGCCGGCGGTAGAGCGGAACCGGATAGGCCGGATCCGGGCGCAGGCTGCCCTCCAGCTCGGCCTCGTAATAGCCGGTGAACAGGCCCTCGCGGGTACCGTTGTTGCCGGCGGCATAGGGGGTGAAGTTCTGCTCGAAGAAGGTCCGGGCGGCGGCATCGTCACCCGCGGGCAGATCCGCCAGCCGGGCGCAGGGGCCCTGCCAGTCGGCGATGGTCCCGGCCACCCCGTTCGGCCCGACGATCCGGTCGGCCGGCAGGCTTTTGAAGCGGGCGCAGGAGCGGGCGAGCGCCGGCACCGCCTGCGCCACCGGGTCGCCGCGCCAGCCGGCCAGATCGGCAAAGGACAGCGGCGCCAGGGTCAGGGCGTCGGGCGGCGGCTTGGCCTCCTCCTTGGGCGCGCAGGCCGAAAACAGCAACGCCACCGCCCCGAAGAGGGCGATGGCGCTGAAACCGGTACGGTGACGATGCGTCATTGCTGGCGGTCGTTCCTCACTGGACAGGACGCACCTCGACCAGCGCCCAGTTCGGATCGCGGGAGCGGAGGTTGCGGGCGAAGGTCCAGACGTCGGTGTTCTCCACCAGTGCCTTGGGATCGCCATCGATGACGGCGCCGTTGCGGTCGCGCACCACATTCACCTGATCGGAGACCAGACGCACGGTGACGCGGGCGGTGCGGCCGGCATCCAGCTTCGCCTCCACCACCTCGGCCTCGCGGACCTGCTCGATGCGGGCCTCGTGCTGCTCGCCGGCGGCCTGGCGGTCGCGGATGACCTGGGCGAAGCTGTCATAGACGTCGTCGGCCAGCAGCGGGCGCAGCGTCGCGGTGTCGCCGCGGGCGAAGGCATCGACGATCATGGCGAAGGCGGCCTTGGAGCCTTCCAGGAAATGCTTCTCGTCGAAGTTCGGATCGGCGGCCCGGATCTGGTCGATGGAGGCGGCGAGCGACAGCGGCTCGTCCGAAACCACCACGTCGGCGCCGGGTGCGACATCCGGTCGCGTCCGGTTGCGCTCCGGCAGGTTCACGACGTTGTCGGGCTTCGCCGCCCCCGGAGCCGGGGTGAAGGGGTTGGACCGCTGCCGCTCCTCCCCCGTGCGGCGGCCCAGCACGCTGCGCAGCCGATAGACGAGGAAGGCCGCGATCATCGCGAAGATCACGATCTCGATGAACACGAACCCGTCTCCCATCATCTGTTCCTTCCGATACGATTTGTCGTGAACGTCTGGCTGCGGCGAAATCGCCGGCGGATCCGGCCCGCCTCTGGACCTTGCGGCCGCTCGGCATTACGTGTTGCTTGCCCGCCGGTAATTGCCGATTGAACCGCCAATTGGGTGAGGCCGGCAGTCTTTCGACCGGTCGACCTATCCAAACCTAGATAGGGGCAGCGAGCCCGAAGAGCAAGGACACCATGAATCCCCTGTTGTTGATCCTTCTTCTGCCGATCCTGGAGATCGTCGGATTCATCCAGGTCGGCGATTGGATCGGCGCCGGGCCGACCATCGGGCTGCTGGCCCTGTCGGCGGTGGTGGGCGTGCTGCTGGTGCGTCACCAGGGGCTGGCCTCGCTGAGCAAGGCCCAGGCGGCGGCGGCGCGCGGCGAAGCACCCATCGGCACGGTGCTCGACGGCTTCTGCGCGGTGCTGGCCGGCGTCCTGCTGATCATCCCCGGCTTCCTGACCGACATCCTCGGCATCCTGCTGCTGATCCGGCCGCTGCGACGCGGCATCGGCCGCTGGTTGTTCAGCCGGATCGGCGCCGGCATGCCGGTCTTCACCACCACGGGCCGGGGTGGATTCGGAGCCGGGGGCTTCGGTCCCGGTTTCGGAGGCGCGGCCGGCGGACCCACCAGCGGCGACCAGGGTTTCGGCAGTGCGGAATTCGGCACCGGCGGTCCGCGCCGCGGTGACGATCCCTTCCGCCCCGCTCCCGGCGTGCCCGGCGTCATCGATGGGGATTTCCGCGACGTTACCCCGGAGGACAGGACCGGTGAGGATCGCGACGCGCCGCGGCTGACCGATTCCCAATGGGGCAGGCAGCGTCCGGACGAGCGGCGCTGAGCCGCCGGCCAATGGCCGGTTTCCCGTCGGCGGTTTCCGTTGGCAGGACGGCCGATCCATGATAGCCAGCCCGTTGGGCGAAGGCACAACCGTCGCGAACCAAACCCTGTCACCTCACATCCGGGTCGGCCTGCGACCCCTGCCCTCCGTCCCTACCGGGATCGGGGATGGAAAGCGGGCCGGCGATTAGGAGTCCGTTATGTCCGATCAGATGAGCAACGGCGCCGAGCAGCAGCAGACGTCCTCGCTGCCGATGCATGTCCTCGCGCAGTATGTGAAGGACTTCTCCTTCGAGAACCCCAACGCCCCGCAGAGCCTGCTGCCGAACCAGCCGCAGCCGCAGGTCAACATCGGCGTCGACGTCCAGGGCCAGAAGGTCGGCGACGACATTTACGAGCTGACGCTGAACTTGCGCTGCGAAGCCCGCCAGGGCGAGTCCGTCGCCTTCCTGGTCGAGCTGGCCTATGGCGCGCTGTTCCAGTTCCCCGGCCTGCCGGAAGAGCATCACCGCCCGGTCCTGATGATCGAAGGCGCCCGGATGATCTTCCCGTTCGCCCGCGCCATCGTCTCCAGCGCGACCCGCGAAGGCGGCTTCCCGCCGCTGATGATCAACCCGATCGACTTCGCCGAGCTGTACCACCGCCAGTCGGCCCAGCAGGCCGAACAGCCGCAGCAGCCGCCCTTCTGATCCCGGTCAGGGATTGATCGAAGGGACCGAGTTGAGTTGAGAAAGAGAAAGGGCGGGTGACCGGAAGGTCCCCGCCCTTTTTCTGTACCGCGGCAGATGGCCGCCCCCTCCGCAGAGGAGAGGGCGGATCCGGCGCGACCTTACTGGTTCATGCTTTCGAAGAACTCGTTGTTCGACTTGGTGTGCTTCAGCTTGTCGACCAGGAAGTCCACCGCGTCGGTCACGCCCATCGGCATCAGGATGCGGCGCAGGATCCACATCTTCGACATGGTGCCCTTGTCGACCAGCAGCTCCTCCTTGCGGGTGCCCGACTTGGAGATGTCGATGGCCGGGAAGGTGCGCTTGTCGGAGAGCTTGCGGTCCAGCACGATTTCCGAGTTGCCGGTGCCCTTGAACTCTTCGAAGATCACCTCGTCCATGCGGCTGCCGGTGTCGATCAGCGCGGTGGCGATGATGGTCAGCGAACCGCCCTCTTCCACGTTGCGGGCGGCACCGAAGAAGCGCTTGGGCCGCTGCAGGGCGTTGGCGTCGACACCGCCGGTCAGCACCTTGCCCGATGACGGCACCACGGTGTTGTAGGCGCGGGCCAGGCGGGTGATGCTGTCCAGCAGGATGACCACGTCGCGCTTGTGCTCGACCAGCCGCTTGGCCTTCTCGATCACCATTTCAGCGACCTGGACGTGGCGGGTCGCCGGTTCGTCGAAGGTGGAGCTGATGACCTCGCCGCGGACCGAGCGGGCCATGTCCGTCACCTCTTCCGGACGCTCGTCGATCAGGAGGACGATCAGGTAGGCTTCGGGGTGGTTGGTGGCGATCGAGTGGGCGATGTTCTGCAGCATCACCGTCTTGCCGGTGCGCGGCGGCGCCACGATCAGCCCGCGCTGCCCCTTGCCGAGCGGCGCCACCAGGTCGACGATGCGGCCGGTGAGGTTCTTCTTGGTGGGATCCTCGACCTCCATCCGGATGCGTTCTTCCGGATAGAGCGGCGTCAGGTTGTCGAAGTTGATGCGGTGACGGACCTTGTCGGGCGCGTCGAAATTGATGGTGTTGACCTTCAGCAGGGCGAAATAGCGCTCACCGTCCTTGGGCGAGCGGATCTGCCCTTCCACCGTGTCGCCGGTGCGCAGGCCGAAGCGGCGCACCTGGCTGGGGCTGACGTAAATGTCGTCGGGACCCGGCAGATAATTGGCTTCTGGCGAACGCAGGAAACCGAACCCGTCCTGCAGCACCTCCAACACGCCGTCGCCGAAGATCGGAATGTCGTTTTCCGCCAGCTGCTTCAGGATCGCGAACATCATGTCCTGCTTGCGCAGCGTGCTCGCGTTCTCGATCTGCAGCTCCTCCGCGAACGCCAGCAGTTCGGCGGGGCTTTTGCACTTCAGCTCTTGGAGATGCATCGGATTGCCTGTGAAATCGTCATGCGGGGGAGTGGCCTTGGAGGTGGGGAGTGCCGGAGGGTCCGGCCGACGGCGGCTGGGGGCGGCGGACGCCGCAACGCGGTCGCGTCGGGTGGGCAGCGGGTGGCGCTTTGGCGGGTGCGCACCAGGGCGTCCGGAAAATGGCCGCACGGGAGCAACTCGCCAGCCACCAGGCCCGGCTCAAGATCAGAGCGTCGGATCGGCAGATGTGGGCGTGGGAGGCCGCGGGGCGAAAACCCCGTGGTCCTGACATGGTTATCGGATCGGTGGACGCAAGTCAAACGAAAGCGGAACCGGCAAAGGTCGCGGATTCCGCTTTTTCCGGGGGATGGAAGGCCGGCGATTCACCTGCCCCCTGGTTCGGAAGGGGCCGGTCAGAAGGGCTTCACGATGACGAAGATGACGATGCCGATCATCAGCAGCGTCGGCACCTCGTTGGCGATGCGGAAGAAGCGCTGCGGCCGCGTGTTGCGGTCCTCGGCGAAGTCCCGGCGCCAGCGGGCCATCATCATGTGGCTGGCGGTCAGCAGCAGGACGAACAGCAGCTTGGCATGCAGCCAGCCCTGCTTCATCCATTCCGGCGTCAGCACGATCATGGCGATGCCGAACACGTACGCCGCGATCATCGCCGGGTTCATGATGGCGCGCAGCAGGCGGCGTTCCATCACCTTGAAGGTCTCCGACGCCTCCGATCCGGCCTGCACCTGGCAATGGTAGACGAACAGGCGCGGCAGATAGAGCAGCCCCGCCATCCAGGCGATGATGCTGATGACGTGCAGCGCCTTGATCCATTCGTACAGCACCGGGCGTGTCCCCTTTTTTCGTTTCGGTTCAGCGCCGCGCCTGCGGGCAGCCGGAGAAGTTGGACGGGCAGATCCGGTCGCCCTTCTGCGAGCAGATCGCAGCCCTGCCCGCGACCGTCTGCCGCACCAGTTTGGCCAGCCCGTCGATGAAACCGGGGTGCACCCCGACCGTCGGCACGCGGGTGAAGTGCGGCACCCCCGCCTCCTTGGCGAGATGGCGGTATTCGACCTCGATCTCCACCAGCGTCTCGGAATGCTCCGACACGAAGGCCATCGGCACCACCAGGATCGGCACGCCGTCCTGGCCGGCGCGGCGGATCTCGGCGTCGGTGCTGGGGCCGATCCACTCCATCGGGCCGACGCGGCTCTGGTAGCAGTTGATCCAGTCCAGATCGTCGATGCCCAGCGCCGCGGCGATGGATTCGGCCGTCCGCTCGCACTGCCACTGATAGGGGTCGCCCCCAGCCACCACCTTCTTCGGCAGCCCGTGGGCGGAGAACAGGACGCGCGGCTTGCCATGGGCCTTGGCGGCCTCGTAGAGCGGCCGGATCAGGTCCGCGGCACCGTCGATGAAGCCGGCCTGGGTCGGGTAGCAACACAGCAGCTTCGTCGGAGCCGTCAGCCCGACGGTGCGCGCCGCCTCATGCCACGCTTTCGCACTCGATGCCGTCGTCGTGGTGGAGAATTGCGGATAGAGCGGCAGCAGCACGACCAGATCCGGGTCGTAGGCCTTCACCTTGGCAGCCGTCTCGGCGCTCATCGGGTGCCAGTAGCGCATGGCGATGAAGACCTTGGTCTCCGCCCCAGCGACGGCCGGATCCGCCCCCAGCACCCCTTCCAGCGCCGCCGCCTGGGCCTCCGTGTTCTCCAGCAGCGGCGACTTGCCGCCGAGCTGGGCATAGATCGCCGCCGCCGGCTTCGCCCGCCGCCCGCTGATCAGGCTGGCGATCAGGAAGCGGAACGGGTTCGGCAGCCGGATGATGGCCGGATCCGCGAACAGGTTGAACAGGAAGGGCCGCACCGACTCCGGCGCGTCCGGACCGCCGAGGTTGAACAGCACGACGGCGACGCGGCGCGGCGAACCGCCGGGGCCGGCATTGGAAGCTGTGTTATTCGAGGCGGAGGTCTGGGGGAATGGCTGGCTCATGGTGCCCGCTAAACTGGAGCGTTGCCGCCGCTCTGTCCAGACCCCCGCCGTCGCTTTTTCAGTCCCTTGAGGCGCGGCCCGGTGGAAAGGCCCTCAGCCCTGCCAGTCGCGCAGGATGCGCGTCAGCGCCTCCACATGGGCCGGCGGGGTCGACTGGATGACGCCATGGCCCAGGTTGAACACGAAGGGTCCACCGGACAGAGCCGCCAGGATGTCGTGGGTCGCCGTCTCCAGCGCCTTGCCGCCGGCCGCCAGCATGATCGGATCGAGGTTTCCCTGCACCGGCAGCCGCGGCTGGAGGGTCTGTGCGGCCCACACCGGCGGAACGGTGGTGTCGAGCCCCACGGCGTCCACCCCGGACCCGGCGACATACTCCTCATAGGCGTGGCCGGCGCCGCGCGGGAAGCCGATGACCGGCGTGTCCGGGTGCTTCGCCTTCACCAGTGCGACGATCCGCCGCGTCGGCTCGATCACCCAGCGGCGGAACTCCGCCACCGGCAGCACGCCGGCCCAGCTGTCGAACAGCTGCACCGTCTCGGCCCCGGCCTCGATCTGGCGGCAGAGGTAGTCGGCGGTCACTTCGACGATCAGGTCGATCAGCTGGCCGAAGCCGACCGGATCGCCGTAGGCCCAGCGCTTGACATGCGCATACTCCTTGGAGCCCGCCCCTTCGACCATGTAGCAGGCGATGGTCCAGGGAGCGCCCGCAAAGCCGATCAGCGTCGTGCCGGCGGGGATCGCGGTGGAGAGCCGGCGCACCGTCTCGTAGACCGGCGCCAGCGTCTCGTGGAAGCGGTCGCGCGACAGGCGCTTCAAATCCTCGACGCTGCGGACGGGGTCCAGCTTCGGCCCCTCCCCTTCCAGATAGGCCAGCGGCTGCCCCAGGGCATGCGGCACCACCAGGATGTCGGAGAACAGAATCGCCGCGTCCATGCCGTAGCGGCGGAGCGGCTGCAAGGTGACCTCGACCGCGAAGTCGGGATTGTAGCAGAGGTCGAGGAAGCTGCCGGCCTTGGCCCGCAGTTCGCGATACTCCGGCAGATAGCGTCCGGCCTGACGCATCAGCCAGAAGGGCGGTTGCTGCCGCACCTCTCCCGCCAGGGCGGCGAGCATCGGCTTCAGGGCAGGCTTGGAAGCCTGATTCTGGACGTCGGAGCTGGTGGCGGACAAGACGGTGCGTTCCCCTGACATGCGAATCCGAAAAGCCCCGCGCGATTCCGACGCCGATTCCGCGCCAGAATCCGGGACGGGTTTATCCCCTCTTCTTCACTATATTTTTTAAAGGGAGAAAGGAAGAGGATGAGGTGGATGGCTGTGGATAACGGTGATCCCCGATTCTGGAGAATCTGTCCACAGATCCGGGAGCTTGTGCCGGCATGTGTGCGGATCTGTGGACGATTCGGAGCACTACCGCCGGAAACGGCGGAAATGCTATAGCTGGACGAGCGGGAGTCCCGTGGATAACCGGGCGGACGGGGCCGGATCTTCCCAGCTTCCGAAGCGGTCGGCGGAGTTGTTCCGCGCTTGGCCGTATCGGGGAGGAGGAGTCCCCCAGCCGGGACGAAACGACGGTGAATCCGGTTGTCCACAGATCTGGGCCGGATTCTCCACAGAATGTTGGGGACGGATGAAAGAGTTCCACCTACATCTCGTATCCGATGCGACGGGCGAGACGATCAACAGCGTGGCGCGCGCCTGCGTCATCCAGTTCGACGACGTACGGCCGATCGAACATTTCTGGAATCTGGTGCGGACCGACCGCCAGCTCGACCTCGTTCTGGAGGGAATCCGGGACAATCACGGGCTGGTGATGTTCACGCTGGTCGACGAGACGCTGCGCCGCCGGCTCCAGGATTTCTGCCGCGAGATGCAGGTGCCCTGCATCCCCGTGCTCGATCCGCTGATCAACGCGCTCGCCGCCTTCCTGGGCGTTGAATCGCAACGCCAGCCCGGCCGCCAGCACGTCCTCGACGCCGAATATTTCAGCCGCATCGACGCCGTCGATTTCGCCCTGTCCCATGACGACGGCCAGTCGAACTGGGACCTGCACGAGGCCGACGTCGTGCTGATCGGCGTGTCGCGCAGCTCCAAGACGCCGACCTGCATCTATCTGGCCAACCGCGGAATCAAGGCGGCCAACATCCCGCTGGTGCCGGGCAGCCCGCTGCCGGCGGAACTGGACCTGCTGACCCGGCCGCTGATCGTCGGCCTGACCAAGGACCCCGACCGTCTGGTGCAGATTCGCCGCAACCGGCTGAAGCTGCTGAATCAGGGCGAGGGCTCCAGCTATGCCGATCCCGAACTGGTCCGTGCCGAGGTGCAGGAGGCGCGCCGCCTGTTCAGCCGGCGCGGCTGGCCGGTGATCGACGTGTCGCGCCGCTCCATCGAGGAGACCGCGGCCGAAATCATGATGCTGCTCGCCCGCCGACAGAGCGGCAATTTCAGCCCGGAAGGGAAGAAGACGTGAGCGCGGCTCCGAAGCTCGTCCTGGCGTCCGGCTCGCGCACGCGGGCGGCGATGCTGGAACAGGCCGGCGTGTCCGCCATCCTCGACAAGCCGCTGGTCGACGAGGACGAGGTGAAGGCCGCCGGCCGGGCCGAGGGCGTCCCCGCCGACGCCGTCGCCGAGGCCCTGGCCGAATTGAAGGCCCAGCGCATCGCCCGCCGCCATCCGGGCGCGCTGGTGGTCGGCGCCGACCAGATGCTGGAATGCGAGGGGCGCTGGTTCGACAAGCCGGCCGACCGCGCCGCGGCACGCGCCCAGCTGCTCGACCTGCGCGGCAAGACCCATCGGCTGGTCAGCTGCGCCGTGGTGGTGCGCGACGGCGAGCGGATGTGGCACAAGACCGACAGCGCCCGCCTGACCATGCGCAACTTCAGCGAAGCCTTCCTCGACGACTATCTCGATCGCGTCGGCGACGACGTGCTGCACTCGGTCGGCGCCTATCAGCTGGAAGGGCTGGGGGCGCAGCTGTTCCACCGGGTCGAGGGCGATTTCTTCACCATCCTCGGGCTGCCGCTTCTGCCGCTGCTCGGCTTTCTGCGCGTGCATGGAGTGGGCAGGGAATGACGGCGGGTTCTGCAAGCAATGCTGGAGCGATCAGCGGCAAGGCGAAGATCGCCGGCGTGATGGGCTGGCCAATCGGCCATTCGCGCTCTCCCCGGCTGCATGGATTCTGGCTGCGGCAATATGGCATCGACGGCGCCTATGTGCCGCTGGCGGTGGCGCCCGACCGCGCCGAACAGGCGATCCGCGCCCTGCCCGCTTTGGGCTTCCGCGGCTGCAACGTCACCGTCCCGTTGAAGGAGATCGCCTTCCGCACCGTCGACCGGCTGGACGGGACGGCGCGGCGGATGGGAGCCGTCAACACCATCGTGGTGGCCGATGACGGCGCGCTGGAAGGCGGCAACACCGACGGCTTCGGCTTCATCGAGAATCTGCGCGCCGAACAGCCGGACTGGACGGCGGAGCAGGGCCCGGCGGTGGTGATCGGTGCCGGCGGTGCCGCCCGCGCCGTGGTGGTCGCCCTGCTCGACGCCGGTGCGCCGGAGGTCCGTCTGGTCAACCGCACCCGCGCCCGCGCCGAGGAGCTGGCGGCGGATCTGGCGGCTGCTGGGCTGAATGGCGGCGTGACGGTGGTTGATTGGGTTTCACGTGAAACCGCGCTCGACGGTGCGTCGCTGCTGGTCAACACCACGACCCAGGGCATGGCCGGCCAGCCGGCGCTGGACCTCAGCTTGCGCGCCCTGCCCGTCTCGGCTGTCGTCAACGACATCGTCTATGTGCCGCTGGAAACCCCGCTGCTGGCCGAAGCCAAGGCGCGCGGCAACCGGGTGGCCGGCGGCATCGGCATGCTGCTGCATCAGGCGCGTCCCGGCTTCAAGGCCTGGTTCGGCGTCGAGCCGCAGGTGACCCCGGATCTGACCCGTTTCGTCCTGGAAGGCTGAGGCGACGGCCATGATCGTGCTGGGCCTGACCGGTTCCATCGGCATGGGCAAGAGCACCGCCGCCCGCATGCTGAAGGCGATGGGCGCCCCGGTCTGCGATTCCGACGCGGTGGTGCATGGGCTGCTCGGCCGCGGCGGCCGGGCGGTGCCCGTCATCGAGGCTGCCTTCCCCGGCGTGGTGATCGATGGGGCGGTCAGCCGGCCGGCGCTGGGGGCCGCGGTGTTCCGCGACCCGGACGCGTTGAAGCGGCTGGAAGCGATCCTGCACCCGATGGTCCAGGCGGCGCAGCGCGATTTCCTCGCCCGTGCCGCCCGTCGCGGTGCCGGGATCGCCGTGCTGGACATCCCGCTGCTGTTCGAGACCCGGGGCGAGCGGCGGGTCGATGCGACCGTCGTGGTTTCGGCCCCCTTCGCCGTCCAGCGTGCCCGCGTGCTGGCCCGGCCGGGCATGACGGCGGAGAAGTTCGCCGGCATCCTCGCCCGCCAGATGCCGGATGTGGAAAAGCGCCGCCGCGCGGACTATGTCGTGCCGACCGGGGCCGGTCGGCTGGTGACGCGGCGGGCGCTTCAGGGCATTGTGCGCGACGTGGCGCGGCGGCCGGGCAGGCATTGGCCGCCGCGCGGTTATCAACCAGGGCAAATCCATCATGCGTGAAATCGTTCTCGACACCGAAACCACGGGCTTCAAGCCGGAGGAAGGCCATCGGCTGGTCGAGATCGGCTGCATCGAGCTGGTCAACCACCTTGCCACCGGCGAGCGCTTCCACGTCTATCTGAACCCCGAGCGCGACATGCCGCCGGAGGCCTTCGCCGTCCATGGGCTGAGCACGGAGTTCCTGGCCGACAAGCCGCTGTTCAACGACGTCGCCGCCGACTTCGTCAAGTTCATCGGCGACGCGCCGCTGGTGATCCACAACGCCGCCTTCGACATGCATTTCCTGAACTGGGAGCTGAAGATCGCCGGCTATCCGGTGATGCCGAAGGATCGTGCCGTCGACACGCTGCTGATGGCCCGGCAGAAGTTCCCCGGCTCGCCCGCCACCCTGGATGCGCTGTGCAAGCGCTTCGGCGTCGACAACTCCAACCGAACCCTGCACGGCGCGCTGCTCGACGCCCAGCTGCTGGCCGAGGTCTATCTGGAGCTGCTGGGCGGCCGGCAGACCGGCCTGTCCTTCGCCGGTGGTCCGGCAGGGAAAGGCGGCGTCGCCAGCCCGGTCCGCATCGACCGCCCCTTCCGCGAAGCCCGCGTCTTCGCCGTCAGCGAGGAAGAGACCGCGGCCCATGCGGAGATGCTGAAGAAGATCAAGAACCCGCTCTGGGCGGTGGAGTAAGGAGGCAGATCCGGGTCTCCGCCCCCCGGCTCCGGCTCTTAGGGCACCAGCACCGTCGAGCCCGTGGTCGCCCGCGATTCCAGCGCCCGGTGGGCGTCGACGGTGTCCTTCAGCGCGAAGCGCTGGTTGACGGTGAAGGTCACCCCACCGTTTTTCACCGCGTCGAACAGATCGGCGGCCGAGGCCATCAGATCCTCCCGCTTGGCGGTGTAGGTCGCCAGCGTCGGCCGCGTCACATACAGTGATCCCTTCGCCGCCAGCAGCCCGAGATCCAGCGGCTCCGGCGCGCCCGATGCGGCGCCGAACAGCACCATCAGCCCGCGTGGCCGCAAGCAATCCAGCCCCTTGAGGAAGGTCGTCCGGCCGACGCCGTCATAGACGACCGGCACGCCCTGCCCGTCCGTCAGCTCCTTCACCCGGACGACGAAATCCTCGCGGGTGTAGTCGATGGTGTGATGGCAGCCATGGGCCTTCGCCAGCTCGGCCTTCTCCGCCGAGCCGACGGTGCCGATTACCGTGGCGCCGAGATGCCGGGCCCAGGAGCACAGCAGCAGCCCCACCCCGCCGGCGGCGGCCTGCACCAGGATGGTGTCGCCGGGCTGGACCGCATAGGTGCTGCGCAGCAGATACTGTGCGGTCAAGCCTTGCAGCAGCGTGGCGGCGGTCGCCTGCTCGTCTAGCCAGCTCGGCAGCGGCACCAGCCGGTCGGCGGCGATCAGCCGGCTCTCGGCATAGGCGCCGATCGACATGGCGTAGCCGACGCGGTCGCCGACCTTCAAGGTGGTGACGTTTGGACCCAGCGCCTCGACCACGCCGGTCCCCGCCATGCCGATCACCGCCGGCAGATCCGGCAGCTTGTAGGCGCCGGAGCGGTGATAGGTGTCGATGTAGTTCAGCCCGACCGCGGTCTGGCGGATGCGCACCTGTCCCGGACCGGGCTCTCCCACCTCGATCTCGTCCCAGCGCAGAACCTCCGGCCCGCCGTGCTCATGGATGCGGATCGCGTGAACCATGGTGGTTGGTTTCCTTTGTCGTTGGTCGTTGGTTGCTCGTTGAGATTTCCGCGTGGCTCAGAGCAGCGCGAACTGCTCAGCCGCAGCACCGTTGCCCTGGCCGACACCGGCATGCCGGCGCTCCAGCGCCAGCAGCCAGGCCTTGGTGTCGAGCCCGCCAAGGCCGGAATAGCCGCCGGGAGCGCCGCCGCTGGCCAGCACCCGGTGGCAGGGGATGACGATGGGGATCGGGTTGGCGCCGCAGGCGCCGCCGACCGCGCGCGGCCCGCTGCCGAGCATCCTCGCCATCCCGCCATAGGTGGCGGTGCCGCCATAGGGGATCGCCAGCATCGCCTCCCAAACGCTTTGGCGGAAGGCGGTGCCCGCCGGCTTCAGCGGCAGATCGAAGCGCTGGAGCCGTCCAGCGAAATAGGCCTCCAGCTGGCGCGCCGTCTCGACCAGCACGGCGTCCGGCTCGTCCCGGTCGAAACGGCCCCATCCGACCGAGGTCAGGGCGGATCCGTCCCCGGCCAGCATCAGGGGCCCGAGCGGGCTGTCGATGGAAAGGCGCGCCATGGGGTCCTCCCGCGGTAAGTCAGCTGTTCGTCGTCAGAAGTGCGGCCAGATCCGCCGGCGCCGTCACCGGGGCCGAACAGGTCATGCCGCGGCAGACATAGGCGGTTGCCATCCCGTCGCGCATTCCCTTGCCCTGCGCCGGGTGGTTGGCGGGCAGATCCATCCCCGGTGCCAGCACGCTCAGGATGCGGTTGGGCAGCGAGCGCTCCAGCACCGTCCGCCGCAGCGCCTCGGTCTCCGCAGTTTTGGGTGGGCCGACGATGACGATCTGCATCGGCGCCGTCATCAGCTCCACCGCGTTCAGGAAGGTCGGCAGCGGGAAGAAGTTGCGCGCCAGCTCGCCGGAGAAGGCGGCGGCGAGCGCTTCCGCCCGCTCGCGGTAGGCATCCTCGCCGGTGCGCTGGAACAGAGTTGTCAGCACCGCCAGCATGGTGCCGTTGCCGCTGGGGGTGGCGTTGTCATGCGGGCTCTTGGTGCGGACGATCAGCCCTTCGGCATCGTCGGCGGTGAAGAAATAGCCGCCGTTGGCGCCGTCCCAGAAATGGGCGTCGAGCGTCGCCACCCAGACCCTGGCCTGGTCGAGCGCCGCCGGATCCCCGGTCGCCTCGTGCAGCGCCAGGGCGGCGCGTGCCATGTGGGCATAGTCGTCCAGCATGCCGGTGTGCTTGCCCTGCCCGTTCCGCCAGCTGTGGCAGAGCCGCCCGCCCGTATCCATGCGGTCACGGACGAAGGCGAAGGCGCGCCCGGCGGCGTCCAGCCACTCCGGCTCGTCGAGCGCCAGGGCGGCATGGGTCAGGGCGGCGATCATCAGGCCGTTCCAGTCGGCCAGCACCTTGTCGTCCCAGCCCGGCCGCACCCGCTTGGCCCGCGCCCGCAGCAGGATGTCCCGGCCCTTGGCGAGCATCGCCTCGGTGGCGTCGTCGGCGAGCGTCAGGCCGCCCAGCCGGTTCAGGATGGTGACGCCTTCCCAATTGCCCTGGGGCAGCACCTCGTAAACGCGTTTAAACGTCGCCAGCCCGTTGTCGCCGAGGACAGGACCGAGCAGCCGGTCGACCTCATGCTCCTGCCAGATATAGAAGAGCCCCTCCTCGCCCTCGCTGTCGGCGTCCAGCGTCGCGGCGAAGCCGCCGCCGTCGGCGATCATCTCGCGCAGCAGCCAGCCGACCGTCTCGCGGATGCGGGTCTCCAGCAGCGGGTCGCGCGTCTCCTGCCAGACCAGGGTCATCAGGTCGAGCAGCTCGGCGTTGTCGTAGAGCATCTTCTCGAAATGCGGGACCAGCCAGCGTTCGTCGACCGAATAGCGGGCGAAGCCGCCGCCGAGATGGTCGTAGATGCCGCCCTGCGCCATGTTGGCCAGCGTGTGGGTCACCGCCTCGCGGAAGGGATCGCGCCCGGTCCGCTGCCAAGCCCGCCACAGCAACTCGAACAGCGGCACCTGCGGGAATTTCGGCGCGCTGCCAATGCCGCCATGGATGGGGTCGACCTCGCGCAGCAGCCGTTGCGCCACCTGGTCCAGCACCGCGGCATCGACTGCACCGGCCGAGCGGTTCTCCCCCATGCCGGCGAGCGCCGATTTCAGCGCGTCGACATTCTTGACGACCTTGTCCTGTTCGTTGGCGTAGGTGTCGGCGATGCCGTGCAGCACGTCGGGGAAGCCGGCGCGGCCATAGCGTGCCGCCGGCGGGAAATAGGTGCCGCCCCAGAAGGGCTCGGCATCCGGCGTCAGGAACATGGTCAGCGGCCAGCCGCCCTGCTGTCCCAGCAGCGCCAGGGCCGACTGGTAGATGGTGTCGAGGTCCGGACGTTCTTCGCGGTCGACCTTGATGTTGACGAACAGCTCGTTCATCAACCCGGCGATCTCGGGATTCTCGAAGCTTTCATGCGCCATCACGTGGCACCAGTGGCAGGCGGCATAGCCGACCGACAGCAGCACCGGCTTGTTCTCCGCCTTGGCACGGGCGAAGGCCTCCGGGCCCCAGGGCATCCAGTGCACCGGGTTGTCCTTGTGCTGCAGCAGATAGGGGCTGGTCTCCCGGCCTAGCAGGTTCGCGCCCAACGGAGTGGCGGGCATGGCGGTGTCCGATCTGTTGGTGTGTCGTTGGACAATAGGTGGCGCCGGGGTGGCGTTGCGCCAGTGCATCCTATCTGTATAGTGGGGCATGAGCCGCCGCGGCGCTCAACCCCAAAATCAACAAGGGCCATTGGCCGGACAGCTCCCTCCACGGGTGCCGGCTCCGGCTCTGGAGGGGGTCCCCATGAAAATCACCGTCGACATCGACTGCACCCCGGACGAGGCCCGGCACTTCCTCGGCCTGCCCGACGTGAAGCCGATGCAGGATGCCATGATGCACGAGATCCAGGAACGGATGCGTGCCAACCTCCAGGCGATGGACCCGGAGACCATGCTCAAGACCTGGCTGCCCGCCGGCATCCAGGGCATGGAGCAGATGCAGAAGATGTTTTGGTCCCAGATGGCCTCGGCCCTGGGCCAGGAAGGAAGAAAGTGACCGACCGTCCCATTGAGTCCCAGAAGCCTTACTTCGAAGCCCATGTCTTCTGCTGCACCAACCGCCGGCCCGACGGCCACCGGCGCGGATCCTGCGCCGCCCACGGGTCGGAGAAGCTGCGCGACTATATGAAGGCCCGCGCCCGCGAACTCGGCTTCGACGGCAAGGTGCGGATCAATTCCGCCGGCTGTCTCGACCGCTGCGAGCTGGGACCGACGCTGGTGATCTATCCGGACGGCGTCTGGTACACCTACCGCAGCACCGGTGACGTCGACGAAATCCTCCAGACCCATCTGGTCGAAGGCCGCCGGGTCGAGCGGCTGATGCTGACGCCGGAGCAGCGCGAACTGCGGCCCGAGCAGCAGGGCTGATCCTCCGCCGATGTCCACCGACACCATCTACGCGCTCGCCACCGCCCCCGGACGATCCGGTGTGGCGGTGGTTCGCATTTCGGGGCCCGGGGCCGGATCCGCCCTCGCCGTCCTGACCGGCCGCTCCCTGCCCGCGCCGCGCCGCGCCGTGCTGACCAAGCTGCGCGATCCGAAGAGCGGCGATGCGCTCGACGACGCACTGGTCCTGCGCTTCAGCGCTCCCGCCAGCTTCACCGGCGAGGATGTGGTTGAACTGCATCTGCATGGCGGCCGCGCCGTCGTCACCGGCGTGACCGAGGCGCTGGCCACCCTGCCCGGCCTGCGGCTGGCCGAGCCCGGCGAGTTCACCCGCCGCGCCTTCGAGAACGGCAAGCTCGACCTGACGGAGGCCGAGGCGGTCGCCGACCTGATCGACGCCGAGACCACCGCGCAGCGCCGGCAGGCCTTGCGGCAGATGGAGGGCGCGCTCGGCAAGCTCTATGACGGCTGGCGGGAGCGGTTGACCCGTGCCCTCGCCCACATCGAGGCCGACATCGACTTCGCCGAGGACGACCTGCCCGGCGGCGTCGCCGACGCCGTCCGTCCGGTGATCGCCGGTCTGGCCGGGGAGATCGCCAGCCATCTCGATGACGGCGGCCGTGGCGAGCGTCTGCGCGAAGGGCTGCACATCGCCATCGTCGGCGCGCCCAATGCCGGCAAGTCGAGCCTGCTGAACGCGCTGGCCCGCCGGGACGCCGCCATCGTCTCCGCCCGCGCCGGCACCACCCGCGACATCATCGAGGTGCATCTCGACCTCGGCGGTTATCCCGTCGTGCTGGCCGACACCGCCGGGCTGCGGGAGGCCGCCGCCGACGAGGTCGAGGAGGAAGGCATCCGCCGTGCCCGGGACCGCGCCGCCCGCGCTGACGTGAAGGTCGCGGTGTTCGATGCCGCCACCCTGCCCGATCTCGACCCGGCGACGCTGGACCTGATCGACCGCGATACGGTGGTGGTCTTCAACAAGACGGATCTTGCTGCCGTCACCGATCTGCGCCCGGATCTGTCGCCGATCCTGGTCTCCGCCCAGACCGGTGCCGGGCTGAAGTCGTTGGAAGAGAAGTTGACGGAGTTCAGCGCCGACCGGCTTGCCATCGGCAGCGCGCCGTCGCTGACCCGTGCCCGTCATCGCGCCGCGCTGACCGAGTGCCGGGAGTCTTTGCTGCGGGCGTTGGACGCGCCGCTGCCCGAACTGGCGGCGGAGGATGTGCGTCTCGCCAGCCGGGCGCTGGGGCGCATCACCGGGCGCGTCGATGTCGAGGATTTGCTGGACGTGATCTTCCGGGACTTCTGCATCGGCAAATGAGGATGGCCAACGGCCGCGTGTTTCACGTGAAACAGGGCTGACCTGCGGCACTTGTCCCTGTCCGCCTCCCTGCCTGCCTCCCCGCCTTCCTCTTGGATCCGTGCCGCCGTTCCGCTATGGTCCCGCACATGCGAAGCTATGATGTCATCGTTGTCGGCGGCGGTCACGCCGGCTGTGAGGCTGCCGCGGCGGCAGCGCGCATGGGTGCGCGCACGCTCCTGCTGACCCACAAGGTCGAAACCATCGGCGAGATGTCCTGCAATCCCGCCATCGGCGGCTTGGCCAAGGGCCATCTGGTGCGGGAGATCGATGCGCTGGACGGGGTGATGGCGAAGGCCATCGACCGCGGAGGCATCCAGTTCCGCATCCTGAACCGTAGCAAGGGCCCCGCCGTCCGCGGCCCGCGCGCCCAGGCCGACCGCAAGCTTTACCGGCAGGCGATGCAGGCTTTGCTGGCCGAGCAGGAAAACCTGTTCATCGAGGCCGGCGGCGCCGAGGACCTGATCGTCGACGAGGAGAAGCGCATCGTCGGCGTCGTCACCGGTGCCGGCGAGTCCATCCGCGCCGGCGCCGTGGTGCTGACCACTGGCACCTTCCTGCGCGGCCTGATCCACATCGGTGAGGAGCGCACCCCCGCCGGCCGTGTCGACGAGGCGCCGTCCATCGGCCTGTCCGACACGCTGGCCCGTCTCGGCTTCCCGCTCGGCCGTCTGAAGACCGGCACCCCGCCGCGGCTCGACGGGCGCACCATCGATTGGGACGCGCTGGAGAAGCAGCCCGGCGACATGCCGCCGCCGCCCTTCTCCTACATGACCGAGCGGATCGACACGCCGCAGATCGATTGCGCGATCACCTGGACGACGCATGAGGCCCATGCGCTGATCCGCGCCAACCTGCACCGCGCCCCGATGTATTCCGGCCAGATCACCGGCACCGGTCCGCGTTATTGCCCCTCCATCGAGGACAAGGTCGTCCGCTTCGCCGAGAAGGAGAAGCACCAGATCTTCCTCGAACCGGAAGGGCTGGACGATCCCACCGTCTACCCGAACGGCATTTCGACCTCCCTGCCCCGCGACGTGCAGCTCGGCATCCTCGCCAGCATGCCGGGGCTGGAGAAGGTGGTGTTGATCCGCCCCGGCTACGCCATCGAATACGACTATGTCGATCCGCGCGAGCTGAAGCCGACTCTGGAGACCCGCCGGGCGCCGCGCCTGTTCCTAGCCGGACAGATCAACGGCACCACCGGCTATGAGGAAGCGGCGGCCCAGGGGCTGATGGCCGGCATCAACGCGGCGCTGGCGGCGGGCGGCAATGCGGACGGCTTCGTGCTCGACCGGGCCGACGCCTATATCGGCGTGCTGATCGACGACCTGATCGGCCGGGGCACCAACGAGCCCTACCGCATGTTCACCTCGCGTGCCGAATACCGGCTGCTGCTGCGCGCCGACAATGCCGACCAGCGTCTGACCGCCAAGGGCGTCGCCATCGGCTGCGTCGGCTCCGAGCGCCGCGATGTCTTTGCCGCCAAGAGCGCCGCCCTGTCCGCCGGGCGTGCCCTGGTCGCGTCGCTGCAGGCGACGCCGGTCGAGCTGTCCCGCCAGGGCGTCGCGGTCAATCAGGATGGCGTGCGCCGCAGCGCCGCCGACCTGCTGCGCTATCCCGACATCGACCTCGCCACTCTCGCCCGCCTGTGGCCGGAGCTTGGCGGGATCGCGCCCGAGATCGCCGAGCAGCTGGAGATCGACGGCAAATATGCCGGCTATCTCGGCCGGCAGGAGGCCGATATCCGCGCCTTCCGCAAGGACGAGTCCCTCGCCCTGCCCGACGATCTCGATGTCGATGGCATCGGCAGCCTGTCCGCCGAAATCCGGCAGAAGCTGCGCCAGTCACGTCCGGCGACGCTGGGTGCCGCCGCGCGCATTCCCGGCATGACCCCGGCGGCTCTGGTCGCCCTGCTGCGCCATGTGAAGCGCCGCGATGCGGGGTCGTCCGAAATTGACGCCTCCGGGGTGGCCGCGGAATGAGCGGGTTCGATGCGGTTGCATTTCAGGAGGCCACCGGTGTTTCACGTGAAACGCTCGACCGCCTGATCGCGTATGACGGTCTGCTGCGCAAGTGGCAGCCGAAGATCAATCTCGTCGGCCCCTCCACCCTGCCGGACACCTGGAAGCGCCATTTCCTCGACTCCGCCCAGCTCTACCCTTTGCTGCCGGACGGTGTGCAGGTGCTGGTCGATCTCGGCAGCGGTGCCGGCTTCCCCGGTCTGGTGCTCTCCATTCTCGGCGTGCCGCAGGTGCATCTGATCGAGAGCGACGTGCGCAAATGCGCCTTCCTGCGCGAGGTCGCCCGGGTCTGCGAAGCTCCGGTCACCGTCCACACCAAGCGGATCGAAACCGTCACCGGCATCGAGGCCGATGTCGTCACCGCCCGCGCCCTGGCGCCGTTGGCCGACCTGTTCGGCTGGGCCCATCCCTTCATCGGATCGCGCGGCAAGTGCCTGTTCCTGAAGGGCGCGGCACTGGACGACGAATTGACCGCTGCAACGCAATATTGGACACTGGTTCCTGAGCGATTCGACAGCCGCACCGATCCGAGCGGGACCATCCTGCGTGTGAGCCATCTTGAGCGTGCGTGAAGACCGTGCCTGACACCGTTCCCCCGCCCTCTTCCCGCCAACCGGACTCCCGAGAGGCTGCCATGTCTGCCGTCACCCGTCCCCTTGCCCGCGTGGTTGCGATTGCCAACCAGAAGGGCGGCGTGGGCAAGACCACGACGACGATCAACCTCGCCACCGCGCTCGCCGTCATCGGCAAGCGGGTGCTGGTGATCGACCTCGACCCGCAGGGCAACGCATCCACCGGTCTCGGCATCCCCCGCTCCGACCGCCGCGTCGGCATCTACGACGTGCTGTTCGACGACGTGTCGCTGGAGGAGGCCGCCACTCCCTCCTCCGTGCCTAACCTGTCGATCATCACCTCGTCGGTCGATCTGTCGGGTGCCGAGATCGAGCTGGTCGGCGCCGAGCGCCGCGAGTTCCGCCTGCGCGAGGCCGTCGCCAACAGCGCGCTGGAATACGATTACGTCCTGATCGACTGCCCGCCGGCGCTGGGATTGCTGACGCTGAACGCGCTGGTCGCGTCGCATGCGGTGATGGTCCCGCTCCAGTGCGAGTTCTATGCGCTGGAAGGTCTCAGCCATCTGGTCCGCACCATCGAGCGGGTGAAGCGCGCCTTCAACCCCAACCTCGACATCCACGGCGTCGTGCTGACCATGTTCGACAAGCGCAACAACCTGTCGGACATGGTCGCGGCGGATGTCCGCGGCTTCTTCGGGGAGAAGGTGTACGACACCGTGATCCCGCGCAACGTCAAGGTCTCGGAGGCGCCGTCCCACGGCAAGCCGGTGCTGATCTACGACATGCGCTGCCCCGGATCTCAGGCCTACATCCATCTGGCGGGCGAGGTGCTTCGCCGTGAGAAGAGACTGACCGCATGATCGACGACACCAAACAAGGCGGCGCCCGCCGCGCCAGCCTGGGCCGCGGCCTGTCCGCGCTGTTCGGCGAAGCGACCGAGGATTACTCGGCGCTCGACAAGGTGCGGCAGTCCAAGCAGGTGCCGATCGAGTTCGTCCATCCCGGCAAGTACCAGCCGCGGCGGAAGTTCGACGACGAGGCGATCCAGGGCCTCGTCGAGTCCATCCGCGACAAGGGCATCCTCCAGCCGCTGCTGGTCCGCCGCGACGCCGAGGACGCTAATTCCTATGAGCTGATCGCCGGCGAACGCCGCTGGCGCGCGGCGCAGATCGCCGGCCTGCACGAGGTGCCGGTCATCATCCGCGATCTCAGCGACCGCGAGGCGCTGGAAATCGCGCTGATCGAGAACATCCAGCGCCAGGATCTGACCCCTCTGGAAGAGGCGGAAGGCTATCGCCGCCTGATGGAGGAGTTCGAGCACACGCAGGAGGATCTGGCCCGCGCCGTCGGCAAGAGCCGCAGCCATGTCGCCAACATGATGCGCCTGCTGGCCTTGCCGGAGCCGGTCAAGTCGATGGTGCAGGACGGCGCGCTGACCGCCGGCCATGCCCGTGCCCTGCTGACCGCCCCGGATCCGGCCGCCGTCGCCCGCGAGGTGGTCACCCGCGGCCTGAACGTGCGCCAGACCGAAGACCTGATGCGCGGCGACCAGCCCAAGGCGAAGAAGGGCAAGGCCGCGGCCGGCGGAGCTGGATCGGCGCCTGCAATGAAGGACGTCGACCTGATCAATCTGGAGGAGGAGATCTCCGCCCGCATCGGCTTGAAGGTCGCCATCAACCCGCAGGGACAGCGCGGGACGATCACCATCCACTACCAGACGCTCGACCAGCTGGACGATGTGCTGCACCGGCTGGGCGGGGAAGAGTAACGGGGCTTTGTCGGGGGTGTTCGCGCCCCCTACCCCCTCTCCTTCGCGAAGTCGATGTAGCGGTAGATCAGCCCGTTCTCTTCCATGGGCGCGCTCGACCACACCTCGGCCCAGTCCGTTCCGATCGGCGGCATCAGCGTGTCGCCCTCGATGGCGCTTTCGATGCGGGTCAGGTGCAGGCTGTCGGCGATCGGCATCGTCTCGCGGAACAGGGCGGCGCCGCCGATGACGCAGAGTTCGGCGGCGCCGGACTCCTGCGCCCACGACACCGCCGCACCCAGCCCGTTGAACCAGCGGGCGCCGTCCTTTTCGCCAACTTCGGCTTGGCGGCTGATCACCAGATTGTCCCGGCCGGGAAGCGGACGGCGCGGCAGCGACTCCCAGGTCTTCCGGCCCATCAGGATCGGCTTGCCCATCGTCAGGTCCTTGAACCGGCGCAGGTCGCTGGGTAGGGTCCAGGGAAGCCGGCCGTCGCGGCCGATCACGTCGTTCGTTGCGGCGGCGACGATCAGAGTGATGAGCATGCCATGCCCTTTCCCCGGTGGAGCTGAGCGATTTTACGCCAGAATTGCGCCGAGCACCGCGTTCAGACGCTGTAGCCCCTCCGGTGTGGCAACCAGACGGTCGGCATCGCGAGCGAGGAAACCGCCGTCGATCAGACGGGACATGGCCGCCGGATCGACGAAATCGTCCAAAGTCCGTCCGGTCTCCTCCGCCAGACGGGCAAGCCGCACGCCTTCGGTCAGGCGCAGCCCCATCATCATCAGCTCGGTCCCGCGGGCGTCGCGGTCGATGGGGTCGGGAGCGGCGGCGCCATGACCGTCGCGCTCCACCCGCTCCAGCCAAATCTCCGGGGCGCGGTGGGCGCGGGTGGCGAATTTCCCGCCGTCAAGCGTCAGCCGGCCATGGGCACCGGGACCGATGCCGACATAGTCGCCATAGCGCCAGTAGGTCAGATTGTGGCGGCTTTCCTCACCCGGACGGGCATGGTTGGAAATCTCGTAGGCCGGCAGCCCGGCCGCCGTCAGCTGGCTCTGCGTCGCCTCATAGAGATCGCCGGCCAGATCCTCGTCGGGCAGCACCAGATCGCCGCGGGCATGGAGCGGATAGAAGGCCGTGCCCTGCTCGATGGTCAGCTGATAGACCGACAGGTGGCCGACCGCGTAGTCCAGCGCCCGCGCCAGCTCCGCCTGCCAGGCCGCCACCGTCTGGCCGGGACGGGCATAGATCAGGTCGAAGGAGAAGCGGTCGAAAATCCGCGCTGCCAGGTCTATGGCGCCGGTCGCCTCCGCCGCGTTGTGCTCGCGGCCGAGGAACTTCAGGCTGGCGTCGTCCAGCGCCTGGATGCCCAGCGAGACGCGGTCGATCCCGGCGCTGCGGAAGGCGCGGAACTTGTCGGCCTCGACTGAGGTCGGGTTGGCCTCCAGCGTCACCTCCAACCGCTCGGCGACCGTCCAGCGCTGGGCCACACGGTCGACGATGGCGGCGACGGTGGCGGGCTCCATCAGCGACGGGGTGCCGCCGCCGAAGAAGATCGAGGTGACGGTGCGCCCGGCTGTCAGGTCGGCGTAATGGTCCAGCTCGCGCAGCAGCCCGGCCCGCCAGCGGTCATGATCGACCCGCTCGCGGACATGGCTGTTGAAATCGCAGTAGGGGCACTTCGACTTGCAGAAGGGCCAATGGACGTAGACGGCAAAACCGGGATCAGAACCGCTCACCGGAAGCACCGCTCCACCAGCTGGCGGAAGGCGTCGGCGCGGTGGCTCATCTCATGCTTCTTCGCCGGGTCCATCTCGCCGAAGGTCAGCCCGTGCCCGTCGGGCAGGAACATCGGGTCGTAGCCGAAGCCATGCGGCCCGCGCGGCGGCCACACCAGCGTGCCATAGCAGCGGCCCTCCACACTCTCGACATGGCCGTCCGGCCAGGCGAGCGACAGGGCACAGACGAAATAGGCGCTGCGGTCGGACTTGCCGGCCAGACCGTCCTCGACCTTTTGCATCGCCATGGCGAAGTCCTTGGACGGGCCGGCCCAGCGGGCGGAGTAGATGCCGGGATCGCCGTTCAGCGCCGGCACCACCAGCCCGCTGTCGTCGGCGAGCGCCACATGGCCGGCGGCGGCGGCGGCCTTGGCCTTCAGCTCCGCATTGGCGATGAAGGTCGTGCCGGTTTCCTCAGGCTCGGGCAGGCCCAGCTCCCCGGCCGCGGTGAAGGTGGCGACATAGGGGCCGAGCAACTCGGCGATCTCGCGCACCTTGCCCTTGTTGTGGCTGGCGATGACGAGGGTGTCGCCTTGAAAAATTCGAGGCATAGATTTCATTACGGTGTTTCCTTCGCGTCCACTGTTTAGCGCTCGGTGAGTGGAAGGTCCATAAGGAAACGTTCTGAAGCGGCGCACGAAAAACGCGAAAGCGTTTCACGATAAATGCGAAA
>NZ_JBSNCI010000003.1:0-227500 GCF_058780665.1 Azospirillum sp. UENF 112521
CCATCATCCTGGAAGCGCGTGGTCTGACGAAGGAGTTCAAGGGCTTCGTGGCGGTTCGGGATGTGAACCTCCAGGTTCGCCGCGGCACCATCCACGCGCTGATCGGCCCGAACGGCGCCGGCAAGAGCACGGTGTTCAACCTGCTGACCAAGTTCCTCACCCCCACCCGCGGCCAGATCCTCTACAAGGGCCGCGACATCACCCGCACCAAGCCCGCCGACATCGCCCTGATGGGTCTGGTCCGCTCCTTCCAGATCTCGGCCGTCTTCCCGCATCTGAGCGTGCTGGAGAATGTCCGTGTCGCGCTGCAACGGCCGCTCGGCACCAGCTTCCATTTCTGGAAGTCCGAATCGTCGCTCTACGACCTGCACGACCGGGCGCTGGAGCTGATCGAGGCGGTGAACCTCACCCCCTGGGCCGGCCATCTGGCGGCCGAGCTGCCCTATGGCCGCAAACGCGCGCTGGAGATCGCCACCACGCTGGCGCTCGACCCGGAGGTGATGCTGCTCGACGAGCCGCTGGCCGGCATGGGCCATGAGGACATCGAAGGCACCGCCGCCCTGATCAAGCGCGTCGCCGCCGACCGCACCGTTCTGATGGTGGAGCACAATCTGTCGGTCGTCGCCCACCTGTCGGACACCATCACCGTGCTCCGCCGCGGCGAGATCCTGGCGGAGGGGCCCTACGAGGTCGTCTCGAAGAACCCGCAGGTGATGGAAGCATATATGGGCACGGGGGGGACCGGACATGCCTGACGGGATGAACACCAAGACCGCCCAAGTGGGAACGGCGATGCTGGAGATCGCCGACCTGCACGGCTTCTATGGCGAGAGCCATGTGCTGCACGGCGTCAGCCTGGAGGTGCGGCAGGGCGAGGTGGTGACGCTGCTGGGCCGCAACGGCGCCGGCAAGACCTCGACCATGCGCGCCATCATGGGCATCATGGGCAAGCGCACCGGCTCGATCCGCTTCCAGGGCACCGAGCTGATCGGCATGGCCCAGCACAAGATCCCCCGCCTCGGCATCGGCTATGTGCCGGAGGAGCGCGGCATCTTCTCCAGCCTCAGCGTGGACGAGAACCTGACGCTGCCGCCGGTGGTCAAGGAAGGCGGGATGACGGTCCCGCAGATCCATGAGCTGTTCCCCAACCTGAAGGGCCGCGGCTCGACCCAGGGCACGCGGCTGTCGGGCGGCGAGCAGCAGATGCTGGCCATCGCCCGCATCCTGCGCACCGGCGCCAATCTGATCCTGCTGGACGAGCCGACCGAGGGTCTGGCTCCGGTCATCATCGAGCAGATCGGTGTCGCGGTGCGGGCGCTCAAGGCGCGCGGTTTCACCATCGTGCTGGTCGAGCAGAACTTCCGCTTCGCCGCCACCATCGCCGACCGCCATTACGTGATGGAGGAAGGCCATGTGGTCGACATGATCCCCAACGACCAGCTCCACGCCAACATGGACAAGCTGCACACCTATCTCGGCGTGTGAGCGGGAGAGGACCGTCCGATGTCGCACCTGTTCGGCATTCCGCCGCAAGCCCTGTTCGGCCAGCTTCTGCTCGGCCTGATCAACGGCTCCTTCTATGCGCTGCTCAGCCTGGGGCTGGCGGTGATCTTCGGCATGCTCAACGTCGTCAACATGGCGCATGGCGCCTTGTACATGGTCGGCGCCTTCGTGGCGTGGCTGCTGCTGAGCTATGCCGGCGTCGGCTATTGGGGGGCGCTGGTGCTGGCGCCGCTGGCGGTCGGCGCCGTCGGGCTGGTGCTGGAGCGCACCATGCTGCGCCGGCTCTACAAGGTCGACCATCTCTATGGGCTGCTGCTGACCTTCGGGCTGGCGCTGATCTTCGAGGGCGCCTTCCGCCACCAGTATGGCGTGTCGGGCCAGCCCTATCCGATCCCCGACCTGCTGAAGGGCGGCACCAACCTCGGCTTCATGTATCTGCCGACCTACCGCGGCTGGGTGGTGGTGGCCTCGCTTCTGGTATGCCTCGGCACCTGGTTCGCCATCGAGCGGACCAAGCTCGGGGCCTATCTGCGGGCGGCGACGGAGAACCCGACGCTGGTGCAGGCCTTCGGCATCAATGTGCCGGTGATGGTGTCGCTGACCTACGGCTTCGGCGTGGCGCTGGCCGGTCTGGCCGGCGTGCTGGCCGCACCGATCTACCAGGTGTCGCCGCTGATGGGGTCGAACCTGATCATCGTGGTGTTCGCGGTGGTGGTGATCGGCGGCATGGGCTCGATCCTCGGCGCCATCCTCACCGGGCTCGGGCTGGGACTGCTGGAGGGGCTGACCAAGGTGGTCTACCCCGAGGCCTCCAACATCGTCGTGTTCGTCATCATGGCCGTGGTGCTGATGGTGAAGCCGGCCGGTCTGTTCGGACGGGAGAGATAAGCCATGACCATGCAAACCAGGGACACACTGCACGAAGGTATCGTCATGTATGGCGGCTCGCCGAAGATCCTGCTGGCCGGGGCCGGGCTGCTGCTGGCAGTCCTGGCGCCCTATGCGCTCTATCCCGTCTTCCTGATGAAGGTGCTGTGCTTCGCGCTGTTCGCCTGCGCCTTCAACCTGCTGATCGGCTTCGCCGGCCTGCTCAGCTTCGGCCATGCCGCCTTCTTCGGCGGTGCGGCCTACATCGCCGCCCACACGGTGAAGGAATGGGGTTGGGCGCCGGAGTTCGGGCTGCTCGCCGCCACCGCGGCCGCAGGCCTGATGGGGTTGGTTTTCGGCCTGATCGCCATCCGCCGCCAGGGCATCTATTTCGCCATGATCACGCTGGCGCTGAGCCAGATGGTGTTCTTCCTGGCGCTCCAGCTTCCCTTCACCCATGGCGAGGACGGCATCCAGGGCGTGCCGCGCGGCACCCTGTTCGGGCTGTTCGACCTCGGCCAGCCGCTGACCATGTACTACACCGTGCTGGCGATCTTCGTCGCCGGCTTCGCCCTGATCTGGCGCACGGTGCATTCGCCCTTCGGCCAGGTGTTGAAGGCGATCCGCGAGAACGAGCCGCGGGCGGTGTCGCTCGGCTACCGCACCGACCGCTACAAGCTGGTGGCCTTCGTGCTGTCGGCCTCGCTGGCAGGGCTTGCCGGCGGCACCAAGGCTTTGGTGTTCCAGCTCGCCAGCCTGACCGACGTGACATGGCAGATGTCGGGAGAGGTGGTGCTGATGACGCTGCTGGGCGGCATGGGCACTTTGTTCGGGCCGGTGGTCGGTGCCGGGCTGGTGGTGACGCTGGAAAGCTATCTCGCCTCCACCAGCCTGCCGGTGCCGGTGGTGATCGGCTGCATCTTCGTCGTCTGCGTGCTGGTCTTCCGCCGCGGCATCGTCGGCGAGATCGTTGCGCGGAATGGCCGCGGCAAGAAGCCGTCATGACTTCGGGATGACGTTGGAGATGACCCCTGGGATGACCCCCGGGATGGCCACGGGCGATGGCTGCCAAGCCGCACTGTTATCGGAGAGTGTCATGACGAGCAGAGACATCCTGGCCCATCTGGTCGGCTTCAACACGGTCAGTTCGACGTCCAACCTGGCTTTGATCGACTGGGTTCGCGGCTACCTGGAGCAGCACGGCATCCGTTCCGAGGTGATTCGTGACGGGACCGGGACCAAGGCACATCTGTGGGCGACCATCGGCCCCGACCGCGACGGCGGCATCGTGCTGTCCGGCCATACCGACGTGGTGCCGGTGGACGGCCAGCCCTGGACCAGCGATCCTTTCACCCTGACCGAACGCGACGGCAGGCTCTACGGCCGCGGCACCGCCGACATGAAGGGGTTCATCGCGGTCGCGCTGAATGCGGTGGAGCGCTTCAAGGCGGCGGCGCTCGACCGACCGGTGCATCTCGCCTTCTCCTACGATGAGGAGATCGGCTGCCTCGGTATGCCGAGCCTGCTGGAGGCGATCGACCGGCTCGGTATCCGACCGGCCGCCTGCATCGTCGGCGAACCGACCATGATGAAGCTGGTGGTCGGACATAAGGGCATCCTGTGTGCCCGCGGGCATGTTCGCGGTCTGGAATGTCATAGCTCAATGGCCCCGGAGGGCGTCAATGCCGTCCAGTATGCCGCCAGGGTCATCGATTTCGTCCGGCGGGAGACCGAGCGGCGATACAAGGAGGGGCCGTTCGACCACCGCTTCGCCCCGTCCTCGACCACGCTGCATGTCGGCACGGTGCAAGGCGGCACCGCCTTCAACATCGTGCCGCGGGATTGCCGGTTCGACCTGGAGATCCGCCATCTGCCGACCGAGGATCCCCATCGCATCCTGCAATCCGTCGAACGCTATTGCCGCGACGTGCTGGAGCCGGAGATGCGCGCCGTCGCTCCTGAAACCGGGATCACGTTTTCCGTGTTCTGCGATACCCCCGGACTCGTCGCCGACCCCGGCTCCGACATCGCTGCGATCGTACGGCGAATCACCGGCGACAACGACAGCGCCGTCGTCGCCTATACCACCGAGGCCGGCCATTACAGCCGGGCGGGCTACCCGACCATCGTCTGCGGCCCAGGGTCGATGGAACAGGGCCATAAGCCTGACGAGTTCATCGAAGCGTCGCAGCTTGAGGCCGCAGACCGCTTCATGCAGGCGCTGGCCGGCATGCTTGGGAAGCCAAGCTAGCAGCTGCTCACCGAGGGAGACCTGACGGAACCGAACTGTGCCCCAACGTCGATCGGCGGCAGCCCAGGTTCCAATGGACCGGGGCTGCCGCCGGCTTTATCAGGCGACGAGGAAACCCGATCCGACAGGGTCGTTGCGGTCGATGACCCAGCGGGCCGTCCCCAGGATGCTGGCGGTGCCCTTGACGGTCGGCCGCACCGCGCGCACGCCGTTCAGGCGGGTCTCGCCGAGCAGGCAGCCTTCAAAGGTACCGCTGCCCAGCAAGCCCTCGGAGCGGATCGTCTGGCCGATGGTCATTTTGCCGCGCGCCTCGAACATCGCCATCATGGCGCTGGTGCCGGTGCCGCCCGGCGAGCGGTCCAGCTGGCCGGCGCTGAACACATGGACGTTCTTGTAGAAGGCGCCCTCGATGGTCGGCTCATGCCAGAAGGTCACGAAGTTGAAGTTGTTGATGTGGGCCGAGGCCGGGTGCTGGATGGCAACCTTCTGGCGCAGCTGCTCGCGCGCCAGCACGCCGTAGCGCGACAGCGCCGTGCCGTTCTCCGGACCGATGCGGAGCGCGGTGCCGGTCAGGTCGATGATGCCGAAATAATTGCCGCCCCACACGATGTCGGCCTTCAGGGGGCCGATCTCGGGCAGCTCGAAAGCCACGTCCTGGGCTGCGACATAGGCCGGCACATTCTCGAACCGGGTCCACAGCACGGCGTCGCCGTCCGTCGCCACCTCGGCCACCACGAGGCCGGCGGTGGTCTCGAAGCGGATGGTGGTGCGGTCGCCCTCGCCGCGCCGGACCAGCCCCAGCGCCACCATGGCCATGGCCACCGCAATCGTGCCGTGCCCGCACATGTGCGAATACTGGGTGCCGTCGATGTAGATCAGCCCGGCGTCGGCATCCGGACCGGACGGGGGCGTCAGGAAGACACCGAACATGTCCTTGTGCCCGCGCGGTTCGCGCATCAGGGCGCAGCGCAGCCAGTCGTAGTGGGTTTCCAGGAACTGGCGCTTCTCCAGGATGCTGGAGCCGGGAGGATAGGGAATGCCGCTGTGGACGATGCAGAGCGGCTCACCCTCGGTATGGGTGTAGACAACGTCGAACACGTCTTGCTTGCGCATGACTTGGGGCCTCTCGGGGTGTTGGCGGGAAGAAAGGGGATGGAGGACCGGGACGGGGTCAGCGCCGCTTCGACAGCACGTGGAGCCCCACGGTCAGGTCGAGAAGAACGATGGTGACCGCCGCCACCGCGATGGTGATCGACGAGACTGCGGCGATGACCGGGTCGATGGTGTACTGGACATAGTTGAACAGCTTGACCGGGATCGTCGTCAGCTCGGCGGTGGTGTTGAAGATGCTGAGCTCGACGTTGATCCAGGACGAGATGAAGGCGAAGATCGCCCCGCTCGTCAGTCCGCCGCGGATCTGCGGCAGGACCACCAGCAGGAAAGTCTCGAAGGGCCGGGCGCCGAGATCGGCCGAAGCCTCCTCCAGGGCGCGCTGCTCGGGCGTCAATTGCGGCAGGACGGAGCGCAGCACGAAGGGCGTCACGATCACCACATGGCCGACCAGCAGGGCCGCGAAGCTGCGCATCAGGCCCAGGGCAGCGCAATATTGCAGCAGGGCCGCGCCCAGCACCACGTGCGGCAGCACCAGCGGCGACATCAGCAGCGACAGCAGCGTCCGCTTGGCCGGAAAATCGTAGCGCGCGATGGCCAGGGCCGCCGGCAGGGCGAGCAGCACCGCCCCTGCCGTGGCCGCCAGCGCCAGCGCCGTGCTAATCCCGAAGGCCGCCACGTAGGAGGTGTCGGCCAGCATCCGCCCGTACCAGTCCAGCGTAAGGCCCTGCGGCGGGAAGGCGAGATAGCTGGTGGCGGTCAGCGACGCGCCGACGATGACCACGAGCGGCAGCACCAGATAGGCCATCACCGCCCAGGCGACGATCCGCAGGAGAATGCGCGCGATCATGACCGGTTGCCTCCGCCGTTGCCGATCCGCCCGGCCAGCGCCACCAGCACCAGCGTGACGACCAGGAGGGTGATGCTGAGCGCGCCGCCGTAATGGACGTCGAACACCGTGCTGTATTGCTGGAAGATCAGCATCGGGAAGACGGTGATCTTGCCGCCGCTCAGCAGGGCCGGCGTCACATAGGCGCTCGCCGCCAGCGTGAAGACCATGATCACGCCCGCGATCAGGCCGGGAAGGCACAGCGGGAAGGTCACGGTCCAGAAGGTGGTGAAGGGGCTGGAGCCGAGATCGGCCGAGGCCTCCTCCAGCGTCGGATCCACAGTGGCCAGCGCGTTGCCGACTGCCAGGACGATGAAGGGCAGGAGGATATAGACGAGGCCGATCACGATGCCCGTCTCGGTGCCGAGGAAGCGGACCGGCCGGTCCAGCAGCCCGATCCCGACCAGCGTGTCGTTGACCAGACCGTTGCGGCCGAGCAGGATCATCCACCCGAAGGAGCGGACGATGTTGCTGGTGAACAGCGGCAGCAGCAGCAGGATGACGCAGCTTCGCCGCAAGGCGTTCGACGACACCACCCGCACCAGATAATAGGCCAGCGGATATCCCAGCAGCGTGACGGCCAGCGTGGTCAGCGCGGCGATCCGGAAGGTCACCGCCAGGACGTCCCAGTGATACTGGTCGAGCAGCACGCGGGCGTAGTTCGCCAGGGACGGCGCGCCGCCGGCCATGAGGCTGGAGGACAGCACGACGACCATCGGCACGGCGAAGAAGGCCACGAAGAAGGCGACGGGGGCGGCCAGCAACGGCAGGGCGCGGCGTAGGGCGGTGGGCGGCGCGGCGGCGGGGACCGTCGCGGGGTCGCCGGTCAGGGCGGCGGTCATGGCGCCGGCTCGCCGGCGACGACGTGCAGATGCTCCGGTCGGAAGCCGACGACGACCTGGGTTCCCCGGCCGAGGCCGGCGCCCGGCATGCCCAGGCGGCGGCTCGCCAGCAGGGCGTCGCCGACCCGGACCATCACCAAGGTCTGGCCGCCGGTGTTGATCACGTCCTCGACGATGCCGCGTTCGGTGAGGAAACCGGGGGCGTCGGCGCGGTCGAGAAGCTCCAGATGCTCGGGCCGCAGCACGCCGGTGCGGCTCTGCCCGGCACCGATGCCGATGCCTGTGCTGGCGCCGGGACCAGGATGAGGAACCGCCGCCGTCCCGAAGGCCAGCCGAAGCCCGCCGTCGCCGTCCGCGGCACCGGGCAGAAAATTCGCTTCCCCGATGAATTCGGCGACGAAGCGCGTTGCCGGCGTGGCGTAGACCGCCGTCCCCGACCCGACCTGCTCGATCAGGCCGCGATTCATCACGACGATCCGGTCGGCCATGCTCATCGCCTCCTCCTGGTCGTGGGTGACGAACACGAAGGCGATGCCCAGCTTCTCCTGCAGATGCTTCAGCTCGATCTGCATCCGCTTGCGCAGCTTCATGTCGAGCGCGCTCAGCGGTTCGTCCAGAAGCAGCAGCTTGGGCCGGTTGACCACCGCGCGCGCCAGGGCGACGCGCTGCTGCTGTCCCCCGGACAGCTCGCGCGGGTACCGCGCACCCAGCGCCTCCAGCCCGACCAGTTGCAGCGCCTGCGCCGCGCGCTCCGCCGCCTCGCCCCGCGAAACCCCGTGCCGGCGGGGGCCGTAGGCGATGTTGTCGAGGACGCTCATGTGGGGGAACAGCGCGTAGTTCTGGAAGACCGTGTTCAGGGGCCGCCGGTGTGGCGGCAGCCGCGTCACGCTGTCGCCGCCGATCCGGATGTCGCCGGAATCGGGGGTGAGAAAACCGGCGATGCAGCGCAGCAGCGTGGTCTTGCCGCAGCCGCTGGGACCGAGCAGGGCGATGAACTCGCCATGCTCAACCTCCAGCGAGACGCCCTTGAGCGCGTGGAATCCACCGAAATGCTTGCCGAGATCGCGGATGGACAGCAGGGCCGGGGGCATGCCTCGTCCCCCTTACTGGCGCGCGAGTTCGCGGTTCCAGGCGTCGGTGATCGCGCCCCGGTCGCGGTTGATGTCGGCCCAGTTGAAGAGCTGCAGGTTCTTGACCGATCCGCCGACGCCCCAGGGCAGCTTGCGCTCGATGTCCGGCGCCACGGAGACGCCTTGCACGGACGGGCCGAGATAGAGCTTCTCGGCGAGGCAGGTGGCGGCTTGCGGAGTCAGGGCGGTGTCGATGAAGCGTGCGGCTTCGGCCGCGCGGGGCGTGCCCTTCACCAGATGCAGGCGCGCGTCGGTCGCCCACACGCCTTCCTTGGGAACGACGAAGCCGATCGGCAGGCCCTTGTCCGCCAGATCCCAGGCGCCGACGCTGAAATGGGCGCCGACGATCGCCTCGCCGCTCTGGTAGGCGTTGGAGGCGGCGCCCGAGCTGTCGAAGTAGAGCGCGGTGTCGAGGGTCTTCAGCTTCGCGAAGGTCTTGGACAGGTCGTTGGCCGGGTTGCCCCAGATCTTATTGAGGAACAGGATGAAGGGAACGCCCGACGAGTTGGCCGGGGACGGGATGGTGACGGCGCCCGCGAATTCCGGGTTCCAGAGATCGTTCCACGAGGCCGGGGGCGTCTTGACCTTCTGGGTGTTGTAGGTCAGGCCCAGCGAGTAGTAGCCGGTTCCCACCGCGAAGACGGCGCCGTCGGCCTTGTAGACCGCTTCGGGCGAGACCTTCGCGAGGTTGGGCACGGCCTGCGGGTCGATGGCGCCGGTGACGCCGGCGGCCTGCGCCAGTTCGCTGATGCCGCCGTCCATCCAGGCGACGTCGATGGTCGGCGCGCCCTTCTGCTGCTGGAGCTTGGCCAGCGTCACCGTCGAAGTCCCGATCTCAGGCACGACCTTGATGCCGGTCGCCTTGGTGAAGGGCTCCGCGACGCAGCTCCGGAAGGCCTCGCCCCAATTGCCGCCGTACCAGGCGACGGTCAGGGAGGTCGGCGCGGCGGCGGATTGGGCGGTGGCGGGCTGGGTGGCGGCAATTGGGGCGAAGGCGGCACCGGCCATCAGAGCGGCGCAACAGGTGGCAGCACGCAGAGAAGTCATGACGCTCTCCCTCAATGTCGGCCCTTGCGGGCGTGAAACCCTTGCAACAGGGTCGATGCTAGCCAGGGGGCGGCTTTTTCCGATAGAAGAATGCGGACGGATGCTTGAATAATTCCGACATGAGCAGCGAACACCCCGGCACCCGATCCCCTCCCGGCGCGGACCCAGCCATGGTCTCCGGCACGGTCCCCCGCCTGCGGATCGGCTTCGTCCTTCTGGATCAATTCACGCTGACCGCCTTTTCGGGGTTGATCGACGCGGTCCGGCTGGCCGCCGACCTCGGCGGGCGCAGCCGGCAGATCGACGCCAGCTGGACGGTGATGAGCGTCGGCGGACAGGCCCGGCGGTCCAGCTGCGGCGTGCTGGTCACGCCGAACGAGGATCTGCGCGATCCGACCTCCTTCGACTATGTCGCCGTCTGCGGCGGCAACGATTACCTGAACGATGTCCAGCCGGCGCGGCTGACCGACTATCTGCGGCGGGCGGTGTCCGGCCGCGTCCGGCTGCTCGGCGTTTGCACCGGGACCTTCGCCATCGCCCATGCGGGTCTTGTCGGCAGCCGTCGGGTGTGCGTCCATTGGAACGTCCTGGACGCCTTCCGCGAGCGCTTCCCGACCGTCAACGCCGCGGTCGACCAGTTGTTCATCGACGAAGGCGACCTGATCACCTGCGCGGGATCGACCGCCGCCATCGATCTCGGCCTCTATCTCGTCGGCCGGCATTGCGGGGGCCAGAAGGCGCGGCAGGCGGTCCGCCACATGATGCTGCAGGACATCCGGTCCGCCGCGCTGCCGCAGGCCCATTTCTATGCCAACCTGGACGGCATCGCCGACATCCGCGTCCGGCAGGCGTCGCATTTCATCGAGCAGCGGCTCGATTCCCCGCCGTCGGTCGAGGCCATCGCCCGCTATGTCGGGGTGAGTGCCCGGCAGTTGGAGCGCGCCTTCCAGGCGGCGCTCGGCGTGTCGCCGGCGGCCTTCCAGCGCCGGTTGCGGCTGGATTACGGGCGCTGGCTGCTGGAGAACACGCGCCGCTCGATCACCGACATCGCGTTCGACTGCGGGTTCGCCGACACCGCGCATTTCTCGCGCGATTTCAAGGCCCAGTTCGGCCGGATGCCGAGCAAGGCGCGCGGCCCCGCGCCAGGCTCGTGACGGTCCCAAGGGCAAGATGCCGTGTGATGAGTGACATTCGGCCTATCGTTTTTGTGAGGATCGGACCGGACGCTCGAACGATCCTCGGTGCTCAGTTGAGTGAAGGATCATCGTCGGCACAGCGCCAGAGTTCATGCCGCAGCCGTTCGGAGACACGGGGAGTTCGCGTTGATCGACATCTTGGATACACGACCCATGGCAGATGGATCGAACCGGGAGGAGCGACGAGCGGACCATTTCGGCATGGACGCCGCCGAGTGCGAGCAACTCATCATGTCCGCCCTGCTCGACGAGTTGCCCATGATCCATCACAACGATCGGATCGGCATGTCGGACCGCGCAGAGCCGGTGGACGATGGTGATTGTCGGCGATGGTCGCATTGAGCAGGTACGGTTCCTGGGTGACCATGCCGAGCATGTCGTCAACGCCTGAAAACTCAGATCGCGAACATCGACGCCGTCGTAGCAGGTCGAGCCCGCATCCACATCGTAGAGCCGGGCAAGAAGGTGGCCGGGCATGGCGATCGTCGTCATCACCACCGTGCTGACGTTGCGCGTCAGCTCGCTTGCGGTGTGAGTGACGAGCGCCTGCAGGCCGCCGATGTCGCTGGCAATGCGGGACTGCACCTCGCCCGTCCGCGTCGTCGTGAAGAAGCCGAGGGACAGGGCTTGCAGATGCGCATGAACCCGCACCCGCAGGTCATGCATGATCGCCTGTCCGACCCTTGACGTGATCGCCACCTGAAGGGCACCGATCAAGGCTCCGAAACAGGCAAGGGCGATCAGGCTGCCGGCGAGACGTGCCAAAAGCCCGAGATCGCCGTTCAGCAGCGCGTCATCGATGATGGCGCGCAACAGGAAAGGCGAGGCGATGCCCAAAGCCGACGACGCAACGATCAGGACGAGCAGCAAGATCAGGCGGGCGGCATAGGCCTTGAACAGACCAGGCACGCGGCGCACGGAAACGTGCTTCGCTGCAAGATCGTCGTGAAGACTCCTCGAATTCCTGACGTCTATCTACCATAGGTCATCTCTGGTCGAACTGTAGGTTTTGCCTGGCGCCGAGGCGGGCGCAAGGCAGCTCGTCCGGCGCCGGACCTGCCGAGCGCCGGGCAGCATGCTTGCGGGTGTATGGTCAGAGTTTCGGTAAGCGGATCTCGAAGGTAACGCCTTGCGGTTCCGATGCCATGGCCACCGCAACGCCGCCATGGGCCTGTGCGATGGCCTGCACCACCGCCAGGCCCAGGCCGCTGCCGCCGCTCTCCCGCGAACGTGACGCGTCGCTCCGCCAGAAGGCGTCGAAGACCTGGGTCTCCGCCCCCTTCGGCAAGCCGGGACCGTGATCGCAGACCCGCAGGATGGCATGGTCGCGGGTCACACGGGTTTCGATGCGAACCTCGCAAGGGGCGGCGTAGCGCCGGACATTGTCGAGCAGTGCGGTCAGGGTCTGACGGATGCGGGCACCATCGCCGCGGATCACCACCGATCCAAGATCGACATGGACCGACACGCCGGCCATTCGCAACATGGGCGCGGTGACGGCCACCACCGAGGCGACTTCCTGGGCAAGGTCGATGGTCTCAAGCCTCAGTTCGAGACGCCCGTTCTGCGCCAGGGTCAGAACCTTCAGGTCGTCGACGATCCGGCTCAGCCCCTCGACCTGGACAAGCAACCCCTGGAGCGACGGCGTGTCGGGTGTGAAGACACCATCGACATACCCCTGGATCTGGCCGCGCAGAATGGTCAGGGGCGTGCGCAGCTCATGGGCGATGGCGGCATGCCACGCCCGCATCTCCGTTTCCGCCCGGTTCAGCTGCCCGGCCATGTGGTTGAAATCCTCGATCAACTGGCGGGTTTCGGCGAACGACGCCTTCGTCGGCGCGGCGCGCGCGCTCAGATCGCCCGCGGCAACCCGCCGCGCCGCCGTCGCGACCGCCTCCAGCGGCTGGATGAGCCGGCGGGCGAAGCGCATCGCCGCAACGATTGCCCCTCCCAGTCCGATGGCCCACAGCCCAAGGAAGGCGACCCACTCCGGCGTCGTCGGCCAGTAGCTGTCCGGTTCGGGAAGGCCCTCCAACCCCTCGGGTGCCCAAAACCGGAAATAGACGAACTCGTAGAACAGGAAGGACCCGGCGCACATGATGATGAGCGCCAGCCCGGTCACCCCCGCCATGGACGCAACCAGCTGCCGGTTCAATGACTTGGCCGCTTTCATGGAATGGTCGACAGCCGATAGCCGACGCCCCTGATGCTCTCGAAGAGAGTAAGGTTTCCGGCGGCATGGAGCTTGCGCCGGATGTTGCTGGCGTGCGTGTCGATGGTCCGCTCCAGCGTGTTGCCTTCCGGCAGGCAGGCGTCGATCAGGTCGGCGCGGCTGAAAACGCGCGTGGGCTGGCGGGCCATATGCGACAGGATGCGGAACTCCGTCGCCGTCAGGTCGATGCGGACCCGGCCGTCGGCGCCTTCGACGACGACGGCATGGGCCGTCAGGTCGATTTCCAGCGGACCGACCCGCAGCACCGCGATGTCGCTCCGGCCCATCGCGCGACGCAGGACCGCCTTGACCCTGGCAACCACCTCCAGCGGGTTGAACGGCTTGACGATGTAGTCGTCGGCACCGATCCGCAGCGCCTGGAGCTTGTCGAGGTCCTCGTCGAGCGCCGTGACCATGATGACGGGGGTATCGCCGCGCCGTCTGATCGCCGCCAGAACCTCGTAGCCGTCGAGCTTGGGGATCTTGACGTCGAGGAGCACGATGTCGGGCTGCAGCTGATGATGCAGATCGAGGGCGATCTGCCCGTTCTCCGCCCGGACCGTCCGCAGCCCCTCACGGTCGAGATACCCCGTGATGATCCGGGCAACGTCGGGCTCGTCCTCCACAACCAACACCAGCACGCTCATTTCCAACTCCAGATTTCGGCCGTGAGGCTCATGGTAGCGCCGCTTTATGGAGGTTCCGTGGAGAACGTGCAGAGACTGTCGCGCCGTTCGCAGAATGACGGGCCCGACCTATCCGGAAACCGCCGGACAGCCGCCCAGGGCGCGGTAAAGGGATGCGGCAGTCTCCAGCCTTGCCCGCTTGGCGTCCAGCAGCGCCTGGTCGGCGGCGAACAGGCTGCGTTCGACGTCCAGGACCTCCAGGTAACCGACCGCGCCGGCCAGATACCGGTTCATCGTCATCGTGCGGCGACGTGCCTCGACCTCGCGCAGGGCGGTGCGGGCCGCGATATCGCGCTCCAGAGACGCCTGCCCGGCCAGGGCATCGGACACCTCGCGGAACGCCGTCTGGATGGTCCGCTCATATTCGATGACGGCGGAGTTTTCGCGCGCCCGCGACAGATCCAGGTTGGCTTGGTTCCGCCCGCCGTCGAAGATCGGCAGGCTCACCTGGGGAACGACCTGCAACGCAGCGCTGCCGGCGGTGAAAAGGCTGCTGAGTTCACCGGAGGCGACACCTCCCATTCCCGTCAGCCGGATCGACGGGAAGAAGGCGGCGCGGGCAGCGCCGATCTGGGCGTTGGCGGCCTGGAGCCGCTGCTCCGCCGCGACGATGTCGGGACGCGCCGTCAGCAGTTCGGACGGCAGGCCGGCCCGCATCACCCCCCATCCCGCACCGAAGGCGGCGGCGGTGAAGGGCGGCGCATCCTCGGTTCCACCTCTGTCGCCATAGCCGGTCAGCAGGGCCAGGGCCTGTTCGGCGCGCGCATGGACCAGCTGTTGCTCGATCAGGTCGGCGTCGGCCGCCCCGACCAGCGACCGGGCCTGCTCCAGCTCCAGCGGGGAGGAAACGCCGGCCGCGACGCGCCGCGTCAGCAAGGCGACCGCCGCCGTCCGCGACGCGACGGCACGCCGCGCAAGCTCGACACGGGCCGCCGCCGCGCGCTCCAGCACATAGCCCCGCACCACCTCGGCCACCACGCTGATCCTCGCCGCCCTCTGCGCCTGCTCCGTCGCCAGATACTCGTGCAGGGCCGCATCGGACAGGCTCTGGGCCTTGCCGAAGAAATCCAGCTCATAGGCAGCCAGGGTGACTCCCGCCTGATGGGCGGACTCGTTGTTTCTCGCCGGATGGGTGGTCGTGGCCTCCAGGGCGACGGTGGGGAGGCGGGAGGCCGATTGGATGCCATGCAGAGCCCGCGCCTCCACGACCCGTGCCGCCGCCAGTTTCAGATCGCGGTTGTGCTCAAGCGCCGCCGCGACAAGGCGCCTCAGCACGGGTTCGGGGAATTGCGTGCACCAGGCCGTGCTGCGGAGGACGGATGCCGCCTTGCCTCCCGGCTCCGGCTGATTGGCCGACCGGGGATCGGACGATTGTGCCGCAACCGGATAGCTGGCGGGGATCGGCGCTGCGGGCCGCTCGTAAAGGGGGGCCAGCGAACAACCCGATAGCAGGGCAACGGCGCAGACGGCGGCAAGGGCCGCGGCCCGGCGATGAGGCTTCGACGGAGCGGTCATCCCCGGACCTCCTTCGGGGTCCGCAGCGACGGCGTCTCCGGCCGTGCGTCGCCGGGAACCTGGCGGGCGGTGAGGAACTTCGCAAGTCCGCGCTGTCCGATCAGGAAGCGTTGGCCGGCGCGGGCCGACAGGGCGACCACCACCTCCACCACGCGCTCGTCGACACGCTGCGTGGCATCGCTCGGGTCGATCTTCCGCTGCCCGAGGATCTCGCCGATGCGCAGGACCTCGCCGGACAGCGGCTCGGGCGTGCTGTCGAGCGTGACCGTCACCGGCTGGCCGGCATGGACCTGCCGCATCAGCCGCTCTTCGACATCGACACGGAAGATGAAGCGCTCGTTGGGCACCAGCGTGAACAGGGTGGAGACGCTGAGGGTCGAGGCGCCGCTGCCCGGCCGGGCCTGGAGCCGGACGATCCGTCCATCGACCGGCGCCCGGATCTCGCGCTGGGCGATCTCCATGTCCGCGGTCGCCAGCCGTGCCTGGGCGAGGCGGATCGCCGCCTTGTGGACGTCCAGATCGGCCTCGGCTTCCTCCAGGCGGCTCTGGGCCTCGTCGACCAGCTTGACCGCTTCGGCGCCATCCCGGCGCAGGCGGTCGAGCCGGTCGCGTTCGCGGCGGGCGGCGGCGGCACGGACCCGCATAACAGCAAAGCGGGCCTCCGTTTCGGCAAGGGCGGCACGGGCTTCGTCCAGCGTGGCGCGGGCCGCCCGGTCGTCCTGCCGCGCCAGCAGATCGCCGGCCCGCACGTCGGCGCCTTCGGACACGAAGATCGCAGAGATCACGCCGTCCCGCTGGGCGGCGATCTGGATCATGCCGCCTTCGACATCGATCCGGCCGCGACCGGCCGCCGCGACCGGCGCCTCCACCGACAGAATTTCCTGGTCTCCCGAACCGGCCCCGGACAGCTCATCAGTCAGTCCGGTGGAGACGGCCAGCCCGATGCAGGATCCAATGGCGATCACCGCCAGTCCGCCCAGCATCAGGCGCTTAGGACGCAGCATGTTCAATGTCCCGATGATGGAAGGTGTCCGGCGTTTCCGGCCGTTCGTCGCTCACGATCCGCCCGTCGTCGATGGTGACGATGCGGTCGGCATGGCCGGCCAGACGGCTGTCGTGGGTCACGCACAGGACCGCCGCCCCGTTGCGGTGGGCGATCCTGCGCAGGATGCGGATCACCAGATCGCCGTTGGTGCGATCCAGGGCGGAGGTCGGTTCATCGGCGAACAGCAGGGTCGGTTGCTTGACCAAGGCACGGGCGATGGCCACCCGTTGCTTCTCGCCGCCGGACATGGCCGAAGGCTTGAGATGGGCCCGGTCGCTCAACCCGACCTCCTTCAGGCTCTCCCACGCGCGGCTGTCGATGTCCGCCGCCGGGGCGCCGGTCAGCTGAAGAACCAGCCGCACCTGATCCAGGGCGCTCAAAGCGCCGAACAGGTTGGGGCTTTGAAAGATGAAGCCGCACTGCCGCAGGCGCACGGCGGTGAGGTCTGCCTCGCCGAGATCGTCGATCGGTTGGCCCAGAATGCTGACCGTGCCGCGGTCGGGACGCGACAGGCCGGCCAGCACCGCCATCAGCGTGGATTTGCCGGAGCCGGACGGTCCCATCAAGAGGGTCAGCTCGCCGCACCGCGCCGACAGGTCGATCCCCTTCAGGATGTCCATCCGGCTGTCGCCGCTGCTGTAGGATTTGTAAAGGCCCCGGGCGAAGAGCGCCGGCGTGTCCGAGGAAACGAGCATTGTTGTTCTCCTATCGCAGCAGATCGGCCGGTTCGCTGCGGTACAGCACCGACAGGGCGACCAGTCCAGACAGACAGGCGATGGCGGTGACGAACAGGGTGGTGATGCCGCCGAGCCACCAGGTCAGAACCAGCGGAATCCCCATGACCCAGGCCAGCCCGCTGAGCAGGCCGGCGATGACGAACATCAGGAGGTTGCCGACAAGAGCGACCCACAGGGATTGTTCGAGGACGATGGCGCGCAGTTGGCCGACCGTGACGCCGAGGGCGCGCAGCGTCGCATATTCCTTCAGCGAGGCGATCACCGCGCCGCGCAGGGTCTGGCCGGTCACGCCGACGCCGACCAACAGCGCCAGCAGCATGGAGAAGCCGAACGAGGTTCCAGCCCCCGACTCCTCCAGCCAGAACAGGGCGGACTTTGCCGTCAGCTCCTCCGGCGTCGCGACGCCATAGGTCTGCACCCCGCCGGCGGCTTCCAAGTCCTGCCGGACCTGTTCGACATCGAAGCGGGGATCGAGCTTCAACAGGAAATACGGAGGCCCGCTGCTGGTCCAGTCCGCGTTGATCCGCCGGAGCGACTCGGCCGAGGTGAAGACGAGCGGCATGAGATTGCTGCGGAATCCGCGAACGAAACCGCCGATGGTCACCCGCCTTCCGGCAATCTCCGCGGTGCCGCCGATGGTTGCCCCCAGCTTGGCCGCGTCGGCCTGGTCCACCAGCACCGTCTCGGGAGCCGACAGGACCGCCAGCGTGTCCGCCGCAATGCCGTCAAGCCCGCTGAGCGCGCCAGGCCGGATGTTGACGCCGACGATCATGACGTTCTGCCGCGCGCCATCCCCGGTCCGCCAGTCGGTGTATCCGAGACTCATCTCATGAACATCCAGAACGGCAGGGTGCGACCAGAACAGCCCTTCGACACGGGCCGGAACGACGGTCGACTGGTCCCAACTCTGGATGTTCGGGGCGGTGATCCACAGATCGGCTTTCGACCGCGTGAGCGGGAGGGTGAAGGCGTCGAGCTGGCCCAGCAGCAAGCCGACCTGCACGAGGATCAACAGACCGGAGAAGGCCAGCGTCAGGATCGCTGCGGCGAACCGCCTCCATTCATGCACAAGATTTTGTCGAGCAAGCGAAACCATCGAATGTCCCCGGGCTATCTGCCCGAACCAAGTGCCATCCGGTCGTGGAGGGACCGTCCATCGATTGTCGAGATCGTGCAGAGACGGTGGACCGGGGGGTGAAATGCGCAAGCCGACCCGGCCTTGATCGAAGCTCCATGAAATCTGCACGGAGCGATGGAAGGTTTCCGGCAAGCCGCAGTCGCCGCGATGCGATGCGATGCGACGCAGCCTCCTTCCCTCAAGGACTCGATACGGATGACGACTGTTCTTTTGACCGGCGCGACTGGCTTCATCGGCGGCGCCGTTCTCGCCCACGGCCTCTCCCACGATCCGGATTGGCATTGGATTTGTCTCGTGCGGGGCAAGGGGGAGGAACAGGCCCGTGCCCGGCTTGCCGAAAACCTGGGCCGCTTCATGGGCGCCGAAGCGGCCTGCAAGGCCATTCGGCGGGTCGAGATCGTCGTCGGCGACATCACCGATCCGGCAAGCCTGGAAGACGGGCGTCTGGATGGCGTGACCCACATCCTGCATCTCGCCGCCGACACCTCCTTCCGTGCGCAGGAGCTTTGCCATCGGATCAATGTCGAGGGCACTCGGGCGCTCGCGGTGCGGGCGCGGCGCATGCCGCATCTGCATCGCTTCCTCTATGGCGGAACCGCGATGATCTGCGGGGGCAACCCGCCGCCGGTGGTCCGGGAATCCGATGCACCGGCGGAGGCGGCGCAACACCTCGTTCCCTATACCCGGACCAAGGTTGCCGCCGAGACCATGCTCAGGCAGGAGTTTGCCGATTTGCCCGTCGTCATGGTGCGCCCCTCTATCGTCACCGGGCACCGGACGCTCGGCTGCATCCCCAGCAGCAGTATCTTCTGGATGTTCCGTGCCGGCGACCGGCTGCGTCTGGTGGCGGGCGAGCTGGCGGGCGGCATCGACGTGGTTCCGGTCGATTGGACCGCCGAGGTTCTGGTCGGGCTTCTGGCCAAGCCGACGCTGGCCCATGACGTCTATCATCTCTCGGCCGGCGAGGCGAAGCGCACGAGCTGGGACAGCCTGGCCGCCGCCTTCGAACGCTGCGATCCCCAGGGCGGCCCCCGCTGCTACAGCCGGTTCGACGACGGCGATTGGAAGACGCTGCGGGCACGGTTCCAGGCGGTCTTCGGCCTCGACCAGCCGATCAAGCTGGCGATGCTGCGGGCGATGCGCGCCTATTACCAGTTCAGCACGCTCGGCGTCGTCTTCGCCAACGAGCGGCTGACCGCGGAGGGCTTTTCCCTGCCGCCAACGCTGTCCGACTATCTGCCCGCCTGCCTGTCGGCCCCCGCCAACCTCTCGATTCTCGACCAGTTCGCCGACGATCTCGGCATGTTCGACGAAGCCCCCGCGGTTCAGGAAAATTCGGTTCAGCCGGATTCTGTGGCGGCATGACCGCGGCCGGCGCCTATGGGCTTCTCGGCCTCGCGATCCTGGCGGAAATCACCGCCACGATTGCGCTGAAGGCCGCCGACGGAATGACCCGGATCGGCCCGATGGTGATCGTCGCCGTCGGCTATGCCCTGTCCTTCTGGCTGTTGTCCGTGTCCCTCCAGCGTTTCCCTATCTCGCTCGTCTATTCGGTCTGGGCGGGGTTCGGCATGGCCGGTGCCGCCATCGGCGGCTGGTGGCTGTTCGGTGAGGCCCTGGCCCCGTCCGCACTGCTCGGCATCGCAATCATCGCCCTGGGTGTCTTCATCCTGGCCGGTGCGATGGAACCGTCTGCGGCCTGACCTCCCCGGCGCAACCGCTCACGACCCTTCATACATCGACCACGTACTCGCTTCATGACTTGGAGATCCTTGGTCGCCGGCTGGAACTGACTCACGCGAAATCAGCGGAGGAAGCCTATGCCATTCTGCGGAAGGATAGCGATTTTGCTGTCATCCTGCTTGATGTCGTGATGGAGACGCCGGATGTAGGCCCGGCCGGGTGAAACCATCGCCACGACAAACAGCACGATCAGCAGGAAGGGCATCGGGCTTCACCTCGTCAGGACCGACTTGGCTGCACTGTCGCAGACCTGCTTTGCGCCAGAATGAATATCACATGACGGTTTGGGGAATTTCGAAATAAAACCGACAATAAAATGCAATTGCCTCCACAAACACGTAAACAATAAATGAACAGTGAATTTTTCGTGAAAATATTCAAGAGGATTAAATTGGTAACGGGCAATTAATGATGCGGAATCGACATTGTCACAGCGCCTTTCACAACGTGCCTCTCCGCCCTCCGGTCCTGTGCTGGAACCGGGGTCTGGCCGTCCAAGGAGTATTGCCGTGATTGGAAGACTGATAGGTCTTACTCTTTTCCTGGCCGGAACCGTCCTGGCGTCCGCCGCAGGAGCCAAGGCGGATACGGTTCGCCTGACGACGCTGGAGTGGCCCCCCTATTCCGGTTCTCTGCCGGACAATGGTTTCTCGAGCATCGTGGTCCGCGAAGCGTTCAAAGCGATGGGGCATACGGTCAGCATTGACGTATTGCCCTGGCAGCGCGCCGTCCACAGCGCCAAGGAAGAGCCCGGCATCGTCGGGTACTTTCCGGAATATCCGGCGGATCTCGATGGCTTCGCCCTTTCCGGCCCGATCGGCGACAGCCCGCTCGGTCTGATCGTTCCGGCCGGTGCCAGGATCGCCGACACCAGCCCCACCGGCTTGGCCCGCCTGAAGCTGGGCGTGGTCAATGGCTATGTGAATGCCAAGCCGGTGGGCGACGCCATCGCGGCAAACGGCCTGAAGCCGGAAGCGGTGGTGGACGATACCACCAACATCCGCAAGGTCGCCGCCGGCCGGATCGAGGCTGCGGAGATCGACCGTTATGTCTTCTCCTACCTGATGCGCAACACCGCAGAACTGAAGCCTCTTCAGGACAAGGTTGAATTCGGCCCGCTTCTCGAAGCGAAGACGCTTCACGTCGCCTTCAATACAAAACCGGAAGGGCAAAAGTGGGCTGCGATCTTTGCCGAAGGGCTGAAGAAGATCGACATCGGCACCCTCCAGAAGCAGCACCTGTCGGCCCTCACGCAATAGCGGCATCCGCCCGTCAGCCCCCACTGCGATCCCGGAGACAGGGGCAGTCCCGAAGATGATGGATTGGATCCCCGCGTCGCCGGGGCTGCCGCGTCAAAAGGAGTAGCGATGTTCGGACTCTACCGCCGCAATCTTACAGTCCGCGTTCTGTTTCCGATCGCCGCCCTCTTCGTCGCTCTTGCCCTCGCCGCGATGACGGGCGTCGCCTACATGAACATGGCCGTTGCCCGCAATGGGCTTACGGAACGGGCGCAGATGATCGCGACGGCTCTTGCCGGCGGGGCCGGCGAGGCCCTGTGGAACATGGATGGCAATGCGGCGTCGGCTCTGCTTGCGGCACTGTCGGCCGATCCCGACTATGTCGGCAGTTCCATCAAGGACAAGGACGGCAAGGTCTTCGCCTCGCACGGCGCCACGGTCTCGCAGTCCGAAGCCGGAATCATGGGCACAGCTCCCGTAACGCGCAGCGAAGGCGCGAAAGCGACGGAGATCGGAACGCTCCAAGTCAGGCTGTCGACCCAGCGCATCCAGAACGACATCCGCACGACCACAGCGATCATCGCGCTGGCCGCTCTGCTGGCGGTCCTGGTGATCTGCGGCGTCCTCGGCGCCATCGTCCGAACCGTCACCCGTCCGATCGCACAGATGACCCGCGTGATGAGTGCACTTGCCGCCGGCGAAACCGACGTCGACGTTCCGGCCACCGGACGGGAGGACGAGGTCGGCAAGATGGCCTTCGCCGTACAGAGCTTCCGGGAAAACGCCATCGAGCGGCGCCGGCTGGAAGCCGAGCAGCTGCACCTGCGCGAGGAAGCCGAACGGCAGCGGCAGCATGCGCTGGCCTCGGTCGCCGAAACCTTCGACCGCGACGTCGCACGCCTGCTGACGGACGTCAACAGGACATCCTCCTCCATGGGCCTGTCGGTTGGCGAGGTGGCCGCCAGCGCCGGCGAGAACGCCACGGTCAGCCAGACTGTCGCCCACACATCGGAGGAGGTCAGCAGCAGCGTGCAGACCGTGGCAGCGGCTGTGGAGGAACTGGCCGCATCAATCCGTGAGATCTCCATTCAGGCGCAAAGCTCGCAGGCCGAATTGCAGGGTGCCAGCCGGCAGGTCGCCGCCACGGTCGATCTCATGAACCGGCTCGTCGGCGATGCCGGGCGGATCGGAGACGTCCTGACGCTCATCACCTCCATCGCAGGGCAAACCAACCTGCTGGCGCTGAACGCCACCATCGAAGCGGCCCGGGCGGGCGAGGCCGGCAAGGGCTTCGCGGTGGTGGCAACCGAGGTGAAGAATCTCGCGGGTCAGACCGCCAAGGCGACGGAGGAGATTTCCGTCCTGATCGGAGCGATCCAGGCATCGACCGGGGATGCCGCCGGCAAGATCGGCGATATCTCGCGCGTCATGGACCAGTTGAACAGCATCAGTGCGTCGATTGCTGCAGCCGTCGAACAACAGAATGCGGCGACGACGGAAATCAGCCGTGCGGTCCAGCAGGCTGCCCAGGGGACCGAGCGCCTGCGCCTGAACGTTCACACCGTTGCCGACTCCGCGCAGCGCAACGGGACCGCCGCTGCGACCCTGCATGGCGGCATTCAGGACCTGGAACGCGGCGTCCATGAACTCCAGGCGCAGGTCGACCGCTTTGTCGGGACGTTGCAGGCTGGCTGAGCGCGCGGAATGCAGGCCGAGTTTATGAGGATGATGACTCGGTCTTTCAAACGGCATTCAGCACACGGCATGTCCGGTGGCTATTGCCGCGAGGGGAAGCGAGGTCGTCCCCCGCGTCTGAGAAATATGTCACGACGGGGAAGCCGGTCAGGAGGATCATCAGGCGGCGCGACGATGGCACGCTGGGGGGCAGTGTGGTGTCCCTCACGGCCGGCCTCATTTGGTTGCCGGACGCCGGGAGCCTGGCGCGGCCAACGCCAGCCAGGGTCCGGTCCATAGCAACCGGTCGAACATCCACCATCGCGATGGGATGGTTGCTTAAGCTCTTGAGAATTCACGAAAGCGTCATCATGCCGTTGTCGCGATCGCCCGTACGACGATTGCCAGAGCCCGATCCAGATCGGTTTTTTCGATGATCAGGGGTGGGGATAGGGTCAGAACCGTTCCCTGCGAGATCTTCAGGCTGACACCGGCGGCGAGTGCCGCGTAGAAGGCAGCCTCCGCCCGATCCGCACCGCTGCGGCCGTCATGGTCGGCCAGTTCCACCCCGATCAGCAGTCCGGCGCCCCTGATGTCGGCGATCCCCGGCAGGGCCGCGGTCAGCTCACGCAGGCGATCCAGCGCATGGGTGCCCAATGCCGCGGCGCGGTCAACCAGCCCTTCATCCCGGATGATGTCCAGGGTGGTCAGGCCGGCGCGGGCGAGCAGCGGGTTCTTTTCGTGGGTGTAATGGCCGAGCGCACGGTCGGCGGCGACGTCCAGTGCCGAGCGGGCGATCACCGCGGCCAGAGGCAGCATGGCGCCGCCAAGCGCCTTCCCCAGCACCAGAATGTCCGGCCGGGCGCCGAACGGCTCATGGCTGAACAGGCTGCCGGTCTTGCCGAGGCCGGTCGGGATTTCGTCGAAGATCAGCAGGGCACCGGCCGCATCGCAGGCCGACCGCACCTCCGCCCAGAAGCCGGGAGGCGGCACATAGGGGACGGCGCGCACCGGCTCGGCCACCACGGCGGCGACGTCGCCCTCCTTTTCCAGCACATAGCGCAGCATGCGCGCGCAGGTCATCCGGCAGGTGGCGAGATCGGGACCGCCGCCGGGGGCGGGGTCGAAGCCGTAGGGACAGCGGGCACAGGCGAACGGCGCCACATGCTCGGTTCCCGCCAGCAGCGGACCGATCCCGTGCGAGCGGAACAGCGCCTCCCCGCCGACACCGGACGCACCGAAGCCGGCGCCGTGGAAGGCATCCCAGAAGGAGACGGTCTTGAAACGGCCGGTGGCGACGCGGGCCAGCTTCAGCGCGATCTCGATCCCTTCCGACCCGCCTGGCGCGAACAGCACGCGGCTGCCGGGACCGGTCGAAGCGATTGCGGCCAGCCGCTCCGCCAACTCCGCCGCCGGTTCGCAGGCGAAGCGGCGCGGGGCGAAGGACAGCTCGTCCATCTGCGCCTTCAGCGCCGCCACCAGCCTTGGGTGGGCGTAGCCGATGTGATGGACGCTGTTGCCGTGGAAATCCATGAAGCGACGGCCATCCATGTCCTCGATCCAGATGCCCTCGGCCCGGCGGATCGCCGACAGGCAGGGGGTGGACAGGGACTGTCTCAGAAAGGCGTCGGCATCGCGGTCCACCAGCGCCCGGGATTTGGGGCCGAGCGCGTCGGCCATCCAGCGTGCCCGTCGCGGCCCTAGATTGACGTCGCCTTCGGAACGGTCGGGCTGCATCCTGTCATCTTTCGGTTGGTTGGCCCGTCAGCCGGCGGTCTTGCCGGACCGTGCGGCGGCGCAGGCGTCGCGCAGCGCCTGGGAGAAGGGATCGACCGGGCCGAGCCGGCCGGGTGCAAAGGGAGCGAGGTCCACCGCTCCCGGCCGGCCAAGCACGGCTGCCGTCACCGCCCGGCCGATGCCTCCCGACGCTGCGATGCCGGCGCCGCAGCAGCCGGTCGCCATGAATAGCCCCTCCACCTCCTTGACCGGCCCCAGAACGAAGCGGCCATCGGCGGTGTAGGTGGACAGGCCGGAAACGTAATGGGCGATCCCGGCTTGGAGCAGCGGCGGACAGAGCCGCGCCAACGCCTGCCAGCCCTCCTCCAGCGTCTCCAGGCCACCATCGGAGTCGGCAAGGTCCAGCCCGGTCGTGTCGACAGGAAGCAGCGCCGGATCGAGCGCCAGCGACCGGCGCCCGCGCAGCCCGAACAGCAGCGCGCCCAGTTCCGGCCGGGCATAGGCGCCGGCATCGGGCATGACCAGCACCGGCAGGTCGCGGGGGAACAGGTCGGGGCGTGGTTCGGTGATCCAATACTGGCTGCGCACCGGCGCCTGCGGCAGCCCGACCCCGGCGGACCGGGCCAGTCCTGCCGCCCAGGCACCGGCGGCATTCACCACGACCGGTGCGGCGATGAAGCCCTGGTCGGTCTCCAGCCCGGCAATGCGGCCAAGATGCAGCCGGAGCGCCTGCACGGACAGGCCGGTCCTGATCCGGACTCCGGCGCGGCGGGCGGAACGGCGGTAGGCGTCGGCCAGCCGGACGGGGTCGATGAAGCCGTCCCGCGGCATGAAGGCGGCGCGCCCGACGGCTTCGGCCGACAGACAGGGGGCGAGGCGCGCAGCACCCTCCCCGTCCAGCCATCCGACCGGATCGCCGCTGCCGGCGACCAGGGCACGCAGAGCCTCGACACGCGCCGGACTTGCGGCGACATGCAGGGTGCCGACCCGCCGCAGGCCGAGATCCTCCTCCAACTCCCGTTCCAGGCTCGCGATGGCGACATAGGTCTCCCGCACCAGCGCCGCCGTCGCCGCGTCGCTCCGCGCGCGGGTCAACAGGGCGGCGGCCCGCGCCGTGGCCTGGGTCGAGGGCGGATGACGGTCGACAACCAGAACCGACCGTCCGCCGCCGGGTCCCAACGCCTGCCCCAACGCCCAGGCGACGGCCAATCCCAGGATGCCGGCGCCGATCACGACGATGTCGGTGCCGTCGATGGCAGCGGCAGGGCTGGCGGACACTGTCGTCACGGCTTCTCGCCGCGCGCCAGCCGCGCCTCGATGGCATCGAGCAGCGGCAGTGCCTCGGCCAGCGACCGCGCCACGTAATGGGCACCGGCACGGGCCAGCCGGTCGGATGCCGTGGCATGCAGCGCGTCGCGCCGCTCGGGCGCCAGCGCCTGCCAGTCGGCAAGCGGCAGCCCGACCTCGTTGCCGGTGTCGGCGACCGCGATGGTCCACATCCCCGCGTTCAACCCCTCCTCGACATCGACGACGGTGTCGCCGATCTTGACGCAGGACTCCACCGGAGAGATGGAGAGCTCGACGACGCAACGCAGAGCCATCGCCGGACCGGGCCGCCCGACCGGTGTCTCGCCAGCGCAGACCGTGATGTCGGGCGTGTAGCCCTGCGCCGCCGCCACCCGCTGCACCACATCCATCACCGGACGCGGATAACCGGTGGTCGATCCGATCTTCAGCCCGCGCGCCCGCATGGCGGCGACCGTCTCCGCGGCACCGGGGATCAGGTCGGAATGCTGCGCCACCACCTCGACCTGAAGCGGCAGGAAGGTCTCATAGAGGCGGTCGACATCGGCGTCGGTCGGGGCGGCGCCATGGACGGCGGTCCAGGACTCGGCCACCGGCCCCATCCGGGTGATCGCCTGGATGTGGTGCCATTTGGCCATGCCCATCGGACCGCGCGCCTGATCCAGCGTGATCGAGACGCCGGAGCGGCGGAAGGCTTCCATGAAGGCGCCCGCCGGGGCAAGGCAGCCATGATCGACCGTGGTCCCGGCCCAGTCGAGGATGACGGCCTGGAGCGGGCCGGTGTAGCGGCGCGAATAGACGAAGCTCATCGGATCGGGCTTTCGAGCAGGGGAAACGGTCAGGGCACGCCGGAGGCGACGCCCATCTCGGACAGGGTGGTGCCGATGGCGGCGAGGGCGGCGGTCATCTCCTCCGCTCCCAGCCGGCCGATGCAGCCGATGCGGAAGCTGTCGGCCACCGTCAGCTTGCCGGGATAGATGACGAAGCCGCGCTCGCGCAGCCGGTCGTAGAAGTCGGCGAAGACGAAGGCCGGGTCGGCCGGCATGCGGAAGGTGACGATGATCGGCGCCTGGAGATGGTCGGGCAGCAGCGTCTCGAACCCCAGCGCCCGCATGCCGTCGATCAGAATGGCGGCGTTGGCGCGATAGCGGGCGCCGCGTCCCTCGGTGCCGCCTTCGGCCGCATGCTCGTCGAGTGCCTGGGCGAAGGCGGCAACCACATGGGTCGGCGGGGTGAAGCGCCACTGCGCGTTCCCCTCGAAGCCGCGCCACTGGTCATGCAGGTCGAGCGACAGGGAATGCGCGTTGCCCCTGGCGGCCTCCAGCGCATCGCGGCGGGCGATGACGAAGCCCATGCCAGGCACCCCCTCCAGGCACTTGTTGGAGGATGCCGCGACCGCGACGGCACCGAGCGCCGCCATGTCGAGCGCCAGCGCCCCAAAGGCGCTCATGGCGTCGATCAGCAGGGCACGGCCGCGCGACCGGGTGACTTCGGCCACCGCGTCGATCGGGTTGAGGATGCCGGAGGTGGTTTCGCAGTGGACGACGGCGACATGGGTGATCGCCGGATCGGCGTCCAGCGCCTCGGCCAGCGCGGTCGGCGACACCGGCAGATCCTCCGCCGTTTCCAGCGCGGTGACCGACCGGCCGGCCACCTCGGCGATGCGGACCATGCGGGTGCCGTAGGCGCCGTTGACCAGCACCAGCAGCCGGCCGGCGCGCGGCACCAGCGTGCCGATCATCGCCTCCACCGCGAAGGTGCCGGAACCCTGGACAGGCACCGCGACATGGCTGTCGGCATTGCCGCCGGCCAGCCGCACCAGCCGGTCGCGGATGCCGGCATTGAGATTGATGAAGCGGCCGTCCCGCGATCCCCAGTCACGCAGCATCGCCTGCTTGACGGTGGCGGAGGTGGTCAGCGGGCCCGGGGTCAAAAGATAGGGCACAGTGTCAGGCATCAGGGGAAATCCCGCAGGAGAAGGGGAACTGCGACTGTCGGAATGGCCCCATGACGCCGGTTCTCCTATCATAAAGCCAATCCATTCGACCTATGGGTCCATAGATGAAATCAATGAACTTCGCCCAGCTCCGAGCCTTCCATGCGGTGGCGACGGAGGGTGGATTCACCAAGGCGGCGCGGCTGCTGAACGTGACGCAGCCGACCTGCTCGCAGGAGGTGAAGGCGCTGGAGGAGACCTTTGGCGTCACCCTGTTCGACCGCGGCAACCGTCAGGTGGCGCTGACCGAGACCGGTACTGCGCTGTTCGCCGTCACCCGCCGCCTGTTCGCGGCGGAGCAGGAGGCGATGGAACTGCTGGCCGGGGTGCGGCATCTGGATGGCGGCACGCTGGCGGTGGGGGCGGACGGGCCGTTCCACGCGGTGCCGCTGATCGCCCGCTTCACCCGCACCCATCCGGGGCCGACGGTGACGCTGGCGGTCGGCAATTCGCGGACCATGCTGGAAGGGCTGATGGAGACGCGCATCGACGTGGCGGTGCTGGCCGACGTGCCGGGGGATTCACGGATTTTTGTGCTGCCGCTGCGGCGCGATCCGGTGCGGGCGTTGCTGCCGAAGACGCATCCGCTGGCACGGCGCCGGGCAATGGCGCTGAGCGATCTGGCGACGGAACGGCTGGTGCTGCGCGAGCCGGGATCGATGACCCGCCGGCTGGTCGAACGGGCGCTGGCGGCGGCGGAGGTCACGCCCGCAGCATTCATCGAGATTCAAAGCCGCGAGGCGGTGGTGGAGGCGGTGGCGGCGGGGCTGGGCATCGGCTTCACCTCGGCGGCGGAATTCACCGGCGACGGTCGGCTGGTCCTGCTGCCGATCGCCGGGGCCGAGATCGAGATGGATGAGTATGTCGTCTGCCTGCGCGAACGGCGCCGTCTGGCGGTGGTGCGCGCCTTCCTGGATCTGGCGCGGGAGGTGGCGGCCGAGGCAGGCGGGCCCCTATCCGGCCTCAGCGCCGCCGCCACGCCTGGGTCCGCGCCTGCAACGCCCGCGACAGCAGGGCATGCAGCACCCGCACCGCGGCGGAGGTGAGGACGATCATCATCGCCATGGCAGCGGCGCCGGCCACCTCGCCGGCATCGTCCATGTTCAGCACGGCGACCGAGGCCGGCTTGGTCTCCGGCGCGTAGAGGAAGACCACCGCAGACACCGTGGTCATCGCGTTGACGAAGAAATAGATGGCGATGTCGAGGATGGCCGGCAGGCAGAGCGGCACCGTCACCCGCAGAAAGGTCGACCACACCGGCACCTTCAGGCTGGCCGACACCGCCTCGAACTCGGCATCCAGCTGCTTCAGGGCGGTGACAGCGGTCAAATGGCTGACGGTGTAGAAATGCGCCACCGTGGCCAGAACCAGGATCGCCATGCCGTGATAGAGCCAGCCCAGCGGGTTCCACGGCGCGTTGAAGAAGAAGATGTAGGCGAGGCCCAGCACCATCCCCGGCACCGCCAGCGGCAGGATCGCCAGCAGCCGCACAATCCCTTTCATCGCCGCGCGCCCCGGCGCCCGTTCCACCAGCCAAGCGCCGGTGAAGACGATGACGGTGCCGGCCAGCGCCGTCCAGAAGGCCAGGGTCAGGCTGTTGGCGTAGCTGCTCCAGCCCGCGGAGTCGAACTCGGCGAAATCGTAGTTCGCCAGCGTCGGCGTCAGGTTGTAGGGCCAGAAGGTGACGATGGAGGCGAAGCCCGCCACCCCCAGCAGACCCAGCAGAAGGCCGCCGACCAGCGTGCAGAACAGCAGGGCCAGCCGGTCGCCGACCGGGCTCACGCGCGGCTGGAACGGGACAGAGCGGGCGGACAGCTGCGCCATCTGCCGGCGCTGGCCGATCCAGTCGGCGACGAAGGCCAGCACCGCCGGCAGCAGCAGGACGATGCCGACCACCGCCCCCATGCCGAAATTCTGCAGGCCCACCACCTGCTTGTACACGTCGGTCGCCAGCATGTTGGTGGAGCCGCCGATCACCTTGGGCACGCCGAAATCGGTGACAACCAGCGTGAACACCACGAAGATGGCGGAGATCAGCCCATAGCGCACGCCGGGCAGGGTGATGGTGACGAAGCGCTTCCAGACACCGGCCCCCAGCGCCTCCGCCGCCTCGTACAGCCGGGCGTCGGAGGTCGACAGCGCCACGGTGAGGATCATCACCGCATGCGGGAAGGCATAGAAGACCTCGCCCATCACGATGCCGATGGGGCCATAGATGCTCTCCCCCATCAGCAGGCCGCGCAGGATGCCCTTGTTGCCGAACAGATAGACCAGCGCGATGGCCGGCAGCAGCGATGGCGCCAGCAGCGGGATCTGCGCCAGCAGCCGGAACAGCCCCTTGCCGGCCATGTGGGTGCGGGTCAGGCAGAAGGCGTAGAGGAAGGCCAGCGCCACCGTGATGACCGTGGTCAGCAGCGACAACGTCAGGCTGTTGACCACCGAGCGCACCAGCGTCGGCGCCTCCAGAAAGGCGGCGAAATTGGCGAGTCCGACAAAGGCCCCGTCGCGGTCATAGACGCTGCGCAGGAACAGCGCGCAGAGCGGCAGCAGGGCGAACAGCGCCAGGAACAGCGCAACCCCGCCCATCCCCAGCCCGAACAGCCAGCGCTCGCCCGGATCGACCGGCCGGCCGGAGTGGCGAACGGTGAAGAAGGACGGCTTCGCCGCGGTCACCTTCAGCATGCTCATCGCGCAGCCTCGAACACGCGCAACCGCTCGCGCGGCAGGGTCACCGCCAGCCGACAGCCGGACTCCAGCGACAGGTCGCGCACCAGATTGGCCGACAGGTCGGCGGTGACGCGGGCGTCCCCCAGCCCGTCGGCAGCCAGCCGGGCGCGGTGGAAGGGACCAAGGAACTCCAGGTTTTCGATCACCGCTTCCAAGGTGTTGGCGCCGCCGGCCGCGCGCACCTGCACGTCCTCCGGCCGCAGGCAGACGGTGACGGCGGCACCGGGGGCCGCGTCGGACAGATGGTCGCCGCCGCACTCGAAACGATGATCGCCCAGCCGCACCTGCCCCGGCGCCTCCAGCACGCCCGGCAGGAAATTCATCGCCCCGACGAAATCGGCGACGAAGGGGCTGGCCGGCCGGCGATAGACCTCGTCGGGGGTGCCGACCTGTTCGATGACGCCGTCGTTCATCACGACGATGCGGTCGGCCATGGTCAGCGCCTCTTCCTGATCATGGGTAACCATGATGGTGGTGATGCCCAGCCGGCGGTGCAGCTCGCGGATCTGGCGGCGCAGATGCAGCCGCACCCGGGCATCCAGCGCCGACAGCGGCTCGTCCAGCAGAAGCAGGCCGGGAGACGGCGCCAGCGCCCGGGCCAGCGCCACCCGCTGCTGCTGTCCGCCGGAAAGCTGCGCCGGGTATTTCGGGCCTGCATCGGGAAGCCCGACCAGCGCCAGCAGTTCCTCCACCCGCGCCCGCTCGGCCGCCCGCTCCAGCTTCAGGCCATAGGCGACGTTCTTTTGCACGGTCAGGTTCGGAAACAGCGCATAGGATTGGAAGACGATGCCGTAATCCCGCGCCGACGGCGGCAGGCGCGACACATCGCGGTTTCCCAGCCACACCATGCCGCCGCTCTGCGGGTCGAGCCCGGCGATCACCCGCAACAGCGTGGTCTTGCCGCAACCGGACGGCCCGAGGAAGCAGATGAACTCGCCGCGCCGGATGTCGAGCGACACGCCCTTCAGCGCTGTGAAGCTGCCGAATGTCTTGACGATTGAGTCCAGGCGGAGATGGGGCGTGGCGGCTGTCTCTGCGTTCATCGGCGGCGTGTCCTGGCAGGAAACGGAAAGGACGGGCGGGCGCGTCCATGCGCCCGCCCCTGCGGTCGGTCTGCGGTCGGCCTCAGCTCTTCGGTTCGGACTTGGCGCCGTAGCGCTTTTCCCAATCTGCCAGGATGCGGTCGCGGTTGGCCGCGGCCCAGACGAAGTCGTTGGCCTTGTTCATCGCCGCTTCCGCGTTCTTCGGATAGTTCGGCGTCTCCTTGGTCACGCCGGGATGGGCGGTGACCTGATAGAAGTTCACATACTGCTCGTTGGCCTTGCGGCTGGCCGCCCAGTCGGCGAGCGCCTTCGCGGCTTCGGCCTTTTGGGTGCCCTTGACGATGGCCGTCGCCTCCATCTCCCAGCCCACCCCTTCGGAGGCCAGGATGACGTCGATGGGCGCACCCTTGGTCTTCTGCTGGGCACCGGTGTATTCGATGGAGATGCCGATGGGATATTCGCCGGCCGCCGCCATCTTGCAGGGCTTGGATCCCGAATGGGTGTAGAGCGCGACATTGTCGTTCAGCCTGTCCATGTAGGACCAGCCCTTGTCCGCCCCCATGGTCTGCAGCCAGCCGGACACGGCGAGGAAGCCGGTGCCCGAGGAGGCCGGGTTCGGCATGACGATCTGGCCCTTGTATTCCGGCTTCAGCAGGTCGGCCCAGGAGGTCGGCTTCGGCAGCTTCTTCTTCTCGGCCTCAACCGTGTTGAAGCAGATCGCCGCCATCCAGGCGTCCATGCCGACCCAGGCCGGCGGGGTCTTGGCGTCGCGGAAGCTGGCCTTGAGCTCCTCGGCACCCTTCGGCTGATAGGGCATCAGCATGCCCTGGGCGTCCAGGATCATCAGGCTGGAGGCGGCGAGCCCCCACACCACGTCGGCCTTGGGGTTGTCCTTTTCGGCCAGCAGCTTGGCGGTGACGACGCCGGTGGAATCGCGCACCCAGTCGATCTCGATGCCGGGATTGTCGGCCTCGAACGCCTTCTTGTAGGGGGTGAGCTGTTCGTTCTCCAGCGCGGTGTAGACGGTCAGGCGGGTGGCTGCCCCGGCCGCCGTAGTGGACGCGACAATGGTCAGCAGCGCAAGCGCACAAGTCCCAGGCAGAGTGGTGCGGCGGATCATCAGGAAGCTCCCGTGGTCGGATCGGCGGTGTCTGGAGGCGTCCCGGAACGGCCGTGTTCGCCGTCCCGATACAGGAATCCTCTCTACGCCCAAGCGCCCGATCACTCCCGTTAAGCTTTGGTGACGCCGGGCTGGTAAGAAAACCTCCCCCATGCCGGCGGCCGCGTCGCGTCGACGGCCGGATCGGTCAATCGTTTCGGCGGAACGTGTCAGCCGCGACACCGGCGCCGATTTAATCGGATTGATTGAGGCCCGCCAGAGCGCGCCGGATGACCGACCGCGACTGACCGAGGACCATGCCTTTCCAGACCGCGGACTGGTCGTAGAAGGCGGCCAGCATTTTGGTGCGGATGCGCCGTCCCTGTGTCGAGACGGGCTCTCCATACCGGTGCAGCCAGGCATCCGCACGCAAGGCGTCGAACGTGTCTTCAAGAGCACAGACGCCGAACTCCAGCGCGATCGCCGTCACCTCCGCATGGGGCAGCAAGCGAAGGATGCCGATCAAGCCATCGCCCGACAGGTCGGCCGAGACGGAGCTGCCGTCTACGCTGGATGTGACGCCTGCGCCGAACCAGCGGGCTGCCCGTGTGAAGACTGCGGTGTCGCGGCGTTCGCTCACGATCTCCTCGGCGACACCCCACGCCCCCAGTCCCGTGTGGTAGTCGATGACCGCCACCCGGCCGGCGGCGGACAGGCGGCCGGTGAGAATGTCGGACAGCGTGCGTCGTGCGCGGGTTGGCTCCCGACCACCATAGAACAATCCCCGAGGATCGGTGTATTGCCCGCCGGAAACGACGGCCTGGAACCTGGGGAACCCATGTGCGCCGATGTACGCGCCGAAGATTTCGGCGCTGGCCGCCCGCGATTTCGGCGTCCACGTCCTGGGCACCAGGGCTTCGCGCAGCATCTCGTAGTCCGGGTTCCCCGGAAGACGAGTCTCGAAATCCACCCAGTTGCGGTTGAGGTCGACGTTCTCTTCGGTCACGCGGCGGGTCCAGGCGAAACCATGGGGGTTGGCTGCATGAATGAGCAGCGCGGCCGTGCCCTCCGGCATCCTCGCCGCTTCGCCGCTCCGCATCCAGTCGACCTGGGCACCGGAGCCGCAATACCCCTCCACGCCGTGGACGCCGGAGATCAGGGTCAGCACACGCTCTGCCTTACGCGGTCCGATCCAGGCGACGTCGGTCGACAGAGACTCGCCATCCGGTCCGAGCATCGGACTGGCCAAGCACTCGACGTCGGCCTCAACCGCGTCCGCCGCCGCCCGGAACTTGGCCCGCGCTTCCGAATAGCTGATGCTGAAACTCTGGGTCCCGTCGGTGTTTCGCTTCCCGCGCATTGGCCCACCTGGACAAGAGCTTCAGTGGGCGCGGTTCAGAAAATGCTTGGCGTACTTGCCCGACAGGTCATCCATTGGGACGATGAGGCAAACATCGGTCGTGTTGAACTCTCGGTCGATGACGGCGCCGTCGCCAATGCAGCCACCGACCCGCAAGTATCCTTTGAGCAGGGGAGGAAGCCCGGCCACGGCCGCACGGGCGCCCAGTTGCTTCACCACCGCATCGCCCGACGCTGCCGGCATCGGCAGGCTGTCCAGCGCAACGCGGCGGTCCGGCAAGGCCCGTGTCCGGAGAGCCGGCGGCGCGAGATGATGGCGGTGCAGATAGGCGAGCATGGGGGCAAGCGCGTCGATGTCCGTGCCGGGCAGGCTGGCGCAGCCGAACATCAACGAGATGTCATGTTGCAGGATGTAGGCGGCGATGCCCTGCCACAGCAGCTGCATGGTCGCCCCGTTGCGGTAAGCCGGGTCGACGCAGGACCGCCCAAGTTCCAGCAGTTCGCCGGGATGATCGAACAGGGGAGCGATGTCAAATTCGGTGGCCGAATAGAAGCCGCCGCACCGTTCCGCCACCGACCGCCGCAGAAGGCGGTAAGTGCCGACGATCGCGCCCCCCATCTTATGGTCCAGCGCATGGTCGAGGATGACGAGATGGTCGCAGACGGCATCGAAGGCGTCCACATCACGGCCAGGAACCACGCTCGCGAGCGTGGCTCCGAGTTCATCGTGGAACACGCGGTAGCGCAAGGCCTGTGCGGCGTCAATTTCCCGGGCGCTCGTGGCCAGCCGCACCTCGAAGCGTGCCACGGCCGGGGACGCAATGGGGGCTGACACGACGTTCAAAGTCAACGAGGCCAAGTGCCATCCTCCCGTTCATTCCCCCATAGTTCTGCCCGAGATGCGCGACTCTATGATGAAGCGGTGGCGACGGTCATGTTACATGACAACCGCGAAGGCACCGTCGCCAGCGAACCGGATGGCCGCCCGACTGGCGGCCGCTACTGCTACCGCTCGTCGCCGTCGGCGATCTGCACGGCCAGACGAGCCATCTCGAACGCGCGGCCCAGCGCGGCGGGCGGCGGCGAATCCGTGACCAGAAGCCCGAAATCGCTGGCCGGGGCGATGCGGACAATGGCGGAACGCAAGAATTTGCCGGCGTCCGCGACCGCCACCGACCGGCGGGCGGCGGCCATGGCGACCCGCTTGATGCCGATTTTCTGCATGTCGAAATCCATCGGCGCGCCGTCCTCATCGAAACCGGAAATGCCGATCACCGCCAGATCCAGCCGGCAGCGCTCCAACGTCGCGATCACCGCGTCACCGACCAGCGAGCCATCGGCGCCATGCACGACGCCGCCGGTGACGAACACGTCGATGCCGGGCCGTCCGGCCAACAGGCTTCCCGCCGACAGGCTGTTGGTGAAGACATGTAGCCGCCGCTTGCCGCGCAAGGCCCGCGCCACCGCCTCCACCGTCGTGCCGACATCGAGGAAGACCGACGCCCCCTCCGGCACCAGCGCCGCGACGGCGGCGGCGATCCGTTCCTTGCCCTGCGGCGCGATGGCCTGCTTTTCGACATAGCCGAGCCGGACCGACTGGTCGCGCACCCCGGCGCCGCCATGGAAGCGCTGGAGCAGACCGACGCCGTCGAGCCGGATGATGTCCCGCCGGATGGTCTGGTCGGACACAGCGAAATGCTCGGCCAACGCCTCGATCGTCACGAAGCCCCGGTCGCGGATCAGCGCCAGGATTTCCCGCTGGCGCAGCGGAAGACTCTGTTCCGGGTCATCCCCCTGCCCGTGCGCCGTCATGCCGCTCAAACCCCACGTCGAATGGTTGTGGAAGAAAACGATCAGTTTCTTACAGCAAGCCCCCGCCGCTGACAAGCGGCAGCCATCGCCCGCCACGGTTGCCCACACCCGTGACAGCGCCGGCTTCCCGTCGAAATGTCCAGGAATTGCAGCCGGACGGTCACAAAAGGATCATCGAGCCGTGCTATGTAAGAAAACGATCAGAACGTGATCGAAATCTTACAGACCCGGCACCTCATGCCCATCGTCACCGCCCTCTACCTGCTGTATCTGGCCGCCCCCATCGCCCTGCTCGCCATCGGGTCGGTGGGGCAGTCCTGGACCAACAGCCTGTTGCCCAGCGGCCTGACCGCCGGATGGTACGGGCAGCTCTGGTCCGACGCCAGCTTCCGCCGGGCCTTCACCGTCAGCCTGACCGTCTGCGCCGCGACCTGCGCCGTCACGGCGCTCATCGGCGTTCCGCTCGCCTACGCGATCTATGGCGCCTCCCGCCGTGGCTTGCGCGCCGCCGCCCGCGTGCTGTTCCTGCTGCCGGTTGCGGCGCCGCCGCTGGTGCTGGGGTTCGGCTTCATCCTGGTCTTCTCGTCGGACAGCCTGCCCTTCCTCGGCAGCGGTTGGCTGCTGGTCGCCGGCCATGTGGTCTCGACCCTGCCCTACCTGATGCAGACCCTGGTGGCCGACATGCGCCATCTCGATCTCGTCACGCTGGAAACGGCGGCGGAATCGCTGGGTGCCGGCTTCCGCCAGCGGTTGGTCGGCATCGTGATCCCAAGCCTGCGCCAGAGCCTGTCCTCCGGCCTGATCATGGTGGCCGCCCTGTCGATCGGCGAATTCCAGCTGTCCAACCTGATCGCCGGCTTCCTCTCCCGCCCCTATCCGGTGGTTCTGCTCCAGGCCTTCTACGGCGCCACCGGCTTCGCCTGCGCCGGCACCATGCTGTTGCTGCTGCTGGCCGTTCTGTCCGCCCTCGCCTCGGCTTCGGCCGGGCGCGGGCTTCCCTCCAGCAAAGGGACGCCGTCATGAGCGTCGTCGTCGATTCCCTCGCCTTCCGCTATCCCGCCGCCGGGGCGGGCCTCGACGGCGTCAGCCTCGATGTGGCGCCGGGCGAGTTCTGCGCCGTCATCGGCCCGTCGGGCTGCGGCAAATCCACCCTGCTGAAGCTGATCGCCGGCTTTCTCAGCCCGGCGGCCGGGCAGATTAGGATCGCCGGGACCGACATGACCGGCGTGCCGACCCGGCTGCGCAACCTCGGCATCGTCTTCCAGAATTACGCCCTGTTCCCCCACATGACGGCGCTGGAGAATGTCGCCTACCCGCTGAAGCTGCGCGGCGTCGGCCGGGCGGAGCGGCTGCGCCGGGCCGGTCAGGCGCTGGAGCGCACCCGCCTGTCGGGGCTGGCCGACCGCCACCCCCGCCAGCTCTCCGGCGGCCAGCAACAGCGGGTGGCGCTGGCCCGCGCCCTGGTCTTCGCCCCCGGCGCCCTGCTGCTGGACGAGCCGCTGTCGGCGCTGGACGCCGCCCATCGCGCGGCGATGCGGGACGAGATCCGCGCGGTGCAGCGCGAACATGGCATCGCCACCCTGCATGTCACCCACGACCAGGAGGAGGCGCTGTCCATCGCCGACAAGGTCGCGGTGATGCGCGACGGCGCCCTGCTCCAGCTCGCCAGCCCGCAGGAGCTGTACGACCGTCCGGCCGACCGCTTCGTCGCCGGCTTCGTCGGCCACGCCAACCTGTTCGACGGCACGGTGCGCGGGCCGGATCTGGTGGAGACCGCCATCGGTCCGCTGGCCTGCGCCACCGGCGGCCAGCCGGCCGGAACCAGCGTCACCTTGCTGGCGCGTCCGGAGGCGGTCCGCACCGATCCACCCGACGACGCCGTCAACCGCTTCGCCGGGACGCTGGTGCGCGACCGCTTCCTCGGCTCTCTGCGCCGCTACGACCTTGCGGTGCCGGGCGGCACGATCCTGGGCGAGACCCTGTCCCGCGCCGACATCCGCTCGGTTCAGATCCCGCCGGAGTGCCTGCGCATCCTTCCCGCCTGACCCGCAGTTCCCCCTTCCCCGCCGGCCCCGTCCGCCGGCCTCCCTGGAAAGGCCTGACCCGATGAAACGCCTGATCACCGCCGTCGCCCTGTCGGCGGCCGGCCTGATGACCGCCGCCCTGCCGACCGCCGGCACCGCGCTGGCCCAAGCCACCGCCGTCGAGGCGGTCACCGCCGGCGACGAGCTCTATCAGGGCGAACGCGCCCTCTACGAGCAGTCCCTGAAGGAGGGGCTGGTCGTCTCCTTCGACACCGGCCCGACCTGGGCCAACTGGGCGGCGGAGTTCGCCGCCTTCAAGAAGCGCTATCCCGGTGTCGAGATGACCTACAACGATCTCGGCTCCGCTGCGACTGTGGTGGCGCTGGACAAGGCGCGCAACCGCCCGCAGGCCGACACCGCCTATTACTTCGCCGCGTCGGCCTTCGATGCCATGGCGAAGGACGTCGTTGCCCCCTTCAAGCCGGTGAATTTCGACAGGCTGCCCGAGGTGTTCCGTGACCCCGACGGCAAATGGTTCACCATCCATTCGCTGACCGTCGCCTTCGTCGTGAACACCAAACTGGTCAAGGAGGTGCCGAAGAGCTGGGCCGACCTGCTGAAGCCCGAATACAAGAACAGCGTCGTCTATCTCGACCCGCGCTCCACCGGCATCGGGCAGGTGATCGGCTTCGCCGCCAATTTCGGCAATGGCGGCGACATGGACAATCTCCAGCCCGGCTTCGACTATTTCGCCCGCCTGCACAAGTCCGGCAACGTGATGCGGGTGGAGGGCACCACCCCCTACGCCAAATTCGTCAAGGGCGAGATTCCGATCTGGATCTCCTACGAGAACGACGGGCTGAAGGCCAAGCACACCGACGGGCTGGGCGACGCCGTCTCCGTCGTCATCCCGGCCGAGGCATCGGCCGCCGCCCCCTATGGCATCAGCCTGGTGAAGAACGGCCCCAACCCGAACGCCGGCAAGCTGTGGCTGAACTTCATCATGAGCGCCAAGGGCCAGGCGATCTTCGCCGAGGGCTATGTCCGGCCGTCGGTGCCCGGCATCGCCCTGCCGGCCGACATCGCCGCGAAGCTGCCGCCGGCCCCGCAGGTCCGTCCCCTCGACGTCAAGGCGGCGGCGGCGCGCAAGGCGGCGGTCGATGCCGGCTGGACCAAGGCGGCTCTCGACAAATGACCGCCACCCGTCCCGGCATCGCTCGCCCAGGGTCCGGATCATGAGCGGATCGCCCATTCTCCGTCTGCTGCTGGCGGTGCCGGGGCTGGCGCTGCTGATTCTCTTCTTCCTGCTGCCGCTGGGCGCCGTGGCATGGCAGGCCCTGGCCGGAGACGCCATCCAGCGCGTCTTCGCCCAGGGCGACCTGCTGGCGGCGCTGGGCAACTCGCTGCTGCTGGGTTTGGAGGCGGGGCTGGCCTCGGTGGTGCTGGGCGTGGCCGTCGCCCTGCATCTCGCCCGCCTGCCCCCAGGCCGCCGCGCCCTGCTTCAGGTGGTCATCGCCCTGCCGCTGACCTTTTCCGGCCTGATCGTCGCCTACGGCTTCATCCTGCTGCTCGGCCGCGCCGGCTTCGCCACGCTGCTGCTGGCGGAGCTGGGCGCCGATCCGGCGGCGATCGCCGCCTTCCTCTATGACCGGCCGGGGCTGGTTCTGGCCTACAGCTATTTCCTGACGCCGCGCGTGATCCTGACCCTGCTGCCGGTCTTCGCCAATTTCGACCATCGCCAGACCGAGGCGGCGGAATCGATGGGGGCCAGCCGGCTGCGCGCCCTGATCGACATCCTCGCCCCGCAGGTGGCGCCCACCGTGCTCGCCTCCTTCGCCCTGGTGACGGCCGTCGCCTTCGGCGCCTATGGCACGGCACTGGCGCTGGTCGGCACCCAGATCAACATCCTTCCCCTGCGGCTCTACAGCCTGATCGCCGATGCCGGCGCCGATTTTCCGCTGGCCGCCGCGCTGTCGGTGCTGCTGCTGGCCGTCTGTTCCTTCCTGATGGCGGTGGCGGAGATCGCCGCCGCCCGTTCCGAGGCCGATCACCATGTTCGAACTTGACCGCGACACCAACCGCCTGCACCACGCCGGCCGTCTCTTCGATCCCGCCACCCGGAGCTGGAGCGCCGTACCCCAGCCCGCCGGGGCGCAGGCGCTCGGACCGGAAGAAGCGTTGCACTGGCTCCAGACCCGGGGCGGCCATCCCCTGCGGGCGCCGGTCGGGGTGATCGGCCCGAACGAGGCGACCGACGCCGCCCTGGCTGCCGCCCGTGCCATCGGCGCCATCCTGGCGCGCTGTGGCCTGACCCTGCTGTGCGGCGGTCGCCAGGGGGTGATGGAGGCGGCCTGCCGCGGCGCGGCGGAGGCGGGCGGCCTGGGCATCGCCCTGCTGCCGGGCGCCGATCCCGCCACCGCCAACCCCTATGCCGGCATCGTGCTGGCGTCCGGCATCGGCGAGGCGCGCAACGCGCTGATCGCCCAGGCCAGCCACTGTTTGATCGCGGTCGGCGACAGCTATGGCACCCTGTCGGAGGTGGCGCTGGGCCTGCGCCTGGGCAAGACCGTCTTCGGGCTGGCCGGCGCCGCAACGGTCGAAGGGGTGCGACATCTCGCCGACCCCGCCGCATTGCCGGAGGCGCTCGCCGCCCATCTGTTCGGGCTGGACGCGCCCACCGTCCCGGTGCGGGCATAGGTCCAGGCGGTGCTCATGCGCGACCAAGCCGGTTGGCTCGGGTCACGGGCTCCGCTTTCCGTGCCAATGACGGTGAGACATCGGCCCCCCGGAAGTTTAGGCTTGAGGGCGTAAGAAACTGATTTCGTGGTCATGCCCAACAAGACGCCCTTGCCAGCCCCTGCATCGGAAGTGGCTCCTGACGCCGGTGAGAAGCTTCGGATCCTGGCCAAGAGGGATCGGGCGGCGGATACCGGCGGGATCGCCGCGATTTTGCGGCGAGAAGGACTTTATTCGTCGACCCTGACCGATTGGCGCCGACAGCGCGATGCCGGCGCCTTCAAGGCGTTCAAACCGCTCAAGCGCGGGCCGAAGCCGGCCCCCGCCAACCCGTTGGAGGTGGAGGTGGAGGTGGAGGTGGCGGTGGAGGCGCAGCGTCCTGGCGACCTGCTGGCGATCCTGGAGGCGTGCGCCGGGGTGGACCCGAAACGCCGACAGCCCCCGCCTCGTTGGAGGCGGGCTGTCAAGTGTCGGTGGTTGCGGGGGCGGGATTTGGCCTTTACCGAATGATGACCCGATCCTGGGTGCGGCAGGATTGACACCCCGCTTCCCTACTCAATAGGGCCGGTCAACCAAAACAGTGGCGCGGTGCATAATGCGCCGGTGCGGCGAATAGTCGTTCACCGCGTAATGCTGGGTCGATCTGCTGTCCCACAGCACCAGATCGTCAGGTTTCCAGTGCCAGCGCACCGTGTATTCCGGTCGGCTGATATGGTCGTACAGGAAGTCCAGAATCGCCGCACTCTCCCGGTCGCTGAACCCGACGATGCGCGCGGTGAAGGTCTCATTCACGAACAGGGCCTTGGCACCGCTGACCGGATGGGTGCGGAGGACGGGATGGACGACCGCAGGGTGCTTGTCCCGCGCCGCTTTCCGGTCGTGTCCCGAGGCGTGGTGTAGGAGCCGGGGCGCTCATCTGGTCTCCGGCAGTTCTGGCCGGGACGGTCACGCGGCCGCAGCGGGCAACGTGAGGGCAAGATCATCGCGCAGCGGGGCGATGGTTTCCAGGGTCATGTAACGCGCCCGCTGCACCGCCCATTCGTCGTTCTGTTCGAGCAGGATGGCACCGATCAACCGGGTGATCGCCGCCTCGTTGGGAAAGATGCCGACCACCTCGGTGCGCCGCTTGATCTCGCCGTTCAGGCGTTCCAGTGGGTTCGTGCTGTGGATCTTGGCGCGGTGCTCCTTGGGGAAGGTCATGAAGGCCAGCACGTCGTCCTCGGCCTCGTCGAGCAGGGCGGCCAGCTTCGGCAGCTTGGGGCGGACCTGATCGGCGACTTGGCGCCACTGCGCCTTGGCGGCGCCGGCGTCGTCCTGGGCAAACGCCGTGGCAATGAAGGCCGACACCACGCGCCGGCCGCTCCGGCCGGCATGCGCCAGCACGTTGCGCATGAAATGCACCCGACAGCGCTGCCACGTGGCGCGGAACACCTTGGACACGGCGGCCTTGATGCCCTCGTGGGCGTCGGAGATCACCAGCTTCACGCCGGCCAAGCCGCGGCGCTTGAGCTTACGCAGGAAGTCGATCCAGAAGGTCTCCGCCTCCGAGGCGCCGATGTCCATGCCCAGCACCTCGCGCCGGCCATCGGTGTTCACCGCCACCGCGATGGTGACGGCGACCGAGACGATGCGGCCATTCTGGCGGACCTTCACATAGGTGGCGTCAATCCACAGGTACGGCCAGTCGCCTTCGATGGGGCGCTCCAGGAAGGTCTTCACCCGCTCGTCGATCTCTTCGCACAGCCGGCTGACCTGGCTCTTGGAGATGCCGCCCATGCCGAGCGCCTTGACCAGGTCGTCCACCGAGCGCGTCGAGATGCCGTGCACGTAGGCTTCCTGGATCACCGCGGTCAGCGCCTTCTCGGCCATCCGGCGCGGCTCCAGGAAACCGGGGAAGTACGAGCCCTTGCGCAGTTTTGGGATGCGCAGCTCGACGGTGCCGGCGCGGGTTTCCCAGTCGCGCTCGCGGTAGCCGTTGCGCTGGACCAGCCGCTCGGCGGAGCGCTCGCCGTGGGCAGCACCAGTCAGGCCCTGCACCTCCAACTCCATCAGCCGCTCGGCCGCGAAACCGATCATCTCGCGCAGAACGTCGGCGTCAGGGCTCTTCTCCAGCAGCGCGCGAAGCGCCATCATCTCGTCGGTCATCGTGGTCATCCTTCGGTCGGGTTGAGGTGTGGTGACCAGACTCTACCGAAGATCCACGATGACCGCCCCGCTGTGGGGAACCGGCCCGCCTACGCCAGCCATGTGAAGGCGCTTCGGCGGGCCGCTTACCCACAGTTCCTACACCACGCTCTGGGACGTGACCCGCTTTCCAACGCGCATGGGTCTCCGGATCGCCGTTGTGCCGCCATTCCGGAACGGAGCGGGTGAAGTCGTGCAGGGCCTTCAACGGCTCCAGCAGACGGCGGATCGGTTAGGACAGGCCGTTGTAGGCGGCGACGTTGCTTGCCCACACCGTGTCGCCGCCGATGGCGTCCGCCTGGAGTTCCCGATTGCGCGGCGCGTTGAGCTTGAAGAATGGACCGGCTTCCCGCTCCAGAGTGAGGTCGTCTCCGTCGCGGCAATCCAGGGCCAGAGGGAGTTCAAGGTCCGCTTGCGCGAATGCCCTGGTTCTGGCGGTGTGGATCGGAGGCGGCGTCAGGAATGCGATCAATAGGGAGCGGCGGCTGGTGGGCAAGGTCCATCTCCAGACGTAGATTTCACCGGGATCCCGGCTGGTTGTGGACCGTCACCGCAGGCGTCGCGCGGCGTTGGCCTGGGCCTCCCGGATCAGACCGGAATACATCATCTCATTGCCGGGGTACCAAGGCATGGAGCCGATTGTTCCGAAGCCGGGGATCGTCTCCATATGCGCGACCATGCGGACACGCATGCGGTCGTCGGGAAGCGGGCAGGTCATCGCCTGGACGGTGCGCGGCAAGGCGCGCGTCAGTACATCCGGATTCGATCCCGAAGCCGACAACCCCGCCTTCGTATCCTGGACCTGAGCCGTGGCTTGGTTGGCCAGGGCAAGCCCTGTTGCCACCGCCCCCATCGTGCCGATGAAACCGCGCCTGTCGATCTTCGACTGGTCCATGAAATCCCTCCTCTTTCCCCGGCGTCAGAACTGCCAGTCGGCAGGCACCCAGACATAGGCGCCATCGGTCTTCAGCATCCGGCCGAGGCCCGGGAACGGAAAATGGAAACCGAGCACGGGAATGCGATCGACCGCCGCCCGATCGAAGATGCGCCGGCGGGAGGCCAAGGCCGTCCCCTTGTCGCGGTCCGGTCCCGGAACCCAGGGCTGATCCACGTTGACGACCGGGTGATAGGCAAGGTCGGCCGTCAGCAGCAGTTGGTCGTTCCCCGAATGGACAAGAAACGTCGCCATGCCCGGGGTGTGGCCGGATGCGACGATCGTCGTGAGGCCGGGCACGATCTCGGCGCCGGCTTCATAGAACTCGATATCGGTCTTGACCGGATCGAGGCTGCTCTTGATGGCCGCCGCGAAGCGCACACGGAAATCCTCCGGAACCGGCATGTAGGAGAGATCCGGATCGGTGCGGACGAAGAAATCCCAGTCCGCCTTCGGAACGAAGACCGTGGCGCGGGGGAAGGCCTTGCCGCCGTCCGCGGTTCTCAGGTTGCCGACATGATCGGGGTGGGTGTGGGAGACGACGACCACGTCGATGTCAGCGGGACCGAGGCCGATCGCCGCCAGATTTTCAAAGATGCGGCCGCCGTTCGGACCCATTGTCCTGCCGGCGCCGGCCTCGATGAGAATCCGCCGCCCACCGATTTCGATCAGCAGCGTGTTGAGGTTGAGGGTCAAATGGTCGGTCGGAAGGAATGCCCGCCGCAGCACCGCCTGAAGCTCCGCCTCGGGCGCGTCGCTCGCATAGATGCGAGGTGGGCCGCCGATTACGCCGTCGCTCAAGACGGTCGCACTGATCTCACCGACACGCAAACGGTAGTGGCCGGCGTTGCCGCTCGGCGAGGATGCGGCCCGGGCCGTCGCGCTGCCGAAGCCGCCCGAAGCCGGGACGAGCATGCTCGATGCGCTTGCGACGGCGGACACCATGATGGTGCGTCTGTTGAGAGTGAAGGCATTCATCTGTCTTCCCTTTTCAGTTGGACGCACTCGCGCTTCATTCGGATGTACCGGGCGGATGTATCGGGCAGAACATGACCGCTGAAAGGAAGCGGAGGAGCGCGACAGCCAGCTTGGTGCCAACCATGACATGGGAAAATTGATCCGATAAGCTATGCAGTTATAATCAGCTTGATTAGAGAAGCTTCCCAATGAATCCGGTTCGGCTGGACAACCTCGATGTGTTCGTTTCCATCGTCCGCTGCGGCGGTTTCCGTGCTGCCGCGCTCGAACGAGGCGTGTCCTCATCGGCTTTGAGCCAAACGATGAACACCTTGGAAGAGGCTCTCGGCATTCGGCTCCTCAATCGAACAACGAGAAGCGTGGCTCCGACGGAAGCAGGACAACGCCTCCTCGATCGTTTGGCCCCGGCGTTGAGTGATATCAGGCTCGCCATCGCGGAGGTCGACGAGTTGCGGGACAGCCCATCCGGCACTTTGCGGTTCAACGCGCCGGGCCCCGCCGTCGATCATCTTCTCGGCCCGCTGGCCTTCGACTTCATGGATGCTTATCCCGAAGTTAAGATCGAGATCGTCAGCGACGCGGCTGTCATCGATATCGTCGAGCAGGGGTTCGATGCCGGCGTCAGGTTCGGCAAGCAGTTGGCGCAGGACATGATCGCACTCCCGTTTGGCCCTACGCTTCGATATGCGATTGTCGCTTCACCGGATTACATAAAAAGGCATGGCCGGCCGCAGGTCCCGCAAGATCTCGTAAATCATGACTGTATCAAGCGCAGATTTCCCGGTGGCTCCCTGGTTACATGGCGGTTTGTCGATGGCGACGACGAGATAGAAATCTCACCCACAGGCCGCCTGACGGTGAGCGCGGCGCACAACGAACTGCAAGCGGCGCTGGCCGGCAGAGGAATCGCGCATGTCTTCGATGACTATGCCAAACCCCTTATTCTGAATGGTCGGCTGGTGGAACTCCTTGCCGATTGGAGCCCAAATTTGCCGCACTGGTTCCTGTACTACCCCAGTCGCCGCCTGCCGAGCGCAGCCATGCGCGCATTTCTGGATTATATGAAGAGCTATGATTGGCAGGCTATAAAGTAACAAGCCCATCACGGCGTCGAGATCGCCCAGGCGGAGCAACTCGTAGCCTCGAACCGCAGGACGGCACAACGCGCTGGACAAGCTGATCGGCTGGCTGGTTCGCACCGGCACCGACCGGCGCGGTGGCTTCGTCCCTACCTTCAGCCGCGCCAGCCATGAACTGGTGCAGAAGGACGCGCGCCTCGGCATCGGCGGGCTGGTCGCCATTTCCGAACCGACCGGCATGGCGGTGCGCATCTGGCCGGCACGCGATCATCCTTCGTTTTCCTCCATCCGGCGGCTGATCAGATCGCTAGGCCCCTGGAGATGCTCGCGAACCAGGAACTCCACGCGACTGCCCTGCCGGCGGACGACGGCGTCCAGGATGCGGCGGTGCTCGTCGTTGTAGCGGCGCAGGGTGGCGCAGTCCCGCTCCATCTCCAGCACGTCGTCGATCTTGGGAACGCGGTAGACGAGCTGGAACATCCGGCTGAACAGTCCGCTGGAAACCTGCGCCATCAGTCCGTTGTGGAATCTCTGGTTGAGCTGGCGCCATTGAGCCAACCCTTCCCCCTCCAACAGCCCCTCCCCGCTCACCAGCGCCTCGGCACGGTCCAGTCCCGCCCGCAAGGTCCGCTCCACATCCGCCGGCAGACCGCGCTCGGCGACGATCCGGCAGCCATGCCCCTCCAGCAGGCCGCGCATCTCATAGCTTTCCAACAGGTCGCGCAGGGTGAACTGGCGCACCGTGTAGCCACGGTTGGTTTCGTAGGTGACCAACCCTTCCCGCTCGGCCGCTACCAGCGCCTCGCGGATCGGGGTGCGGGACACGCCGAACTGAGCGGCAAGCTCCGTCTCGCGGAGCTTGGTGCCGGGGGGCAAGCGGCCTTCGAGGACCTGGTTCCGCAGCGCGATCATGATCGACCCCACCTGCTCGGAGCGGTAGGGCTCGGCCGTCTTGCCTTCGGGAAACTCGGACATGGACATCCTCCAGCATGGGACGGCCAGCGCGCGGGGCAATGTTGATGGAACTGGCGCAGGGTTTCTAGCTGCGGCGCAGAACCCGCACAAGCAGAACGCTGAGCAGGATCGTTCCAAACAATCGCAGCGTCTGCAGGGTCAGGATGAAAGGCACGTCGGCCGCGCTGCCCAGCGCCACCACGGTGACGGAATCCAGCCCGCCGGGACTGGTGGCGAGATAGGCGGTCAGCGGATCCTTCCCGGTCAGCCTGCTGAGCAGCCAGGCCGACCCGACCGACAGGAGCACAAGGCCGAGGGTGGACAGCAGCATGGCCGGGATCGAACTCACGAGGTCGCGCAGCAGGTCGCGGCGAAAACGCAGACCGGTGGTCCAGCCGATGATGGCGAAGGCGACGGCGATCAGCCAGCTTGGCGCGTCGAGCGTCACCAGACCGGACATGCCGAGCACGCCGCCGAGCAGGATCGGCCCCAGCAGCGGCCCCGCCGGCAGCCGCAGCACGGTGCCGAGCCAGCCGCCGAGAAGCGCCACCCCCACCAGCGTCAGGGTGGAAAGCGGCGTTGCCATCGACACGGCGGCAGCCGCGGTGGCGCCGGCAAGGGGGGCACCGGCCGGAACACCCAGCAGGAAATGGCAGGCCAGCGACGCAAGGACGACGACGACGATGACCCGGAGATACTGCATCACCGCGACGAAACGGGGGTCGCCGCCGAAATCGCCGGCCATGGCGATCATCGCCGGGGCGGCACCCGGCATGGTACCCCACAGAGCGGTGCCGGCCGGCAGCCGGCCCGAGCGTTCCAGCAGCCAGCCGACCAGAACGGCCCCGGCCATCATGCTCGTCAGAGCCACCAACATCGGGAACCAGTGCAGGGCCACGTCATGGAGGATCGACGCGTCGAGCGAGCGCGCCACCACCCCGCCGGTCAGCGCCTGGGCGAGCCACAGGGACCGCTTGGGCAGTTCGATGGTCGAACCGCGCACCCCGAGGATCACGGCGGCGAACATCGGGCCGAGCAGCACCGCCCCCGGCACGGTCGCCACGGTGAACAGGCCGGTGAACAGGAGGGTGGCCGCCACCAGCAGGCACCACTGGAGAGGAATGGGCAGGGAACTCATGATGGACGATCTGTCGGGTGGCGGGCCACCGCTCCTTGAGGGTGTTTGGGGAACAGCCGTTCCCTTCGGGTTGGGGCATCGCAGGTGCGGACCATGAACGGTCCCGCCCGATGCGGTTGCCCCACCCTTCGGGGAACCTTGGCAGAGCCGGCCGATCAGGCCGGCTGGCCCACCGCCCGGGTCCCGGCATGAGCGCCGGTCTGGGCGCTGGCATGGGCGCTGACATGGGCGCTGACATGGGCCATGACGTCCGCCACCGGCAGCACGTCGCCGTATTTGGCGTTCATGTCGAACAGCGCGGCCTCGTGCGGAGCCGGATGGCGGTCGCCGACGCATTCCGCCGGAACGATGACACGGAAGCCGTGCGATACCCCGTCCACCGCCGTTGCGCGGACGCACCCGCTGGTCGAGCAACCGGTGACGATCACCGTGTCGCATTCCAGCACGCGCAGCATGGTGCTGAGCGGCGTGCCGAAGAAGGCCGAGGAGTGATGCTTCACCAGCACGATGTCCCCCGCTTCGGGCGTGACGCGGGCGTCGAAATTGGCCAGCGGGTTGTCGGCGGTGAAGGCCCGCAGGGCCGGCACCTTCTTCACGAACATGCCGCCCTCGCTGCCCGCCTCGTCATAGACGACCTTGGTATAGATCACCGGCAGCCCGGCCCGGCGGGCGGCCGCATAAAGCGGGACGCTCGCCTCGACCGCGTCCACCACGCCCTGCCCGAAGAACGGTGCGCCGGGCTGGGTGTAGAAATCGATGAAGTCGATCGACAGCACGGCGGCCTTCCGGCCGAAGCCGATTCGGTTCTGGAAGACGCCGGAATAATTGTCCTTGAGTTCGTCGGTGACACTGAACATGGGATTTCGCCTTCAGACGGATTGCGGGGAGATCGGGCGGATGGGCGGATAGCCGATGTCCTGAAGGACGGCCGCCGCCACCTCGGATCGGGTTTCCGGGGTTTCGGGGAAATGGCAGGCGACCTGATCGCCGGTGGCCGTGCCGGTCTGGTCGCCGCAGGGGCGCAACACCGGCTGTTCCATCAGGCAGGCGCGCGGCAGCAGGGCATCGCCGCTGCGCTCGGTCGGCACGTCGCCGCCGGCCGCCACCAGCCGGGCGCGGTAGCAGCGGGGATGGAAACGGCAGCCCGGCGGCACGTTGGTGGCCGAGCCGATCTCCCCCATCGTCACCGAGGTGCGGCGTCGCTTGCGCATGCGGAGATCGGCGATCGGCACTGCCGACAGCAGGGAAACGGTGTAGGGATGCAGCGGCCGGCGGTAGAGCGTGTCGCGCGCGGCCAGCTCTACCACAGTGCCGAGATACATCACGGCGATGCGGTGGCTGACGTGGCGGACCACCGCGAGATCATGCGCGATGAACAGGTAGGAAAGCCCGCGCTCGCGCTGGATGCGCTGGAGCAGGTTGATGATCTGGGCCTGGATCGACACGTCGAGCGCCGACACCGGCTCGTCGAGCACCAGGATCTTGGGATCGAGCGTCAGGGCGCGGGCGATGCCGATGCGCTGGCGCTGGCCGCCGGAGAACTGGTGCGGGTAGCGGTCGGCGTGCGACGGGTCGAGCCCAACGAGGCTCATCACCCCGGCCACCTTGTGCGGCCCCCCCTTTGGATCCCACAGGCCGTGGACCTTCAACGGCTCGGCGATGCTCTGGCCGATGGTGACGCGGGGATCGAGCGAGCCGTAGGGATCCTGAAACACCATCTGGATGTCGCGGCGCATCGCCTGCATCGCAGCCTTCGGCACCTCGGTCACGTCGCGGCCGTCCACCAGCAGACGGCCGCTGCTGGGATCCACCAGCCGCAGGGCAAGGCGGCCCAGCGTGCTCTTGCCGCTGCCGCTCTCGCCGACCAGTCCCAGCGTCTCGCCGGGATGGATCGCCAGCGACACCCCGTCCACCGCGCGCACCGGGGTGCCCGCCTTGCGGAAGAGGCCGCCGCGCCGGGTGAAGACGCGCGAGGCGTCGACCAGTTCCAGGGCCGGCGGCTGCCCGTCGGCGGCCCCCGATGCTGTCTGGAATCGGCTCTGGGTCTGGCTCATCGGGCGGCCTCCATCTGATCGAGCCGGTCGGCATGGAAACAGGCGCTGCGGTGGCCGCTGCGGTCGCCGGCCAGCGGCAGCGGGCGCTTGGTGCAGCAGTCGGCCCGGCCGCGGCCCAGCGTGCAGCGCGGTTCGAACGCGCAGCCGGGCGGCAGGCGGGCGACGTTGGGAGGCTGGCCCTCGATGGCCGGCAACTCCTCGTCCACCGGTCCGTCGAGGCGCGGAATGCTGCGGAACAGCGCGCGGGTGTAGGGATGGCGGGGGTCGGAGAACACCTCTTCGATGGAACCGACCTCGACCAGCCGGCCGGCATACATCACCGCGACATCGTCGGCGTAGCGGGCGACGAGGCCGAGATCGTGGGTGATGAGAACGAGCGCCATGCCTGTGTCGGCCTGAAGCTCGGCCAGCAGGTCGAGAATCTGGGCCTGCACCGTCACGTCGAGCGCGGTGGTCGGCTCGTCGGCGATCAGCACCTTGGGGGACAGGGCGATGGCCATGGCGATCAGCACGCGCTGGCGCTGGCCGCCGGAAAGCTGGTGCGGATAGTCGTCGATGCGCCGCGCCGGGTCCGGGATCTGCACGCGGGCCAGCAGCTCGACGGCGCGGGTGCGGGCGGCGGCGCGGCTGAAATGGCCGTGCGCGCGCAACACTTCGACGATCTGTTCCCCGATGGTGAAGACCGGGTTCAGCGCGGTCAGCGGATCCTGGAAGATCATCGACACCACCGCGCCGCGCAGGCGGCGCAGCTGCTCGGGCGTCTGGCCCAGGACATCGGCGCCGCCGATGCGCACCTCGCCGCGCTGGACCCGGCCGGGGCTGGCGACGAGGCCGAGCGCCGACAGGAAGGTCATCGACTTGCCCGAGCCGGATTCGCCGACCACCGCCAGCGTGCCGCCGGCCCGCACGGCCAGCGAGATGCCGTCGATGACGGTGATGGGACCGTCATCGCTGGGAAAGACGGTCGTCAGGTCGCGCAACTCCAGCGCCACCGGTCGCGGGACCGGAACGGGGGCCACCGGCGGCGGCGGGGCAACGGACAGGCCGGGGTGCGGGTTTGGGTTTGCCATGGTCGGAGTCCTCACAGCAGCTTGCCGGACGAGCGGCGCATCTGCGGATCGAGCGTGTCGCGCAGCCCATCACCCAGCAGGTTGAGGGCAACCACCATCAGGGCGATGCACAGCCCCGCCGACAGCGAGATCATCGGGTTCGACGCCAGGAAGCTCTGACCGTCGGCGATCACGTTGCCCCAGGTCGGCGCCGGCGGCTGCACGCCCAGGCCAAGGAAGCTCAACCCCGCCTCTGCCAGGATGGCGGTGGCGGCGCCGATGGTCGCCACGACGATCACCGGGGGCAGGCTGTTGGGCACGACATGCAGGAACAGCAGCCGCAGATTCCCCATGCCGATGGCGCGGGACGCCTCGACGTAGGTGCGCGGCTTGATGGTCAGCACCACCGCGCGCATGACGGCGGCGACGCGCGGGGTATAGGCCAGCGCCACGGCGACGATCACCGATTCCAGCGAGGAGCCGCGCGCGGCCACCAGCGCCAGAGCCAGCAGGAAGCCGGGGAAGGCCAGCAGGATGTCGATGATCGAGACGGTGATCCGCTCGACCCAGCCGCCGAAGAAGCCGGCGACGGCGCCGATCACCATGCCCAGCGTCAGCGACAGCGCCATCACGGCAACGGCGACCTGCAAGGAGATGCGGGTTCCCCAGATCAGCCGGGACAGCACGTCGCGGCCATACTGGTCGGTGCCGAGAAGATGCTGGCCCGAAGGGGCCGCCAGCGTATTGGCAAGGTCGGTGTCGAGCGGCGACCAGGGCGCGATCCAGGGGGCGGCGACGGCGATGACCAGCATCGCCGCCAGCAGGATCGTACCGATCAGGAATCCCGGATGGCGGAAGTAGCGCATCAGGGAGGACCGCCTGGGCGGGGCGGACACGGCTGCGGTTGCGGACATGATCGGTCTCACCGTGTGGACAGGCGCGGATCGACCAGCCCGTAGGCGAGGTCGAGCAGGCTGTTGACGAGGACGACAGCCACGGCCAGCACCAGCACGCCCGCCTGGACGAGCTGGTAGTCACGGGCCGAAACCGCCTTGAGGATCATCGAGCCGATGCCGGGACGGCTGAACACCACCTCGATCAGGATGGCGCTGCCCAACGACCAAGCGAAGGTGACGCCGACGATGGCGAGGATCGGGACGAGCGCGTTCTTCAGCGCCAGCCGCCAGACCACTCGGCGCTGCGGCACGCCCATCGCGCGGGCCACCCGGACATAGTCCTGGCCCAGAACCTCCAGCATCGCCGAGCGGGTCAGCCGGGTGATGTAGGCGGCGACCGAGATGCCGAGCACCCCGGCCGGCAGCACCAGATGGTGAATCTGGTCGAGGAAGCCCCCGCCCGAGCTGGCACCCAGCGCCGGGAACCATTTCAGCTCCTGCGAGAACAGCAGGACCGAGGCGAGGCCGAGCCAGAAGACCGGAAAGGAAATGCCGAACAGGGCGACGACCATGATGAGCAGGTCGCTCCACGAACCCTGCCGTTCCGCCGTGACGATGCCGAGCGGAATGCCGATCACCACCGCGATGGCCAGGCCGGCGAAGGCCAGCACGGCGGAATCGGGCAGGCTGAGAAGGATTTCCTCCAGCGCCGGCCGCCCGGTCACGACCGAGGCGCCGAAATCCCCGGTCAGGGCGCGCAGGGCGTAAAGCCCGTACTGCACGATCACCGGGCGGTCGAGGCCGAGTTGGGCGCGCAGTGTCGCCAGCGCCTCCTCGGTCGCGTAATCGCCCAGCATGTATTGCGCGGGATCGCCCGGAATCATGCGGACGAGGAAGAAGGTCACGGTCACGATGCCGAACACCGTGATCGCGAGCTGCGTCAGTTGACGGAGGAGGCGATCCATGGCGTCACCCGGCCAGCACGACGGGATAGGCGCTCATGGTGAAGAGCGAGTTCTGGACGAAGCCGGTCACCGCCTTGGTGTGGGCGATGTAGAGACGGTCGGCATAGAGCGGCACGATGGGGGCGTCGCCCATCACCTTGGCCTGGATCTTCCCGTAGACCTCCTTGCGGGCGGCGTCCCCCTGGGCCTTGCGGGCGGCGGCGATCAGATCCTCGACGCCCTCGTAATGCGAGGTGTTGAGGCCCGGCGGGAAGGACGACTTGGCGAACATCGACAGGATGGGGCTGTCGGGATCGGGAGCGCCGACCACGCCGGTGATGCAGGTGGGGACGGTTCCCTTGTTGCGCGCCTGGAGATAGGCACCGCGCTCCAGCACCTTGATCTTGGCGTCGATGCCAACGGCGGCGAGGTCGCTGGCGATCGGCACGACGATCTTGTCGTAGGGGTTGGCGCCCGGTGCCACCAGATCGAGCGTGAAGGGTCCGACGCCGGCCTCCTTCAGCAGCGCCTTGGCCTTCTGCGGGTCGTAGGGGTAGGCCGGCACCGTGTTGGTGAACTCCTGGAAGGAGGAGGTCAGGAAGCCGTCCGATTCGGTCTTGGTGCCCTTGAAGAAGCCGTCGATCAGCGCCTTGCGGTTGATGGCGTGGCTGATGGCCTGGCGGACTCGCAGGTCGTTCAGCGGCTTGATGCTGGTGTTGAGGATCAGGTTGATGGTGTGGTTGGCGTCGCGGTCATGCACCGTCACCACGCCGCCGCTCTTCAGGCGCTGGATGATCTCCGGCTGCTGCAGACCGAAGAAGATGTCGATCTCGCCGTTCTCCAGCGCGATGGCCGCCGCCGTCTCGTCCTTGATGACGCGGAACAGCAACTCCTCCACCTTCGGCGCGCCGGCGAAATACTCCTTGTTGGCGGACAGCCTGACCTCGCGGCCCGGGGTCCAGACCTGGAAGACGAAGGGGCCGGTGCCGACCGGGTTCAGCGCGTAGGCCTTCTCGCCAATCTCGCCCAGCGCCTTGCGGCTGAGGATCCAGCCCTGGTTGAAGGCCGACACCTTGTGCAGGAAGCCCGAGTTCGGCTCCTTCAGGGTGATGACCACGCGGTCTGGTGCCGGCGTCTCGACCGACTTGATGGAGGCGAGCTGGCCGGCGTAGCTGCTGCCGGTCTGCGGGTCGAGCACCCGCTCGAAGGAGAACTTCACGTCGTCGGAGGTGAAGGGTCCGTAGTTCTTGTGCCAGACGACGCCACTGCGCAGCGCGAAGCTGTAGACGGTGCCATCGGGCGAGATCTCCCAGGAAGTGGCAAGGTCGGGAACCAGGGCGTTGCTCGCCTCGTCGTACTTGACCAGCCCGTTGTAGATCTGGGTGGCGACCGTCTGGTTCTCGATCTGGAAGATGCGGGCGGGGTCGAGGTTGCCGATGTCGCTGCCGATGCGCACACGCAGCACCGGAGGGGCGGCGACGGCGCCGAGCGGCCATCCGCTGCCCGCCACCAGCGCACCGGCTGCCAGCAGAGTGCCGAACTGCCGGCGATTCACTCCGTTCCGCTCCTGTCGATGGGTCCCGACCATGGCCTGCTCCTGTGTCGTCTGGAATTGGTTGGGCGGTGGCTGCAGATGGCCTCGCAAGAATGCACACAATCTGCGCTATGCCGATGCGACAAGGGGAATAGCAGAAACCGTACCATCCCTGACAAAAGCGCTCGGGAATTCCATGAATTCTTATTTATCAATGAGTTATTTTGTTAGATCAAAGAACATTCGTACATACCGCGATATGGAAAATTGCGTGCTCCGTGGGCATCTGCACCGCTCAAATGGCGAAACTATGGACTTTGAATGCATATTAAACTGACTGTATGCTTTTTCTGCGCTTGTCATCCGGCGCTCCCACCGGAAAAGGACATCACCCGACATGAGCGACCTTTCCATCTACGAACGCCAGGGACTCGGCCAACCGCTCGGCTTCGGCCGCAAGACGGCGCTGCTGGTCATCGACTTCCAACTCGGCTTCACCCGTGAGGACGCCTTCGGCGGCTTCAACATCAACGACGCGATCACGGCGACCGCCGAACTGTTGGAGCACGCCCGCGCCGTGGGGATGCCGATCGCCCACGCCTGCTTCATCGCGCCGGACGCGGTCGGCGGCATCGGCCCCTTCGGCGAGAAGATCCCCAACCTGCTGAAGCTGACCGAGGACGCACCGGACACCGCGTTCGCCCCGGCGGTGACGCCGCGGGAGGGCGAATACATCGCCCGCAAGCAGCATGCCTCGGCCTTCTTCGGCACCGGCCTGTCGACCTGGCTGCGCGCCAACGGCGTCGATACGCTGCTGGTGACCGGCTGCACCACGTCGGGCTGCGTGCGGGCCAGCGTGATCGACGCCTCCGCCCACGGGCTGCGGCCGATCATCGTCGAGGAGTGCGTCGGCGACCGCGCCGAGGAGCCGCACCGCGCCAACCTGTTCGACATGCGGCAGAAATACGCCGACGTGATGTCGCTCCAGGCCGTCATCGCCCACATCGGCATGGCCAAGGCAGCCTGAACGCGGGCAACCGCATGCTCCTTCTCCCACCCCGGGAGAGGGAGCATGCGGAGCATGGGAAGGGTGAGCGGCTCTCGGCACATGGGTTTCGTCACACCCGCCAGCCCCTTACCCTCCCCGCTCCGCGGGTTCCCTCCGTCTCCCGGGACGGGAGAGGGCTTTAGCCCCCTTGCCAACCGAAAGCAGCAGCGCATGTCCACCACGACCATTCCGGCCGGGACCGCCACCGGCTTGCCCGGCTCCTGCGAAAGCGAAACCCGCGCCTGCCTGGACGCCATTGCCAGGCGGAACCCGACACTGAACGCCGTCCTGACCGTCACAGGCGACGCGGCGCTCGGCCGCGCCCGCGCGCTCGACCAGGAGCGGGCGGCCGGCGAATGGCCGGGACTGCTCGACGGCGTGACGGTCACCATCAAGGACTGTTTCGAACTGGCCGGTGAAACCACCAGCTACGGTTCGGTCCGCTTCGCCGCCGAGGGTCGACAGGACGCCACGGTGGTCCGGCGGTTGAAGGCGGCCGGCGCCGTGCTCATCGGACGCAACAACCTCAGTGAGTTCTGCCTGGGCTCGACCAACCAGAACGAACACCATGGTTCCTGCCGCAACCCGTGGAACACCGCCCATGTGCCGGGCGGGTCGAGTGGTGGGTCGGGCTCCGCCGTAGCGGGCGGGCTGTGCCGGGTGTCCATCGGCACCGATACCGGCGGGTCGATCCGCATTCCCGCCGCACTGTGCGGCGTGACGGGGCTGCGGCCCAGCGTCGGGCGGGTGCCGAACACCGGCTCGATCGCGTGCAGCGTCGATTTCGACACCATCGGCCCGCTGGCCTATTCGGTGTCCGACGTGGCCCGCGCCTTCGCGGCCATCGCCGGCTATGACCCGGAGGATCCCAATTCGGTGGATGCACCGCTCGGCAATTTCCTGCCGACGCTGCGCGACGGAATTGCCGGGGTGCGCGTCGGCGTGCCGCGCAACTTCTATTTCGAGGGGCTCCAGCCGGCGGTGGCCGAACGGCTGCGCGAGGCGCTGGCAGTGCTGGAGCGGGCCGGGGCCACGCTGGTCGATGTCACCGTCGAGGACGCCGAGGTGGCCCAGGCCCGCACCGGCTTCTCGCTGCTGGTCGCCGACATGGCCCAATACCACCTGGACAGGATCGAAACCGCGCCCGAGGCCATCGGCCCGGAGGTCCTGCGCCGCCTGAGGCTCGGCCTGCCGGTCAGCGGCGTGCAATACGCCGAATCCCGGCGCTGGCTGGCCGCCTGGAAGCTGCGGTTCCGGGCGTTGTTCGAGCGGGTCGATCTGATCGTGACGCCGACGACCCCCATCGTCGCCCCGGCCATCGCCGACGCCGCCGACATGATCGAAGCGACCAAGGCGGTCAGCCGCTTCACCTATGGCTTCGGCGCGCTCGGCCTGCCGGCGATGACAGTGCCCTGCGGCTTCGGCGCGCATGGCTTGCCGGTCGGAATGCAGATCGTCAGCCGTTGGTTCGAAGAACCGCTGGTCTTCCGCGCTGGCGTCGCCTTCCAGGCCGCCACCGACCATCACCGCCGGCGCCCGGCGCCCTGATCGCCCTCGCCTCCCCTGCGCCCTCTCCCTCTGCACCGAAGGAAGCACGTCATGGAACCCTATGAACTTTCGGCCAGCGAGGCCGCCCGGTCGATCCGCGAGGGTCGGCTGACCAGCGAGTCGCTGGTGCGATCTTGCCTGGAGCGGATCGATGCGCGCGACCCCGGGATCCGTGCCTGGATTCACCTCGACCCCGCCCTGTCGCTCGCCGCCGCCCGCGAGGCCGACAAGCGCTTCGTCGCCGACCCGTCGGCCGTTGGCCCGCTGCACGGCCTGCCCTTCGGCGTCAAGGACGTGATCGACACCGCCGATATGCCGACCACCCACAACTCACCGATCTTCCAGGGGCATCGGCCGGGCCGCGACGCCGCCTGCGTCGCCATCGCGCGCAGCGCGGGCGGCATTCTGCTGGGCAAGACCGACACGGTGGAATTCGCGTCGGGTGGGCGCAAGGCGGCGACCCGCAACCCGCTCAACCCCGACCACACGCCAGGCGGCTCCTCTTCCGGCTCGGGAGCGGCGGTGGGCGACCGCCATGTGCCGCTCGCCTTCGGCACCCAGACTGGCGGGTCCCATATCCGCCCGGCCTCCTTCAACGGCATCTACGGCATGAAGCCGACCTGGGGTGCGGTCAGCCGCGAGGGGGTCAAGCATTACGCGGTGTCGCTCGACACCATAGGCTGGTACGGCCGTTCGGTCGCCGATCTCGCGCTGATGGCGGAAGCCTACCGGCTGGAGGGAATGGGAACGACCGCACCGGTGCCGCTGGCCGGACTGCGGGTCGGGCTGTGCCGCTCGCCGGTGTGGTCGTCCATCGAGCCGGCCGGCGAAGCGGCGCTCCATCTGGCGGCGTCGCGGCTGGAACAGGCCGGCGCCATCGTCGTGCCCTTCGAACTGCCCGAGGAGTTCGCCACCCTGGCCGAAGTGCAGGACGTCATCCGCCGCGGCGAGGGGCGCGCGTCCTTTCTCGACCTGCACCTCAGCGACCGCCACCGGCTGCATCCCGAACTGGCCGACCATTGCGAGCACAATCGGGGGATCACGACACGGACCCTGACCGAGGCCTACGACGTCGCCGGGCTATGCCGCGCCCGCTTCGCCGGGCTGTTCGAGGGGATCGACGTGATCCTGACCCCGGCGGCTCCCGGCGAGGCGCCCAAGGGACTGCACACCACCGGCGACCACATCTTCAACGGCATCTGGACCGTGCTGCACGCGCCCTGTGTGGCCGTGCCCTGCACGCAGGGCCCCAATGGGTTGCCGGTTGGGGTGCAGTTCGTGGCGCCGCGCTTCGCCGACGCCAACCTGCTGGCAATGGCCGAGGCGATGGCCCCAGCGGTGGATCCCGGCATGATGACGGCATGAACGGGGCGGCCGGACTTTGGTGCAGAACTCTGTTTGCTGACGGATTTCGCCCAGAGGCGATGGAGATCAGGCGACCTTCCGGTAGGTTGGCATGCCGAGGCTGGTCATACGATTGATGACGGCGCAGGCGGCCTTGGCTTCGGCTTTTTGTGCGGGCAGAGTGCGGGCGCGCAGGCTGTGTCCGATCAAAACCTTGTACCGAATCATCGCCGCCTCGACCAACGATCCCCTGCCGTATTGGACAGCTCACTGCCAGCCCAGCCGACCACGCTCCTTGATCATCAGGATGTGGCGGTCGCGCCGGGTTGGCGCGCTCTCGGCGGTGTCGCTCACCACGGCGGTCGCGCGCGGCGGGATGATCACCTCGGCGTCGGGTGTGTGGGCGGCGACAGCACGATAGACGGGCTCGCCGTCGTAGGCGCCGTCCGCCAGGACCGCGCCGATAGGGCCTTGTGACTTGGTCGAGCAACGGACCGACCAGTGGGGCGTCTCCCTCCTCGTTGCCCGTCAACGCCGAGGCGAGGATCTCGCCGGTGGCGGGAGCGACGGCCAGGTGCAAATTGCTCCAGCATCGGCGCGCGGTGCCGCCATGCTTCTCCAGGTGCCACTCGCCCCGCCGGCGCAGCGCCTCATCGTAGGCCGCCCAGTTCTCCACACGGTACCGGGCCTTCGGGATCTTATGGCGGCGGGGCTCATTGACCTTGTACGGCATCAGCTCCAGCGGGCCGCTTCTATACCTGCTCGCCCTCCAGACCGCCACCAGTCCGACCTTTTTGCACCGACGCCGTGCGGATCATGATCGACCGCGTCGTCCTGACGCCCTCCCCTGCCGGTATGGGGCTGGATGCGGACTTGCACGGCGAGCTGGCCGGCGTCCTGGCGGTCTGCGAAGGCGCTGCTCAGATGCGCAATTCCCAGACGCACGAACGCCCCGGCTCTTTCGAACCGGGGCGTCAAGTGTCGGTGGTTGCGGGGGGCAGGATTTGGCCTTCCTCACCGTCGTGCGCACGACGGCCATTGAGGGGAGAGGACCGGCTCGACCTGACCGCCGACCTTCTCCCCCTGACCGTGCCCGAGATCCGCACCCTCCTGGCAGCCTTGGCCGGCCGGCAACTCCTCCCCACCGTCGCTGTCGCTTGGTCCATATGGCGAAGACGACATCAACAGCGGACACGCTGGTCTCATTGGAAACGCCGAACACAAACCGATAGAGACCGGCTGTAGTACTAGGTCCTGTCTGACGGCCTACTGACGCGCAGGCATCGCTGGATCATGGCGAGCCTGATGAAGGTCATGTAGTTGACGGCAAGCTTGTCATGTCGCGTGGCAACGGATCGGCATCCTTTGAGCCATCCGATGCCACGCTCGACGACGTTTCGTCGCCGGTATGCCTCCCGATCGAACCGAGGCGGCCTGCCGCGGTGGGTTCGCCTGCGTTCGTCCTTGCGCATGGCAATGACCGGTTCGATGTGGCGGCGTCGCAGGTACTGACGAAAGCGATTGGCGCTGTAGCCCTTGTCGCCAGCCAGCTTTCGAGGCTTGGTGCGTCGGCGCCCTCGGCGGGTGGGCAAGCTGACCGCCTCCAAGGCGGCGACGGCGAAGGAGATTTCCTGAAGCTGACCTGCGCTCAGCACGGCGGCCAGCGGCAGGCCGTTGCCATCGGTCACCAAATGGATTTTGGTCCCGAAGCCCCCGCGGGAGCGGCCGAGTGCGTGGTCGGCCGGCTCGTCCGAGCCCCCCTTTTTCCGCCCCCAGCCGCCGAGCGACTGGCCCGGATGCTGGTGCCGTCGATGCACCAGAGGTCCACATCGATCCGACCATCCGCATCAAGCTGCAAGCGCAGCCGGTCGAGGATCCGCTCGAACAGCCCGTCGCAACGCCATCGCACAAAGCGTTCGTAGATCGTCTGCCAGGGGCCGTAGCGTTCGGGAATGTCCCGCCATTGGGCGCCGGTGTTCAGCTTCCACATCAGCCCATCAACCACTTGACGGTGATCCCGCCACACACCGCCACCTCGCGGATTCGACCGCGGCATCAAATCCGCGATCCGATCCCACTGCGCATCGCTCAGTTCGTAGCGTCGCAGCCCTGTCGCATCGTAAGCCATCAAACTGACCTTGGGCTCTAAACCACAACGTCAATAGGCTCGTCAGACAGGACCTAGTGCGGTTCAGTTCCCCTTCAATCGGATACCACAACGAGCAGATCCTTGGTCTCGACACTCCATCCCTGCTCGATCACGATGCGCTCGACCGTACCGGGGCGATCGGCGCGCACAATGGTCTCCATCTTCATCGCTTCCAGCGACATCAGCGCGTCGCCGGCTTCGACCCGCTGGCCCGGCCGGATCAGGATCCCGGTGATCAGCCCAGGCATCGGCGCCCCGATATGGGCGGGGTTGCCGTTCTCCGCCCTGGTCAGTCCAGCCCGCGCCGGTGTTACCGAGCGGTCCTGTACCTCGATCGTGCGCGGCTGCCCGTTCAGTTCGAAGAACACTGCACGCTGCCCGGCTTCGTCGGCCTCCCCGATCGCCAGGTAACGCACCACCAGCGTCTTGCCCGCTTCCAGAGACAGCGACACCTCCTCGCCCCGCACCAGCCCGTGGAAGAAAACCGGGGTGGGGAGCACGCCGACGTCACCATAAACCGCACGGTGCCTGGCGTAGTCGGTGAACACAGTCGGGTACATGAGGTATGAGGCGAGTTGGCGGTCATCGACCGGATGGCCTGCCGCACGCTCCGCCGCGGCGCGCTCCGCCTCCAGGTCGGCCGGCGGGATCAGCGCACCGGGCCGGCCGGGCAGCGGCGTCCCGCCCTTCAACACCTTGCGCTGCAAAGCGTCCGGGAAGCCGCCCGGCGGCTGGCCGATCTCGCCGCGCATCAACTGCACCACCGAATCGGGGAAGGCGATCTCCTTTGCCGGGTCGAGCACATCCGCCTCGCCCAGCCCGCCGGCGACCATCATCAGCGCCATGTCGCCGACCACCTTCGACGTCGGCGTCACCTTGACGATGTCGCCGAACAACCGGTTCACCGTGGCGTAGGCTTCGACCACCTGATCCCAGCGCTCCTCCAAACCGAGCGCGCGTGCCTGTTCCCGCAGGTTCGTGTACTGGCCGCCGGGCATTTCGTGCCGGTAGACCTCCGACGAACTGGCACGCACGTCACTCTCGAACGGCGCATAGCATCGCCGCACCTGCTCCCAATACTGGGACAGCACCGTGATCGCCCGCCGGTCAAGGCCGGTGTCGCGCGCCGTATGCTCAAGCGCCGCGGCGATGGAACCCAGGGGGGGCTGCGACGTCAACCCCGACAGGCTGTCCATGGCGGCGTCCACCACGTCCACCCCGGCCTCCACCGCAGCCAGCACGCTGGCCGCGCCGGCGCCGGAGGTGTCGTGGGTGTGGAAGTGGATGGGCAGCCCGACCTCCTCGCGCAGCGTGCGCACCAGCAGAGCGGCAGCGGCCGGCTTGCACAGGCCGGCCATGTCCTTGATGCCGAGGATGTGGGCGCCCGCCGCCTCCAGTTCCCTCGCGAGGGCCACGTAGTATTTCAGGTCGTACTTGGGCCGGCGCGGATCGAGCAGATCGCCGGTGTAGCAGAGGGCCGCCTCGCAGATCGCCCCGGTCCCGCGAACCGCGTCGATTGCGACGCGCATGTTCTCGACCCCGTTCAGGCTGTCGAAGACGCGGAACACGTCGACGCCGCCCGACGCCGCTTGTTGGATGAAGTGGCGCACCACGTTGTCCGGGTAGTTGGCGTAGCCCACCGCATTCGACGCGCGCAGCAGCATCTGCAGCAGCTGGTTCGGCATCGCCGCCCGCAGGCCGGCGAGGCGCTCCCACGGATCCTCCTTGAGAAAGCGCATGGCCACGTCGAAGGTAGCGCCGCCCCAGCACTCGACCGAGAACAGCTGCGGGAGCAGCCGGGCATAAGCCGGCGCCGCGGCGAGCAGATCGTGGCTTCGAACCCGGGTGGCCAGCAGCGACTGGTGGGCATCGCGCATGGTGGTGTCGGTCACCAGCACCTTGCGCTGCTCGCGCACCCAGCGGGCCAGGGCGTCGGCCCCGTCCAACTCCAGGCGCTGCTTGAGGCCCGGCGGCGGCGCGTCCGCGGACATGGCGGGCGGCTTCGGCTGTGCCGGACGGGGAGCGGCTTTGCTCTTCAGCTCGGGATGGCCATTGACCATCACGTCGGCGATGTAGGTCAGCAGCCGGCTGGCGCGGTCGCGGGGCGGCGGGCGGCGGAAAAGCTCGGGCGTGGTGTCGATGAAACGCGTGGTGCAGGTGGCGGCGCGGAACTCCGGATGCGCGATCAGAGCCTGAAGGAAAGTGAGATTGGTCGTCACGCCGCGGATGCGGAACTCGCGCAGGGCCCGGTCCATGCGGGCGATCGCCTCGTCCGGGGTCGGCGCCCAGGCGACCACCTTCTCCAGCAGGCTGTCGTAGTGCCGCGTGACCAGCGCTCCGGAGTAGGCCGTGCCGCCGTCCAGGCGGATGCCGAAGCCGTTGGCGCCACGGTACAGGCTGATGCGGCCGTGGTCGGGGACGAAGTTGTTGTCCGGATCCTCGGTGGTGATGCGGCACTGGATGGCGTGACCCGACAAGTTGATGTCGCTCTGGGCCGGAACCCCGCTCCCGGCATCGCCGATGCGGGCCCCGGCGGCGATGCGGATCTGCGCCTTCACGAGGTCGATGCCGGTGACCGCTTCGGTGACGGTGTGCTCGACCTGGATGCGCGGGTTCACTTCGATGAAGTAGAAGGCGCCGGTGTCGGCGTCCATCAGGAACTCGACGGTGCCGGCGTTGCGGTAGCCGGCAGCGCGGGCAAGCGTGAGTGCGGCGTCGCACAGCGCGGCGCGCTCGACCGCCGTCAGGTAGGCGGCCGGGGCGCGCTCGACGACCTTCTGGTTGCGGCGCTGGACGGAGCAGTCGCGCTCGAACAGGTGGACGAGCGTGCCGTGCGCATCGCCCATAACCTGCACCTCGACGTGACGGGCGCGGCGGACGAGCTTCTCAAGGTAAAGCTCGCCGTTGCCGAAAGCGGCCTGGGCCTCGCGCCGGGCGGCGGCGACCAGATCCGGAAGGTCCTCAGCCGTCTCGACGACGCGCATGCCACGGCCACCGCCGCCCCAACTTGCCTTCAGCATGAGGGGATAGCCGATTTCCGCGGCAAGGCGCGCCGCGCCGGCAACGTCGTCGGGCAGTGCGCCCGTTGCGGGCATGACGGGAACGCCGGCCGAGACGGCAAGGGTGCGCGCCGCCACCTTGTTGCCGAGCAGGCGCATGGTGTTGGCCGACGGACCGATGAAGGTGATGCCCGCCGCGGCGCAGGCGTCGGCGAAGTCCGGGTTCTCGGAAAGGAAGCCATAGCCGGGGTGGATGGCGTCGGCGCCGGCGCGGACGGCGGTGGCGATGATGGCGTCGATGTCGAGATACGCCTCGATGGGTCCCCTGCCCTCGCCGATCCGATAGCTCTCGTCCGCTTTGAAGCGGTGCAGTGAAAAACGGTCCTCGTATGCAAAGACGGCGACGGTCGGGATCCCGAGTTCGGTAGCCGCACGCAGCACACGAATGGCGATCTCGCCCCGGTTGGCGACCAGAATTTTGCGAAAGGGGGAGGCATGCATCACGATATCCCGACCAGAAGAGAACATCCGGAAGCCGTCCGGACCTGACGGAGGGTTGGCGTCACCCCTACAAGGCGGCGTCCAAGGCCGGCATTGCCGTGAACAGGTCGGCGACGAGGCCGTAGTCGGCGACCTGGAAGATCGGCGCCTCCTCGTCCTTGTTGATCGCGACGATGATCTTGCTGTCCTTCATGCCGGCCAGATGCTGGATGGCCCCCGATATGCCGACGGCGATATAGAGATCCGGCGCCACGATCTTGCCGGTCTGCCCGACCTGATAGTCGTTCGGCACATACCCCGCATCCACTGCGGCGCGCGACGCACCGACCGCGGCGCCCAGCTTGTCAGCGACCGCTTCCAAAAGATGGAAGTTCTCCCCCGACTGCATGCCGCGTCCGCCGGAGATCACCACCCGCGCCGAGGTCAGCTCCGGCCGTTCGGACTTCGACAGCTCCGCCGACACGAAGCTGGACATCCCCGGATCGGCCGTGGCCGCCAGCGCCTCGACCGGCGCCGAACCGGTCGCCGCCACCGGATCGAAGGCGGTGCTGCGCACCGTGATGACCTTCACCGAATCCGCCGATCGCACCGTGGCGATGGCGTTGCCGGCATAGATCGGCCGCTCGAAAATGTCCGGCGACACCACCGCGGTGATTTCCGAAATCTGCGCCACGTCCAGAAGCGCCGCCACGCGCGGCAGCACGTTCTTGCCCGTGGAGGTCGCCGCCGCCAGCACATGGCCGTACCCCGGCGCCAGGCTTGCCAGCAGTGCGGCCAGCGGCTCGGCCAGCGCATGCGCGTAGATTGCGTCCTCGGCCAGCAGCACCTTGGCGACGCCGTCGGCCTTGGCCGAGTCCTCTGCCGCGGCGCGGGCGCCTTGCCCGGCAACCAGGACGTGGACTTCGCCGCCGATCTTCCGGGCGGCGGCGATGACGGACAGCGTGGCGGTCTTGAGCGACGCGTTGTCGTGTTCGGCCAGGATCAGGATCGTCATGTCAGATCACCCGCGCTTCCGTCTTGAGCTTGTCCACGAGGGCGGCCACATCGGCCACCTTGATGCCGCCCTTGCGCCTGGGCGGCTCGGTCACTTTGAGTGTCGTCAGACGCGGCGCCACATCGACGCCGAGCGCGTCGGGCGTGAGTGTGTCGAGCGGCTTCTTCTTCGCCTTCATGATGCTCGGCAGCGAGGCGTAGCGCGGCTCGTTCAGGCGCAGGTCGGTGGTGACGACCGCCGGCAGCGCCAGCTCGATGGTCTCCAGACCGCCGTCGATCTCTCGCGTCACCGTCAGCCTCCCCTCGCCCGGCACCAGCCTGGAGGCGAACGTGCCCTGCGGCCAGCCGAGCAGCGCCGCCAGCATCTGGCCGGTCTGGTTGCAGTCGTCGTCGATGGCCTGCTTGCCGAGCAGCACCAGCTGCGGAGCTTCCTTTTCGACCAGCACCTTGAGCAATTTGGCGACGGCGAGCGGCTGCAGCTCGGCATCCGTCTGCACCAGGATGGCGCGGTCGGCACCCATCGCCAGCGCGGTCCGCAGCGTCTCCTGGGCGCCGGCCGGGCCGATCGAGACGGCGACCACCTCGGTGGCCTTGCCGGCTTCCTTCAAGCGAACCGCCTCTTCGACGGCGATCTCGTCGAAGGGATTCATCGACATCTTGACGTTGGCGGTCTCCACGCCCGAGCCGTCCGCCTTCACGCGGACTTTCACATTGTAGTCGACCACCCGTTTGACGGGCACCAGCACCCTGCTCAACTCGGCATCCCTCCCTAATTCCGTATGGGTATGGCCGTGGCATCGCGCATCGCCCTGCACGGCGACCGCCACGGTCCGTTGTCTCGTTACCGGCTCCGGTTGGAGTTCCCGGCCTCTATTCCACAGCCGTCTCTCCAGCCGCAGCGAGAACGAGCCGTGCCTTGCGTGCCACCGCTTCGTCGACCATGCGGCCGGAGACGACGCCGACGCCCTTGAGGCTTTCCAGCAGGATGCGGCGGGCCTCCGCCACGGCCTCCGCACTCGGCGTCAGCGCTTCGTTGATGACGGCCACCTGCCTTGGATGGATGGCCGCCTTGCCCCCAAAGCCGAGGCGGATGGATGCATGCGTTTCGGCGCGCAGTCCGGGATCGTCGTCCGGCATGAAGTACGGTGAATCGATGGCGGCAAGCCCGCAGAGCGCCGCCGCCTGGACCACCCGGCTGCGCGCCAGCAACAACGGCTCCCACGCGCAGTCCGCACCGAGATCGGCGGCGAAATCGGCGGCCCCGAAGAACAGCGCATCGAGGCGCGGAGTGGCGCGCGCCATGGCCTCGGCCTTCTCCACGCCTCTGGCGCTCTCGATCAGAGCGATCAGGCGGGCGGTCTTTCCCGCCTGGGTCAACAGCCCGTCCAGCAAACGCAGGATGTCTGGCGAGTCGGCCTTGGGGACGATGATCGCGTCGGGCTGCGCTCCGGAGTGCAGGAGGGCCAGCATATCTTCAAGCCCGAACGCCGTGCCTGGAGCGTTGATGCGCAATGCACGCCCTGTATGGCCATCCGGCGCCTGGGACAGCCAGTCCATCGCTGCGGTCCGTGCCGCGGCCTTGCCGCCGGCCGCAACGGCATCCTCCAAATCGATGATGACGACGTCGGCACCGACCTCGGCCGCCCGAGTGAAGCGCTCCGGTTTGGTGCCGGGCGTAAACAGCCAGCTGCGGCGGGGCATCACGCGGCCTCCAGTTCGGCCTGCATGGCGATCCGTCCGGCGGGATCGAGCGCCCACAGCGATGCCCCGTCCGGGGTCGGCGTTCCGCAGAGCGTAAAGGGCTGCACGTCGAACAAAGGCCGTTGCGCGCGGAACTGGAAGGTGGAGATCCGGGCGCCGGGGTTGTGACGCAGGAACAGGTCCATCAGCAGGGTGGCGATCAGCGGACCATGAACCACAAGCCCCGGGTATCCCTCGACCGCCTCGGCGTATTGCCGGTCATAGTGGATCCGATGGCCGTTGAAAGTAAGCGCCGAGAAACGGAACAGCAGCATCGGGTCGGCGTCGACGGTCCGCTCCCACACGGCCGAGGGTGCCGGGTCGGCCGGGTCGGTTGATGGCGCGGCACCGGGAGCCGCGGCCTCACGATAGACGATGTTCTGCAACTCGCGCAGCGCAGGACCGTCCTGAACGAAGACGTCATGCGCGACCGTCACGAACAGCATGGGGCCCGACCGTCCCGTCTTGGGCTCCACGGAAAGGATGGTCGAGCGCCGGCGCAGGGCCTCGCCTTGGCGGATCGGCGCGAGAAATTCAAGGCGTCCGCCGGCGAACATGCGGCGCGGCAACGGCACCGGAGGCAGGAAGCCGCCGCGGTGGGGATGGCCGTCGCGGTCGAGCATCCCCTGCATGGCTTTCGGCAGGAAGTACAGCCAATGCCCGAGCGGCGGCACCTCGCCGGATCGCCAGGGCGGAGCCGCGTAATCCAGCGTGGCGGCCAGCGCCAGAAGCGGCGGCACCGCGGCGACGTCGAGGTTCTCCTCCTCGCGCCCGATCCAGTCCTTCAGGTTTTCCAGGTTCATCATACCCATCCCTCGCGGGCGTCCCGGTCAGAACGACTTCGGCATTTGGAGCACGTGCGTGCCGACGTGGGACAGAATCAGGTTGGTGGAGATCGGCGCGATCTGATAGAGGCGCGTTTCGCGGAACTTGCGCTCGATGTCGTACTCTTCCGCGAAGCCAAATCCGCCGTGGGTCTGCAGGCACGTATCGGCGGCATGCCAGGAGGCCTCGGACGCCAGCATCTTCGCCATGTTGGCTTCGGTACCGCATGGGATGCCGGCGTCGAACATGGACGAGGCCCTGTCGACCATCAACGCCGCGGCCTGCGTCTCCACGTAATTGCGTGCGATGGGAAACTGGACGCCCTGGTTGGCGCCGATCGGGCGGCCGAACACCTCCCTCTCGCGGGCATAGGTCGAGGCGCGGTCGATGAAGAAACGGGCGTCACCGATGCATTCCGACGCGATCAGGATGCGTTCCGCGTTCATGCCGTCGAGGATGTAGCGGAAGCCCCTGCCCTCCTGGCCGATCAGGTTCTCCGCAGGGACCTCCAAATTGTCGAAGAACAGTTCGGTGGTGGCGTGATTGATCATGGTGCGGATCGGCCGGATGGTCAGCCCGTTGCCGACCGCCTGGCGCATATCGACCAGCAGAACACTCATGCCCTCCGCGGGCTTGGCCGCCTGATCGCGAGGCGTGGTGCGCACCAGCAACAGCATCAGGTCGGAATGTTCGGCGCGCGAGATCCAGACCTTCTGGCCGTTGACGATGTATTTGTCGCCCTCCCGCTGGGCGAAGGTGCGGATGCGGGTGGTGTCGGTGCCGCTCGTCGGTTCGGTCACTCCGAACGCCTGGAGGCGGAGCGACCCATCGGCAATTCCGGGCAGATAGGCCTGCTTCTGGGTCGGCGTGCCGTGCCGCAGGAGGGTGCCCATCGTGTACATCTGGGCGTGGCAGGCTCCGCCGTTGCAACCGCTGCGGTGGATTTCCTCGAGGATCGCGGTCGCCGCACCGAGGCCGAGGCCGGAGCCACCGTATTCCTCGGGGATCAGCACCGAGAGAAAGCCCGCCTGCGTCAATGCCTGGACGAATTCGGTCGGGTAAGTGCGGCTCGCATCGAGCTTGCGCCAGTATTCGCCAGGGAAACCCGCGCACAAACGGCGGACAGACTCTCTGATTTCGGGAAAGGAATCCGCGTCCATTTCAATTCCATTAGTGTTGCGGGTTGATGTTCGGGGAATTAAACGGCGCTTGGACGATATCCGTCAAATGGGATGTCATCTATGCAGGTCATAGGGTCCCACTATGGCGGCGTGGCGGAAACGCAATGCGGCCGGTTACCCCTGAAGGCGGGGAGGACCGTCGTTTCAAGCCGTGCCTCCGCGTCACTCCGAGGCATGGCCCTACAGTCCCGGATAGTTCGGTCCGCCACCGCCCTCGGGGGTCACCCAGTCGATGTTCTGGGTGGGATCCTTGATGTCGCAGGTCTTGCAGTGGACGCAGTTCTGAGCGTTGATCCGCAGGCGCGGATCGCCGCCGTCCCCGCTGCGGACGATCTCGTACACCCCGGCCGGGCAGTAGCGGGTCTCCGGCGCGTCGTAGAGCGCCAGATTGATGCGGATCGGCGTCTCCGCGTCCTTCAGCGTCAGGTGCGGCGGCTGGTCTTCCTCGTGGTTGGTGTTCGACAGGTACACCGAGGACAGCCGGTCGAAGCTCACCGTGCCATCCGGCTTGGGATAGGCGATCGGCTGCGCGTCGCCGGCCTTCTTCAGCGTCGCGTGGTCCGGGTGCCTGTGGTGCAGCGTCCACGGCGACCTGCCGCCGACGGCCGTCTCGTAGGCCGCATTGGCGAGGCCGGCCCACAGGCCCTTCCGAAAGCCGGGCCGGATGTTGCGCACCCGGTACAGCTCGTCCCACACCCAGGATTTCCTGAGGCGCGCCTGGTATTCCGTCACCTCGCGCCCGTCGCCGCCGCCGGTCAGGTGGTCGAACACCGCCTCGGCCGCGACCATGCCCGACTTCATGGCGGTGTGGTTGCCCTTGATCTTCGGCACGTTCAGGAAGCCGGCGCCGTCGCCGACGATCAGGCCGCCGGGAAAGGTCAGCTTCGGGATCGACTGGAAGCCGCCCTCGCTCAGTGCGCGGGCGCCGTAGGCCAGACGCCGGCCGCCTTCGAAGGTCGGACGGATGGCCGGGTGCGTCTTGTAGCGCTGAAACTCTTCGAATGGGCTCAGATGCGGGTTGGCATAGTCCAGCCCCACCACGAAACCGACCGACACCAGATTGTCCGACAGGTGGTACAGGAACGAACCGCCGTAGGTGTCGGGGGTCAACGGCCAGCCGATGCTGTGTTCGATGAGGCCCGGATTCGATTTGGCTGGGTCGATTTCCCACAGCTCCTTGATGCCGAGGCCGTAGGTTTGCGGATCGACGCCGTCGCGCAGGTTGAAGCGCGCCATCAGCGTCTTGGTCAGGCTGCCGCGGCACCCCTCGGCGAAGATGGTCTGCCTGGCATGCAGCTCGACGCCAGGGGTGTGGTTGCCGGTGGGCCTCCCATCCCTGCCAATGCCCATGTCGCCGGTGGCGACGCCCTTCACCACGCCCTGTGGATCATGGAGCACTTCCGCACCGGCGAAGCCGGCATAGATCTCGACGCCCAGCTGCTCCGCCTGCTGGCCGAGCCAGCGGCCGAGATTGCCCAGCGAAATGATGAAATTGCCGGTGTTGTGCATCTGCGGAGGGGTCGGCAGGCGGAACGCCTTGGCCTCGGTGAGGAAGAGGAAGCGGTTCTCCTTGGCCGCGGTATCGAGCGGGGCGCCCTTGTCGCGCCAGTCCGGGATCAGTTCGTCGAGCGCATGTGTCTCGAACACCGCACCGGAGAGCAGGTGCGCTCCCACCTCCGAACCCTTTTCGATGACGCAGACCGAGAGCTCCTTTCCGCTCTCCTGCGCCAGTTGCTTCAGACGGATGGCCGCGGACAGGCCGGACGGACCTGCGCCCACGACAAGCACGTCGAATTCCAAGCTCTCGCGTCCACTCATGTGCATTTCCATTGAGGAGGCGCAGCGGGCCTCGAAAAAGAGGGGAGAGTGTTCGCATCACCCCGACCGAGCGCCGCGCTTCGCGGGGAACGCGCGGTGCGGCGGGAGGTTCTGACTGCGTTTCGCCGCGCGCCGAAGTCGCCGCATCCCGCAAAATGCGATGGTTTGGAAAGGGAGCCGGGCGATGCACGCCCGGCTCAAGTCCCGCACTCCGCCAGGAGGAAGAAAGCGCAGAGCGCGGGAAACTGAGGACAATGTCGAAGGCGCGTGCCGAAGAGGGGCGCGATCCCAGCCTTCATCTTTTCGATGAAATCCGTGGAACGGACAGCGGCTCCAGCGCAAAGGTGCCCAGCCGCATCCAGGCCGTGTTGTATTGGACCGGTACGCGGGCTTCCCCGGTCCGGTCGAGCGCCACCGCCGCACGCAACGGCCAATAGGGATCCCGAAGCATTTCGCGGCCGAGATAGACCAGATCGGCCTGCCCCTCCCGGATGATGCCCTCGGCCTGGGAGGGCTCCAGGATCATCCCGACGGCCGCCACCGGAATTCCGGCGCCGCTACGGACCGCCTCGGCACCCGGAACCTGGTAACCAGGACCGAAGGGAATGGTGGGGCGCGGTACGTTCCCCCCGGACGACACGTCGATCAGATCGACCCCATCCTCCTTGAGCCAGCGGGCAAGCTGCACCGTGTCCCCGGTGCTCCATCCGCCATCGGTCCAGTCGGTGTGGGACAGCCGGAAGGACAGCACCTTGCCGGCCGGCCAGACGGAGCGGACCGCCTGCGCCACCTCGCGGGTGATGCGGCAGCGGTTTTCCAGAGTGCCGCCATACTCGTCCCCGCGCCGGTTGGACAGCGGCGAATTGAACGAGTGAAGCAGATAGCCGTGGGCCGCATGAACCTCCAGCCAGTCGTAGCCGGCCGCGTCTGCCCTCCGGGCCGCGGCGGCGAAAGCCTCCACTATCCGCCGGATCTCTTCGCCGGTCATCTCGCGCGGGGCGGCATAGCCGTCGTCGAACGCCAGCGGGCTGGCGCCGTCCAGCGGCCATGCTCCCTCCTCCTCCGTAAGGGGGCGGCCCTGCTGTTCGCGCGGGTCGAGTTCCCAGGGGGGGAGCCGGGCGGCCTTGCGTCCGGCATGGGCGAGCTGGATCCCGGCCGCCGCGCCCTGGCTTTTCAGGAAGCGGACGATGCGGGCATGTCCTTCGACATGCCCGTCACGCCAGAGTCCCAGGTCGGACGGGGTGATGCGTCCCTCCGGCAGCACCGCGGTTCCCTCCGTCAGCACCAGTCCGGCGCCGCCGGCCGCGCGGGAGCCGAGATGGACGAGGTGCCAGTCGTTCACCTCCCCATCGACGGAGCTGTACTGGCACATCGGCGAAACGCCGATGCGGTTGCGCAACGTGACGCCGCGAAGGGTGATCGGGTCGAAAAGGCTGGGCATTTGAAATCCTCGAAGAACTCGGGCCAGGTCCTGCATGTCCCGCCGCCCTGCTATTTCCGGTAATATTGCCATTCGAGCATCAGGCACCCCCGACGTGAGCCGTAGGGGCCATGCGGCGTGCCCGGCGGCCGGCAGGAATAGGCAGGTGCCTGGATGCCGGATGGGCCGGTGCCATCCTCGAACTGCATGTCTCCCTCCAGGAGGTAGACCTCTTCCCAGTAGTCGTGCACCAGGGTGGCGGACGTGGCGAATCCCGGTGCGAAGCGGACGATCCGGGTGCGCGCACCGGTTTTCGACGTCTCGTCCAGATCGTCGGAGAGGAGTTTCACCTGCAAGGCGGCCGGGTAGCCCTTCAGCGGTTCCCAGCCTTCGGACAGGTCGAGCGCGGTCAGGTCGATGGGACGGCGCGGAGTGTTCATGCTGCTGGTCTCCGGAAAGCGATGTGCGCCGCTGCGCAAGGCCGGTTGCGTATGGCCAGCCGGACAAGGGTCGCGGAGGGCAGCATTCCATTTTCGCCGTACCGAAGGAAGAGCCGGAGCCCGGCCGCTCCGGCCCCATAGGAAGCGGCTATCCCGGACATAGCCGATAAGCCACGGGGGCCGCACGGCCGCTCCGACATCCGTCAGGCCGCGGCTTCGCCGACGCTCAGATAGCGGTTGCGCAGGGCCTCGTCCTCCAGCAGGGCCGATCCCCTGCCCTCCCATGCCACGGCCCCTTTTTCGATGATGTACTGCCGGTCGACCACCTTGCAGACCGCCTCGATCTCCTTGTCGACGACGATCATCGACATGCCGTCGGAGCGGAGCATGGCGAGGTTGGCCCATATTTCCTCGCGGATCAGCGGGGCCAGCCCCTCCGTCGCCTCGTCGAGGATCAGCAGCGACGGATTGGTGACCAGCGCCCGTCCGATCGCCAGCATCTGCTGCTCGCCGCCGGACAGCAGGTTGCCCGGATTCCCCAGCCGCTCGCGCAGGCGCGGGAAGACCTCCAGCACCCGGTCGTAGGACCAGCTGCGCCCGGCGTTGCGCATGGGCGCCGGACGGGCCGCCATCAGCAGGTTCTCCCGCACGGTCAGGTTGGGAAAAATCCGGCGCCCCTCCGGAACCAGACCGACACCGCGCCGGGCGATCCGGTGGGCCGGCATCGCATCGATCCGCGCCCCGTCGAAGGCGATGGTCCCGCCGCGCGGCGGGCAAATGCCCATGATCGTATTGATCGTGGTCGTCTTTCCCATGCCGTTGCGGCCGACGAGCGCGATCGCCTCCCCCTTCGCCAGCCGGAGGGAGAGGCCGTGCAGAATGCGGACGGCGCCGTAGCCGGCCTGGACGTTCGACAATTCGAGAAGCATGCCGCCCCCTTAATGCTGATGACCGAGATAGGCGGCCTGGACCGCCGGGTCGGCGCCGATCTCGGCCGGCGTGCCGGTGGCGATCACGCTGCCGCGCACCAGAACGCTCACCCGGTCGGCCAGGGAGAACACGGCGTCCATGTCGTGCTCCACCATGACGATGGTGTAGCGGCCCTTGAGCGATTTCAGCAGTTGCACCAGCCGCTGGCTCTCGTCGCGTCCCATGCCGGCCATCGGCTCGTCGAGCAGGAGCAGCTTCGGCTCCATCGCGAGCGCGATCGCGATCTCCAGCTGGCGGCGGTCGCCGTGCGACAGGTGGGCCGCCATGCTATGCGCCCGGCCGCCCAGGTTGACCAGCCGCAGGCACTCCATCGCCGGTTCCTGCAGCCGGCGGTCGTCGTCGGCCCGCTTCCAGAAACGGAAGCTGTGCCCCTGCCGTGCCTGGATCGCCAGCGCCACGTTCTGCAGCGCGGTGAAGCCGGCGACGATCGAGGTGATCTGGAACGACCGTGCAACCCCCAGCAAGGCCCGGCGATGCACCGGTTCCCGCGTGATTTCCACCCCGTCGAACCGGATGGTGCCGGCGTCGGGCAGGATGCCGCCGTGCAGCTGGTTGATGAAGGTCGTCTTGCCCGCCCCGTTCGGACCGATCAGGGCATGCGTTTCGTGCCGGCGGATGTCGAGCGACAGGTCGCGGGTCACTTGCAGCCCGCCGAACCGCTTGCCCAGCCCGACGACCTGCAGAATGGACTCAGTCATGGCCGCGCCCTCCGTCGCCGCTGCGCAGGGCGCCGATCAGGTTGGCGAGACCGTCGCGCAGGAACAGGACCAGCAGGATGATGATGATGCCGAAGGGAAGCTGCCAATGGATGGTCAGCGCCGACAGGACGAGTTCCAGCAGCAGGAACACCACGGCCCCCAGGGCCGGGCCCCAGACCGTCGCCATGCCGCCGAGCACGACCATGACGATCAGATCGCCGGATCGCACCCAGGACATCTCGGCCGGGCTGATGAAGGTCTGCGACACGACCAGCAGGGCTCCCGCCAGTCCGGCGATCGCCCCGGCGATGACGAAGACCGCCAGACGATAGCTCAGCGGCGCGATGCCGACCGAGGACACGCGCCGGTCGTTGCCGGCGGCGGCGCGGATCACCATGCCGAAGCGGCTGTCGACGAGCCGCGTCCCCGCCACCAGCACGGCGAGCAGCACCGCCAGGCACAGGTAGAAGATCGCGGTCCGCCCGCCGAGCGCCATGCCGGCGACGTCGAGCGATGTGGAGACCTGAAGCCCCTCCTCGCCGCCGTACCGTTCCAGCGCGACGAAGAAGTAGAAGAACATCTGGTTGAAGGCGAGCGTGATCATGATGAAGTAGGCGCCGGCCGTCCGCAGGGCGATCAGCCCGAAGGCCGCGGCGGCCAGCCCGCTTCCCAGGACCGCCGCCGGCACCAGGACCAGCAGCTCGGTCGTGCCGTGCTCCGCCAGGATCGCCACGGTGTAGCCGCCGAGCCCGAACAGGGCGGCATGCATCAGGCTGACCAGCCCGGCGACGCCCAGGACGATGTTCAGCGAGACGGCGGCGATGGCGAACACCACCATGCGGGTGAACACGCGGATCAGGAACGGCTGGTCCAGCCCCTCGGCCAGCACCGGCACGAGGGCCAGAAGGCCGACCAGGATGATGACCGGCGCCAGACGGCGTAGCGGTTCCAGGCCGGACAAGGATGCTGACCGTCGAAAGGTCGTTTGTTGAGGATTGTCAAGCATGGCTCGGAAACAGACCTCCCGGTCGCAGGGCGAGCAGGGCCGCCATGATGACGTAGATCGCCATGGACCCCAGGGCGGGGTGCAGCAGCACCCGGCCGAAGGTGTCGCCCAGGCCGATGAGCAGAGCCGCGACGAAGGCGCCGCGGATCGACCCCAAGCCGCCGACCACGACGACCACCAGCGCCAGGATCAGGATCGGCTCTCCCATGCCGACCTGGACCGCGAGGATCGGTCCGGCCATGACGCCGGCCAGGCCGGCCAGGGCCGCGCCGGCGACGAACACCACGGAGAAGACGCGCGAGACGTCGATGCCGAGCGCCGCCGCCATGGTCCGGTCGCTGGCTCCGGCGCGGACCCACATGCCGCCGCGGGTGTGCGTCACCAGCACATAGAGGACTCCGGCCATGACCAGCCCGACCACCAGGACCACCAGCCGGAACACCGGATATTGCAGGTCGGGGAGCAGCGGCACCGATCCCGCCAGCAGGCCGGGCAACGGCATGGCCAGGGGCGTCGCCCCCCAGATCATGCGGACCAGCTCGTTCGCCGCCAGGATCAGCCCGAAGGTCGCCAGCGTCTGGTCCAGATGGCTGCGGCGATAGAAGTGCCTCAGCAGGATGCGGTCGACCGCATAGCCGACCGCGGCGGCGGCCGGCACCGCGACCAGCACGGCCAGCAGGAAGCTTCCCGTCGCTGCCAGCACGCTCGCCGCCACGTAGGCGCCGATCATGTAGAGCGAGCCGTGCGCCAGATTGATCAGGTTCATGATGCCGAACACCAGCGTGAGCCCGGCCGACATCATGAAGAGCATCACGCCGAGCTGACATCCGTTCAGCACCTGCTCGATGATCAGGTTGAGGGTCATGTCGTGAATCCCGGCTTGAGGACCGGGAGATGGGCCACCGTTCCTGTATTTTGCATGTCTCCACCCTGTCTCATGAATTATTGCCGGAAGCCGGCGGTCGGGTTCGGTGGAAGCGGCCCGCGCGGATGCGGATCGCGCCGTCGATCGAAGGACGGCGCGGCGGCTGATCTTTTCCGCGGGCATGACGTCTTGAGCGGGCTTCCAGGAGATCGCACGATCCCGCAGCGAAGCGCCTACATTCCGTTTTACCAACGAACTTTTTGGGATGCGCAGGCCCTTAAGGCCCAACTGGTTTGGAAGAATAACACCCGGCGGTCGGGCGACCTAGGCCCCAGTCGGACTGCCGGCCCAGCCATAGGACCGGCCTATGCCGGATACGGGTTGCAGGTGAGGAAGCCGCCACCGGCGGCCGGGCGCGGCGCCGTCAGGCCGACGCCACCTGCTTGAGGAAGCCGTCCACCTGCACCCGCAGGGAATCCGCTTCGCCGGCCAGCGCCGTCGCGGCAGCCAGAACATGTCCGGCAATCCCGTCGGTGCTCGCCATGGCGGCCGAGACCCCGCCGATGCTCTTGGAGGCATCGCCCGTCCTCCCGGCCACCCGCTGCATTCCGGTTGCGATCTCGCGGATCGCGATGCCCTGCTTTTCCACGGCGTCCGACACCTCTTCGGTGACCGCGTCGATCCGGCCGATGATGTCGGTGATGGCCTGGATGGCCTGGGCCGAGTCCTGCGACGCCCTCTGCACCGACAGGATCCGGCCCGTGATGCTCTCCGTCGCCCGCGAGGTCTGGCTGGCGAGCTGCTTGACCTCCCCCGCGACCACGGCGAAACCGCGTCCCGCTTCTCCAGCCCGGGCCGCTTCGATGGTGGCGTTCAGCGCCAGCAGGTTCGTCTGTTCGGCGATGCCGTGGATCAACTGCACGATGGCTTCGATCTCCGACGCGGCCTGCGACAGCGCGGCCATCTTGCGGGTCGACTCCCTGGCTGCAGCGGTGGCTTCCGCCGTGATCCGGACCGAGCTGTCCATCTGCTGGCCGATCTCGCCGATCGAGGCCGACAGCTCCTCCGTCGCCGCAGCGACGGTCTGGACGTCGCTCGTGACGCCGGAGGCCGCGTCCGCGGCGCTCGACGCCTCGCCGGATGCCTGACCGGTGGTCGCGGACAGGCGCGACGCGGTGTCCTGCAAGCTCCGGGCGGAGGAGCCCACCGTCTCCACCACCCGATGGACGTTCCGGTCGAACGACGCGGCGAGCGTTTCCATCGCCGCGCGCCGCGCCATCCCCGCCTGCTCCCGGATGCCGTCCTGCTCCCGTTTCAGACGATCCATCTCCAGGATGTTGGCCCGGAAGACGTCGAGCGCCTCCGCCACGGTGCGCAGTTCGTCCCGCCTGTCGTGGCCCGGCACGCTGTCGATCATCTCGCCGCGGGCCAGACGGCGCATGGCGGTGACGATCCCGGCCAGCGGACCGGTGATCCCCCGCCCGATCCCCCAGGCGAGGCCGCTCCCGATCACCAGGGCGAACAACACCCCCGCCGCGATCAGCCAGCCGGCTTCCCGCCGCCCCTGCTCCATCCGGTCGAGCCCGAGGCGGCGCAGCCGCTCGGCCTGCGCGGTGACCTCTCCGGCACTGGCATACAGGCTGGCGGTCAGGCGCCGCTGCTCCGATTTGGCGGCGACGATCTTCCCGGCGCCGGCGCGGAGCTGCCCGATGTCATTGCGAAGCCTGCCCAAATTCCGACGGATGTCCGGGTCGGCGACGCGGAAATAGATCTCCTCGGTGATCCCCAGCAGCAGCCCGGTCGATTCGTCGAGATCGGCGCTGTCGGTTCCGCTGCCGACCAGCGCCAGACCCTCGGCTTGCGCACGGTTGCTGAGCCCGATCGTGGTGAGCGCGGCATCGCGGAGATCGGTGGCCTTGGTCAGCCGATCCTGCGCCTCCTCCATCTGGTCGTTCACGGTATTGCGCTCCTCCAGAACCGCAGTCCTCAGCAGGCCCATGCGGTCCCGCACCAGCGCCAGCGCTCCGTCGAGCCCCCGCCCGTCGGCAGCGCGGAGCGCGGCATCGAGCGCCCCCGTGTAGGCGTCCAGCGCGGCGGTCAGCGCCGCCGCCGCGCCGTCGCCCAGCCTTGCCCGCAGGGCCGTCACCGCACCCCCGGTCCCGTCTAGAACCCAGCGCAGCCGCTCCGCATCGGCCGGATCGACCGATCCCGTCCAGACGGCCTGCGCGCCTTGAAGTTCCGCGAGGTTCTGGCCGAGCGCGCTCATTAGCTGATCAACCACCGCGGCCTTCGCCTGACGCTGCTTCACCTGGGCGAAGGCGGTCCGCGCCGCCGACACCTCCTTGGCCTGCGCGTCGGCGATGGCGGTCGCCACCGCCTGCAATCCCCCGGTCACCTCGGTCAGGGAGCGGCTGATCTCCCGGATGGCGCCCTGCTGCGCGGTCTGCTCTTCGAAGGCGGCCCTGAAGACCCCGACCGGCGCCTCGAGCACCGCCTGCTCGCCGGTGGCGATCTCCGACAGCCGGCCGACCAGGGCGATGTCCGCGAGCACCTGCCGGATCAGCCGCTCCGCGTCCTTGCCCAAGTCTTTGTCCACGTCATTGCCCGGCGTCGTACCCCGTCCCGCCCTGTCGCCGGCGGCAACCATGGCGGCGGCATCCATCGCCAGCTGCTGCGCCGCCTGGGCGCCGGCGACATGCCGCGCGAAGGCCTCCAGACCCTGCCAGCCGGCGGCTGCGACGGCTGCCGTCAACAGCAGCAGGCCGAGGAAGCCGCCCATGATCCTGGTTCTGATGGACATTGGAAATCCCCGTTTGGCACGCGGCGGCATCGTCCGCCGCCGGCCGTCACTGTCCGATGCGGGCCTTCAGCTCGTCGGGCAGGATCCGTTGCCGCTCCACCAGCTTTCCGCCCTGAATCTGGCTGACGATCACGGGGATGAGCATCTGCTGCGCCGACCCGTAATCCGCCTTCCCGCCATAGGCGGCCGGCCCGTAGAAGGAATCGAACACCACCTCCGGCAGGGCCGCCGCGACCTTGCGCGGATCGACGCTCTGCGCCTTTTCCATGCCGGCCTTGAGCGCCATCACGGCGTTGTAGGCGCCGATCTCGATGGCGTTCAGGTTCTCGCCGAACGTCGCGCGGGCCTCCTCGTTGATCGCCTTCTGTCTTTCTGTCGCGAACGGCCCGTCGAAGGGAATGGCGGCACCGACATAGACGCCGTTGGCCGCCTCGCCGCCGGTCTGGACGATGCCGTCGGTGCCCGATCCTGTGCCTTCGACCTTCACGCCGTCCCAGCCCAGCACCTTCAGCTCCCTGAGGATCGAGCCGCTCTCGCCGGGGGGCGAGGTTCCGAGGTCGACCGCATCCGGCTTCATGCCGGCGATCTTGGCGGCGATCGGCTGGAACTCGGTGGTTCCGCGCTCGTACCAATCGCTCGACACCACCTTGACGCCCAGCGACTCCCAGACCTTGCGGTTGACCGGTTCGGAGTCCTGCCCCGTCGCGTCGTTGGGATTGAGCAGCACCACCGTCCTGATACCGGGATTCTCGTTCTTCACATAGCCCAGAAGCGGTCCGAACAGTTCGTACGGCGTGTTCATCTGGGTGAAGGTCAGCGGGAAGTTCGGACCCTTGATGCTGGCGCCCCAGGCAACCGTGAACAGCAGGGCGCCATTCCGTTCCGACAGCGACTGCAACGCCCGCACCGGCGCGGTTCCGATGCTCAGCGCGATGAAGCGCACCCCGTCGCGGTTCAGCAGCGTCTGCGCCACCTTCGCCCCGTCGGCGGCGTTGTATTTGTTGTCGTAGGAGATGCATTCGAAAGAATAGGTCTTGCCGGCGACCTTGACCCCTCCCGCTGCGGCGACGTCCTGCGCCGCCCGCTTGCAGAGCCAGTCCGCCGCCTTGCCCCAGACGGCCGCGGTACCGGACAGCGGCACCGAGAGGCCGAGCTTGACCACCTCGTCCGCCGCCCGGCCGGTCCCGGCCGCCAAGGTGATCATGCCGCCGACGGCCAGAGCCAGCCTGACGCTTCCCTTCATGGTCCCTCTCCCTGATTTGAATTGGTGCTGGCAGGACGCACCGTGTCGGTCCGGCAGGCCGTGCGCCTACCGGCCGCCGATCATCGGGCGCCTGCAAATATCCGGGAAACAGTGTATTCACCGACAATGTATTTCCAGCGGTATTGCGCCAGTTTTAAACTATTCCTCTCATAGGATTTTACTATGGCCCGAATTTCTTCCGTTGTGGTCACGCCGTTCGTCGGGAGAATGTTTTGAAGTCGACAAACGATTTATCGGGAATGAGGGAAAATGACCAAACAGGCGACACACTACATCTGGTCCGACCTGCCGTCGGAACATCTGCGTGGATCGATCACCCGGCGCTTCGTTACGAGCGAGACCGTGATGGTCGGCGAGGTGAAGTTCCGCAAGGGCGACACGGTGCCCCGCCATTCCCACCCGAACGAACAGTTCACCCACGTCATCTCCGGCGCCTTGAAATTCGCGTTCGGCGATGAGGGGGAACAGGAGATCGTCGTCGGCGCCGGTGGGATCGTGGTGATCCCTTCCGGCCTGCCCCACAGCGTCGAGGCCCTGGAGGACACGCTCGAATACGACATCTTCAACCCGCCCCGGCAGGACTGGATCGATCCGGCCAGCGGCTTTCTGCGCGGCTGAACAGGGATCACCGGGGAGTCCGCCGCCTCAGCGGATCCCCTTCAGCATGCCGCCATCGACCTGCAGCGTCGCGCCGGTGACGTAGGAACTGCGCGGCGAGGCCAGGAACGCCACCACGTCGGCGACCTCTTCCGGTTCGCCGACACGGCCAAGCGGAATCTCCCGACCCAAGGCCGCCCTCAGATCCTCCAGGCTGCTTCCGATCTTCGCGGACGCCTTTTCGAGGCGCCCGGTATGCACCGGCCCTGGGCAAACGGTGTTGATGCGGATGTTGTCGGCGCCAAGTTCGATCGACGCGGTTTTGGCGTAGCCGATCACCCCCGCCCAGGTCGCGACGGACAGCCCATAGCTGGCGATCGGCTGGATGGCCGATATGGCGGTGATGTTGACCACACTGCCGCCGCCGCGCCGCCGCATCGACGGGACGAAGCCGCGGGTCAGGCGGACGACGCTCATCAAATTCTGCTCGACCGCCATCGCCCATCGGGCATCGTCGAAGCCGAGCAGCTCGCCGACCGGTGGCGCGCCGTCGTTGTTGACCAACACGTCCGCTCCCCCGTAATGGGCGAGGGATTGCGTGACGATGCGCTCGCAATCCTCGGCGCTGCGGATATCGGCGGTGATGGGAAGCACCTCGGCGCCGGTCTGGCTGCGGATGCGGTCCGCCGCGTCCGCCAGCGCCGCCTCCTTACGGGCGCTGATCGCCAGTTTCATCCCTTCACCGGCCAGCATGCGCGCGATGGCATAGCCGATGCCCTGGCTGGCGCCGTTCACGACGGCGACCTTCCCGGCCAACCGCAAGTCCATGATGCCTCCTGCCGGAAATCAAGCTTCAGCGCGCCAGCCCAAGCTGACGGGCTTCGCGTTCCAGCCCCTCGCGGAACGGTGGGGCCGCGACGTCGATCATCCGCTTCACCCGCTGCGACAGGGTGAGGCCGCGCAGATCGGCCAGGCCATGCTCCGTCACGATGATGCCGGCATCGGAGCGGGCCGTGCTGACCGGGCCGGAGAGGTGGCCGACGATGCGGCTGACCGTCCGATCTCCGCCGCCGGCGGTCGCCGGCAGGGCGATGATGGGCAGTCCACCGCGCGAGCGGTGGGCACCGCGCAGGAAATCGACCGCACCGCCGACCGCACCGACATGGACCCCCCTGACCGTTTCGGCATTGATCTGGCCGGTCAGATCCACCTCGATCGCGGAGTTGATCGCGACGAAGCGATCGATGCTCTCCAGAACGCCGGTATCGTGCGTGTAGGCGGTGGCCCGCAGCGACACCGCCGGATTTCGGTCGGCGAACTGGTACAGACGCCGGCTGCCCATCAGCATTCCGGCCACCGACACCCCGCGATCGACCGTCTTGCGGGCGTTCGTCACGACGCCCCGCTCGATCAGGTCGACCACCTCGTCGCCGATCACGCCGGAGTGGATCCCCAGGTCGCGCCGATCGGCGAGGTCGCCCAGGATCGCTTTAGGCACGCCACCCAGCCCCATCTGCAAGGTCGAACCGTCTTCGATCAGGGCGGCGACCCGCCGGGCGATCGCCCGGTCCACGGGACCGGCATCAGCTGCCGGCAACTCCACCACCGGCCGCGCGGTCCGCACCATCACGTCGATGGCGTCGGCCGGCAGGACCCCGTCCCCCCCGGTCCAGGGAGCCCGCCCGTTCACTTCGGCGATGACCAGACGGGCCGCGGCGACCAGCGGCACCAGATACTCGTGCGCGAGGCTGAGGCTGAACCCATGCGGCCCTTCCGCCACCTGCACCAGCAGAACGTCGACCGCTCCGGGAAGCCTGGCCGCCATGTCCGAGTAATGGCAGGGCAGCGGGTCGAGCAACCCGGCGGCGGCCAGCCGCCGGTTCTCCCCGGTGCCGCAATAGCTGGAGAAGGTGACGGCATCGGCATGCGCCGGATCGGCCGTCCCGGTCAGCGTGATCCCCAGGAAGGCGCGGAAGCCGCCGATGCGATGGCGCTGGGTCATCAAGGCGGCGGTCAGCGGCAGCGGCTCCGCCGCCGCCTGCCCCCAGGCGACCAGATCGCCGGGACGCACGAACTCGGTGAAGTCCAGCGCGTCGAGGGTGATTTCGCGCGGCACCGCTTCAGGCCGCCTCGAACAGGGCGGCAAGACCCTGCCCGCCGCCGATGCACATGGTTTCCAGCCCGTAACGTCCATTGCGGCGGCGCAGCTCGTGCAGCAGCGTGGTCATCATCCGCACTCCGGTCGCCCCAATCGGATGACCGAGCGAGATGCCCGAGCCGTTCACGTTGAGGCGGGAGCGGTCGTCCCAGTCCCACCCCTTGAGCACCGCCAGCACCTGTGCTGCAAAGGCCTCGTTCAGCTCCACCAGATCGATGTCGGCGAAGGACAGCCCGGTCTTGCCGAACAGCCGCTTCACCGCCGGGACCGGGCCGAAGCCCATGGTCGCCGGATCGCAACCCGCTGCCGCCCAGCCGGAGAGAAAGCCCATCGGCGACAGTCCCAGCGCCTCCAGCCTGTCCTCGGCGACCACGAGGCAGGCCGCGGCGGCGTCGTTCTGCTGGCTGGCATTGCCGGCGGTCACGGTGCCGCCCTTGGTCAGGGGGCTCAGGCGCGCAAGGCTTTCCGGACTTGTTGCTGGACGGATGCCCTCGTCACGGCTGACCACCACCGGCTCCTGCTTGCGGCGGGGAACCGTGACGGGGACGACCTCCTCATCGAAACGCCCGGCCTCCCAGGCGGCGGCGGCACGCCGATGGCTCTCGGCGGCGAAGGCGTCGGCCTCATCCCGCGCGATCCCATGGATGCGGGCGAGGTTTTCGGCCGTCTCGATCATGCCGGAGATGGGACCAAAGCGGTGCTCGGGCTGCGACCGCTCCCGCCCGCGGTCGAGCCGGTCGTAGAGAGCGGCGTTTCCGGACCGGGCACCCCAGCGCATGCCGGTCGTATAGTATTCGATGTTGCTCATGCTCTCGACGCCGCCGGCCAGCACGACGTCGCAGGCCCCGGTCTCGACCATCATGGCGGCGGTGATCAGCGCCTGCAGACCACCGCCGCAGCGGCGGTCCAGCTGCATCCCCGGAACCTCGATGGGCAGCCCGGCATGCAGGGCGATCCAACGCCCGACACAGGGCGTCTCGCTGTTGGCATAGGATTGGGCGAAGACCACGTCCTCGATCAGCGCCGGGTCGATGCCCGTGCGTTCCAGCACGGCCCTGACCGCCACCGCGCCGAGTTCCTCGACCGGCACCGGCTGAAGGCTGCCGCCGAACGTGCCGACCGGCGTGCGGACCGGGCTGACAAAGGCTGCTCGTCTCATCATCGATCACTCCGGTGGCGGGATCAGACGGGATCCCAGCTGAACACATCGGCGCTGCGGTCGAGCGGCACGAAGGACGGCTTCAGCGCCGCCATGCCGTGCTCGACGATGGTGTCGGGCGTCCAGCCCTCGCCGCGGTGGATCGTGCGCAACGGCCGGCTCTGGCTCATCAGGACGATCTCGTTGTTGCGCGCCGCGAAGATCTGCCCGGTGACGTCCTGGGCGGCGTCGGACGCCAGATAGACGGCGAGCGGCGCGTTCTTGGCCGGCGTCATCCGCATCAGCTTTTCGACGCGGGCCTTCTGCTCGGGTGTCTCGGCGGGGATGCCGCTGGTCATCCGGCTCCAGGCGAAGGGGGCGATGCAGTTGGAGCGCACGTTGTAGCGCTTCATGTCCAGCGCGATCGACTTGGACAGGGCGGCGACGCCGAGCTTGGCCGCGGAGTAGTTCGACTGCCCCAGATTGCCGATCAGCCCGGACGTGCTGGTCATGTGGACGTAGGCGCCCTTTTCCTGTGCGCGGAAATGGTCGGCGGCGGCCCGGCTGACAAAGAAACTGCCGTTTAGGTGGACGGCGATGACGGACAGCCAGTCTTCCGGCGACAGCTTGTGGAACATGGCGTCGCGCAGGATGCCGGCATTGTTGACCACCGCGTCGATGCGGCCGAAATGGTCCAGCGCCGCCTGCACGATCTTCTGCGCGCTGGCCCATTCGCCGACGCTGTCGGTGCTGACGCAGGCGCGGCCGCCGGACCGCTCGATGATGGCCCTGGTTTCCTCGGCCGGCGTCGCCGACAGGCCGGCACCGCCGAGCGATGCCCCCACGTCGTTGATCACCACCGCAGCCCCGGCGGCGGCCATCGCGATGGCGATGTCGCGGCCGATCCCGCCACCGGCACCGGTGACGATGACGGCCTTTCCTTCAAGTAGCATTCGTCGAATCCTCGTTTTTGACTCTAGGCAGGTTTCTCCAGATCGGGCCACAGGCCCGGCGTGGAGAAACCTGCGGACTCTATGGTTTTGCAGGTTTCTCCAGGCCGCCCATCTGTGGGCGGAACTCGGAAAACCTGCTTAGGAGGGCAAGCCCAGCACGCTCTTCGCCAGAATGTTCCGCTGCACCTCCGACGAGCCGCCGTAGATGGTCGCCGCGCGGGCGGTGAGGAACAGGCCGGCCGGATCCAGGTCGCGGTCGCCGTCGATCGGGTCGAGCAGGCCGGCATGCTCCGCCGCGATCTCCATCATGGTGTCGGTGATGCGCTGGAACAGTTCGCTCTGGTGGATCTTCAGGAGCGACACGTCGGGTCCCAGGCTTTCGCCGCGGCGCAGCCGGTCGGCGAAGGTCTCGAACAGCGCGTTGTGATCGGCCAGATCGAGCGCCAGCTGCGTATAGCGGTCGCGGAAGACCGGATCGTCCCAGACGCCGAGATGCCGCGCCAGATGCTTCAGCCGCGCCAGCGCATGGGCCGACTGGCGTGGCGAGCCGAGAAAGATGCGCTCGAACCCCAGCAGAGCCTTCGCCATCGACCAGCCGCGGTTGATCTCCCCGACCAGATTGCCCTTCGGTACCCGGACATTGTCGAAGAAGACCTCGCAGAACTCGTCATGACGGTGGATGTTCAGGATCGGGCGCACCGTGATGCCGGGGCTGTCCATCGGCGCCAGCAGGAAGCTGATCCCCTCCTGCTTCTTGCCCCCCTTGGCCGTACGGACCAGCAGGAAGATCCAGTTGGCGTCCTGGGCCAGCGTCGTCCAGGTCTTCTGGCCGTTGATCACCCATTCCTCACCGTCGAGCACCGCCTCGGTCCGTAGCGAGGCGAGGTCGGAACCGGCGTTGGGTTCGCTGTAGCCCTGGCACCAGATATGCTCGCCCGAGAGGATCTTCGGGAGGAAATGGGATTTCTGTTCCTCGCTGCCGTGTCGGATCAGCAGGGGGCCGAGCAGGATGATCCCGTGGTCGGGCAGCCGGGCCGCCCCGAAACGCTCGAACTCGTCGACGTAGATCAGCTGCTTGGAGGCCGAAAGGCCCATGCCGCCGTAACGCCGCGGCCAGCTGGGCGCCAGCCAGCCATGGTTGGCGAGGATCAGGTACCAGTCCCGTGCCTCGTCCCAGTGCAGCCGCTTGGCCGGGTTGCGCAGGTGGCGGGGATGGTGGTCGGCCAGGAAGGTCCGGACGGCGGCGCGGAACGCCTCGTCGCCCAGCGCGTCGAAATCCGGCGGTTGCGTCGGGATCGTCATGGTCTGTGTTCGCCTCTCGTCTGGGGTCGCCGGTTTCACGGCTCGTCCACCACTTCGTCCATCGGGGACTGGAGCGCGGCGTAGCGGCGCCGGTGCAGGGCAGCGCCGCCATAGGCGGGCGCCAGCACCATCGCCTTGCGCAGGTAAAGGCCGACGTCGCACTCGTCGGTGTAGCCGATCCCGCCATGCAGCTGGATCGCCTGCCGGGTCACCAGCATTGCCGCGTCCGAAGCGCGGGCCTTCGCCCGCGACACCGCCGCCTGCGCCTCCGCACCGACGGCCCCGCCGTCGAGGCAGGCCGCGGCACTCTCGACGCTGGCGCGGGTCAGCGCCGCTTGGAGCGTCAGGTCGACCACACGATGCTGCAGAGCCTGGAAGCTGCCGATCGCCGCGTCGAACTGGCGGCGCGTCTTCAGATAATCGACGGTCAGCGCCAGCGCCCCCTCGATTACGCCCAGCAGATATGCCGCGGTGGCGAGCGCAGCCTCGTCCAGCACCCGGCCGGCGTCGCCCGGCAGGAGTTCTCCCTGCACGCCGTCGAAATGCAGGGTCGCCAGATGCCCGCCATCCTGCCCCAGGGACCGCTCGACGGTGAGGCCGGCGGCGTCGCGCGGCACCAGGACCAAGCCGCTTTCCGTCGTCACCAGGAACTCGTCCACCCCGTCGGCGGACGGAATGAAGCGCTTGCAGCCGGAAAGCCGTCCGCCGGCGAAGCTCGCTCCACCGGTAGGGTCGAGGCTGCCGGTGCGCTCCTGCCAGGCGAGCAGCACGATGCGGCCGCCCGACAGCCGGTCGCTGCCGGCGTTTCGGCCGAGCAGGCGGACGGCGGCGGCGGCGGCGATCAGCGGCTCCGGCGTCAGCGTGGCGCCCAGCTCCTCGACCAGCGCGCAGAATTCCAGCATGCCAAGGCCGGAGCCGCCATCCGCCTCTTCGACCCGCAACCCGATCCATCCGAGATCGCCCATCGAACGCCAGACCGCCCGGTCGAAGCCGGGCGACCGGTCGCGCCAGTCGCGGGCACGCCGCAAGTCGCCGCGCTTGGCGATCGCCTGCGCGCTGTCACGGATCATGCGAATGTTTTCCAACCGGTCCGCATCGATACTCATAGCCCCGTACCCTTCAATTGCAATCATCCGCGCCGGCAGCGAACCGCGACTACGTGAATTCGACGAACCCGTTGTTGAGCACCACCGCGTCGCGTTCGACCACCCGCGCCCGGAACGATCCGTCGCGCCAAATCTCGGTGCGTATGGTTTCGCCGGGAAAGACCGGTGCGGAGAACCGGAGGGACATCCGCCGCAACCGGTCCGGCCGGTAGTCCGCCAGCGCCCGGAGCAGGGCGTGGCAGGCAATGCCGAAGCTGCACAGCCCGTGCAGGATCGGCCGCGGGAAGCCTGCGTGCAGCGCCACCGCGGGATCGGCATGCAGACTGTTGTCGTCGCCGTTCAGCCGGTAGAGCAAGGCCTGCTCGGGCCGGGTGGCGATGTCGATCACCATGTCGGGCGCCCGCTCGGGAACGGCGTGCACCGGCGGAAGCGGCCCAGACGGCCCGCCGAAGCCGCCGCCGCCGCGCAGGAAAATCGTGCTGCGCGTCACCGCGAGAAGATCGTCGGTTGTGGCATCGACGATCCGCTTTTCGGTCAGCAGAAGAGCGGCCCCGCCGGCCCCCTTGTCGATCAGGCCGGTGATGCGCGTCCGTCCGATCACCTGCCCGTCCACGGGCAGCGGGCGCAACAGTTCGATTTGCTGTTCCCCGTGAAGGACCGATTTGGGATCGACCCCGCGGTCGTCGCGGCCGAGCCAGAATCCGGGATGGCCCAGCACCACCGCCATGGAGGGGACCGCCACCAGATCGCGGTGGTGATCGACGAAGTCGAGCTGCCGCTCGTCCAGCGGTTCCTGCCCGAACCCGACGGAGAGCGCGTAGAGGATCGCGTCCCGCTTGCTCACGCTCTGGCGGATTTCCGGAATTTCTGTCTTCAGTAGCTTTTCGGCATCGATCATTGGCGATCCGCTGTTCCCGCAGGCGGCGGAGCCGCGCCGGGATCTTCCCTTGGCGCGGGAATTCCCTGCGTGCCGCCGCATGTGTTTTCGGTGCGTGTGGCCGGGCCCGATCCCGGCGACGGCGCCCCGATTCATGGGAGCGACGCCGGTCAGCCGGTCGGCCAAGCTGTGTGAGCGATTATCTCACCGGGATTATTGGAATAGAAGACTTCGATTCTTGCGACCGTGGCAGATATAGGCCGCTTCTATATTTTAAAATCGACCCTTCCATTATCGGCGGACCGCTCCGTATGCCGGGCAGCCCGGACGCCACCGGGCTGGAGGCGGCGTCCGGGCGATGCGGCCGATCAGACGGAACAGGATTTCCCGAAGGACGGCGGGCGCTTCTCGCGCAGGGACGCCACGCCCTCCCGCACGTCGGGGCCGCTGAACCCCAGTATTTCCAAGGCGGTCGAGGTGTCGAAGATCGGTCCGGCCATGCGGAGCCAGTTGTTCAGGGCGTATTTGGTCCAGCGGATGGCGCTCGGCGCCCCCTCGGCCAAGCGGATCGCGGTCTTCAATGCGGTTTCCTGAAGCTCCGCTTCCTCGACGCAGAGCGCGACCAGCCCGATCTCCTCGGCCTTCTGCCCGGTCAGCGGTTCACACAGCATCAGGTAATACTTGGCCTTCGCCAAGCCGCACAGAAGAGGCCACAGGATCACGGCATGGTCGCCGGCGGCGACGCCCAGGCGGGTGTGCCCGTCGACGATCTTGGCGTCCTTGGCCGCTATCGGGATGTCCGACATCAGGGCCGCCACCAGGCCCGCCCCGACAGCCGGCCCCTGAATGGCGGAGACGATCGGCTTGGAGCAATTGATGATGTTGTAGACGAGGTCCTTGGCCTCCTTCCAGACCCGGCAGCGCGCGTCGAAGTCGCCGATCATCTCGTCGATCATCTCGAAATCGCCCCCGGCGGAGAAGGCCCGCCCCTCGCCGCACAGGATGACGGCGCTGACGCTGGGGTCACGGTCGATGTCGCGCCAGACGTCGGTCAGCTCGCGATGACCGATGGCGTCCAGCGCGTTCATCCGCTCCGGCCGGTTCAGCGTCAGGCGCAGGACGCCGTCCGCCGGACGGTCGAACCGGATCCGCTGGTAGTTGGCATAGAGGTCGCTCATGTCCAATGTCTTTCACGTTATGGAACGCCGCGAGGCGATGCCGCCATCGACGGTGAAGATCGCGCCCGACGTGTAGCCCGATCGCGGCGAGGCCAGGAAGACGAAGAGGCTGGCGACCTCCGCCACATGGGCCGGCCGGCCCAGCGGATAGGCCCGCGCCAACTGCAGATAGCCCTCCTCGTCGCCATGGAGGGCCTTGGCGCGCTTCCTCAGAAGACCCTCGATGCGGGCGGTCGCCACCGGCCCCGGATTGACGCCGACCACCCGGATGTTGTCGTCCAGGCTGCGCCCGCCGAGCGCGCGGGTGAAGGCCATCAGGCTGGCATTGCCCGTGCTTCCGGCGATGTAGTTGAAATCGAAGACTTCGCCGCCGTTCCCGATGTTGTTCAGGATCACGCCGCTGCCGTTCGCCTTCATCAGCCGGTACATCGCCCGCGTCAGATCGATATAGCCGAAGACCTTCAGCTCCCATCCGGCGCGCCAACGCTCCGCGTCGACCTCCCAAAGGTCGCCGCCCGGAATGGCGCCGGCATTGTTGACCAGCACGTCCACGACGCCGCAGACCCCGACGAGGCGGTCGATGGCCCCCGGTTCGGTCAGGTCGAGCGCCTGCACGGCGACAGCGACGTCGTGCTCGGCGCGGATCGCCTGAGCCAGCGCGTCGAGCTTGTCGGCGGATCGCGCCACCAGATGCAGCGAGCAGCCTTCGGCGGCGAACGCGTGGGCCAGCCCCTCGCCGATGCCCTGCGATGCGCCGGTGATCAGGATTTTTTTGCCCTTCAACTCCAGATCCATTTTCCCCTCCTTGCTGCCGCCACCTATTGGCCAATTGCCGCCCTGATCTCGTCGAGCGCATCGGGGTTGCTGAGGGCGGTCAGGTCGCCCGGCGGGCGGTTCTGGTAGATGTTTCGGATCACGCGCCGCATGCTCTTGCTGGTGCGCGTCTTGGGGATTTGGCTCACCACATGGACCTTCTCCGGCCGGAAGGGCTTGCCGAGCCGCAGTTCGATGTGCTTCCCGGCCGCCACCGACAGCGCGGCGGCGTCGCGCGCGCCGCCCGTTGCGGGAACCACGAAGACCACCAGCTTCTGCCCCTTGACGGCATCGTCCACCCCGATGGCCGCAGCCTCCGCGATGTCCGGCAATTCCAGCAGCACGTCCTCCACCTCCGCCGGCCCCAGCCGCTTGCCGGCGACCTTCAAGGTGTCGTCCGAGCGTCCGCGCAGGAAATGATTGCCTTCGCTGTCACGGATCACCAGATCGCCGTGGATCCACATGCCGGGAATGGTCCGCCAGTAGCTGTCGAGATAGCGTTCGCGGTCCTGCCAGAAGGCCTTGGTCATGCCGATGAAGGGGCCGAGGACCGCCAGTTCGCCGATCTGGCCGGTCAGGCTGCGCCCGGCATCGTCGACCACGTCCACCACGATTCCCGGCGAGGCGGTGTTGAAGCCCGACGGCACGATCGGCTTGACCACGACGCTGGACAGCAGGGCTCCCGACACCTCGGTGCCGCCGGTATAGTTGATGACCGGTGCCGCCCCATGGCCGAAATTCTGCTGGTACCACTGGAAATGTTCGGGGTCGATGCCCTCGCCGGCGGTGATCAGCAGCCGCACGCTCGACAGGTCGCCCCGCATCGACACCGCCGCATTGGCGGCCAGTCCGCGGATCAGGGTCGGCGCGGATCCGTAATGGGTGATGCGATGCCGTTCGATCAGCCGCGACATGCGCGACCAGTCCGGAAAGTCGGGGGCGCCGTCATAGCAGACCAGCATCGCTCCCCGCATCAGCGCCGTCGTGGCGACCAGCGCGCCGGCGATCCAGCCCATGTCCGCCGGCCAGCAGAACACGTCCCCCCGGCCGACATTGAAGTGGACCGCGGCATCGTGGGCGATCCTGACCGGGAAGCCGCCGTGGGTGTGAACGGCTCCCTTGGGCTTTCCCGTGGTGCCGGAGGTGTAGATGATCATGAAGGGATCGTCGGGCGACATGCGCGCCGACGCTTTCGCGGCGTGCGCCACCCCCGACGCCGATACGACGTTCCAGTCATGCCACCCCGCGGGCAGCTCCTCGTCCGCCGATTGACGCTTGACGATGATGCTGCTCAGATCCGGGAGGTTCGCCGCCGCCTCGCGCAGATGCGCCAGGACGCCGATCCAGCGGCCGCGCCGGTGGAAGCCCGTGGTGCCGAGCAGCGCCGTCGCCGAGCAGGAGGCAAGCCGTGCCACGATCGCGTCGACGCCGAAGCCGCTGAACAGCGGCACGGCGATGGCGCCGATATGGGAGAGCGCCAGCAGGGAGACGATGCTCTCGATGCCGGTTTCCATCAGCAGGCCGACACGGTCGCCGCGTCCGATGCCCAGCTCCGCAAGCCCGCCGGCGAAGCGGCCGACCGCTTCGGGCAATTCCCTGTAGGGAATGCTGCCGACGGTGCCGTCCTCGTGTTCGGCAACGATGGCCGGACGGTCGCGCAGGTCGGGATCGTCGGCACGGGCCAAGATCGAATCGACCCAGTTCAGTTCGCCGCCGACGAACCAACGCGGGAATTCCACCCCGTCGCTGAGATCGACCAGCCGGTCGTAGGGACGTTGCCAGACGATGCCGCAATAGTCGGTCACCGTCCTCCAATACCGCTCGGGCTCGTCGATCGACAGACGATAGAGCGCATCGTAATCCGATACGCCCAGCAGCCTGCCCAGTTCGGTGACCTTCGCGGATTCGATGTCGTTCGCGCTGGGCGTCCAAACACCGTACTGGTCTTTCGTCACGGACGCCCTCCACACTGGCTGTTCACTTCAGTCATCGAACAGTTTGCCCTTCAAGCGAATAGTATGCCATGGTCCACTCCCCGGCGGAGCGGCCTCAGATGCCCAGGTAGGCCCGCTGGACCGTCTCGCTGCGCGCCAGCGCGGTGGACTCGTCCTCGGCCACGATGCTGCCGTTTTCCAGGATGTAGCCGTAGTCGGCGATCGACAGCGCGACTTCGGCGTTCTGCTCCACCAGAAGGACGTCGACGCCGGATCGCCCGATCGTCCTGACGATTCCGGCGATATCGTCGACCACCGCCGGTGCCAGCCCGATGGTGGGCTCGTCAAGCAGCAGGATCCTGGGCGCGCTCATCAATGCCCGGCCGACGGCGACCATCTGCTGCTGACCGCCGCTGAGGCTGCCGACCGGGGTGGACAGCCGGTCGCGCAGCGCCGGGAAATAGTCAAGCACGCGCGCGAAGTCTTCGCCCACCCGCAGCCTGTCCTTGCGTCGGTAGGCGCCAAGCTCGAGATTCTCGCGGATGGTCATGCTGCCGAACAGCCGGCGGCCTTCCGGGACCAGCGACAGGCCGCGCACGACGATCTCGTCGGCGGGCAGGCCGGTGACCGGCTTGCCGAACAGGCTGACGCTGCCGCCGCGAGGCTTCACCAGACCGCAGACCGCCTTCATGATCGTCGATTTGCCGGCCCCGTTGGCGCCGATGATCGTGGCGATCCGCCCCCTGCGCAGCGCCAGCGATACGCCGCGCAGAGCGGGAACCACGCCGAAATTGACGCTGAGATCCGTGATCTCCAGGGAAAGTTCAGTGGGAGTCATGGCGCTTTCCCAAATAGGCGGAGATGACGGCTTCGTCGCGGCCGATCTCCGCGGGCGTGCCGCTGGCGAGCTTCTGGCCGTGGTGAAGGACGACGATCCGGTCGCAGACCTGCATGACCGCCTTCATGTTGTGCTCGACCAGCAGGATCGAACTGCCGTCCTCGTCCCGGATCGAGCGGAAGAGGTCCAGGATGCCGGCGACCTCAGACTGGTTCAGCCCGGTCAGGGGCTCGTCCAGGCAAAGCACCCGTGGCCCGGTGGCCACGGCGATCCCGATGCTGACCAGCCGCTGGAGGCCGTGCGGCAGGTTGCCCGCCCTTTCGTCAAGATAGGCGGTGAGGCGCAGACGCTTCGCTGTCTCCGCCACACGGGCGCGGCGCGGTTCGCCACGCGCCTGCGGCAGCGCCCCCACCGCGCCGACCAGCAGATTGTCGCGCACCGTCATGCCGCGCATCAGGCTGCCGTGCTGGAAGGTCCGGACCAGGCCCAGCCGGCTGATCTGTTCGGGCGACCGGCCGGTGACATCGCGTCCCCCAATGAACAGACGTCCGGCCGTCGGCTTGTGAAAGCCGCTGATCAGGTTGAACGTCGTGCTCTTGCCGGCGCCGTTCGGGCCGATCAGGCCGAGGATCTCGTTGGGACGGATGTCCATGTCGAGATTGGAAACCGCCAGCAGGCCGCCGAAACGGCGGGTCAATGCTTCGGTTCGCAGAAGTGCGGTGGTGTCGGTCATTGTCCACGAGCCTCCCGGATGGCCGGGGTGGAAGCGGCCGGCCCGCCCGGCCGGCGCAGGAGTCCGTCCACCATGCCGACGATCCCCTTGGGCATGATCAGCACCGACAGGACGATTGCGGCGCCGTAGAAGACATGTTCTCCTGCCCCGAAGCTCAGCGCGACGCTGCCGAGAAGGATCAGGAGCGCGGCACCGGCGACCGGTCCGAAGATCGACTCCTCGCCGCCGACCTTCAGGTAGGCGAGCGCCATGATCGAGAGCAGCACGCCGAAATCGCCGGGACTGATGACGGTGTTGGCGAAGGCCTGGAGCGACCCCGCGATCCCGGCGGCGAAGCAGGCGATGGCGAAGCAGATCACCTTCGCGCGGTGCACGTCGATGCCGACCGTCCGCACCACCGCGTCATTGTCGCGGATGGCGGTCAGGAGCTTGCCGAAATCGGACCGCTCCACGGCATAAAGCCCGACCAGCATCAGAACGACCACGGTCATGACGAAGGTGCCGTACCAGGCGTCCAGGCCGGCCGGCGGAAAGATGCCGACCATTCCGGAATTCCCGCCGAGCCAGTCGATCTGCGTGCAGCAGAGCCGTACGACTTCGGCGAAGGCGAAGCCGATCAGCTTGAAGTAGGGCCCCTTGATCCGCAGCGTGACATAGCCGAACAGGATGCTGACCAGGGCGGCCATGACGCCGGCGGCCAGGATCGCCGCCAGGAAGGGCAGCTCGAAGCGGGTCGTCAGCAGGCCGGCGGTATAGGCGCCGATGCTGACGAAGGCCGCGGTGCCGAAGTTGAGTTCGCCGAACAGCAGGACCATCCTGAGGCTGGCGGCGATCAGCGCGGCGATGGCGATCCAGTTCAGCAGGTTCGACGCATAGGACGCCGGAAGGACCGCCGCGAGCGCGATGGCGAGGACGGCTGGAGCGCCGGCTTTCAGAATTGCGTGATTATCCATGTCCCATCAACCCCTGGGGCCTGACCAGCAGGACCACCATGACCAGCGCGAAGATGGCGATGCTTGCCCGCGACGGATCGAAGAAGTAGCCGCCGACGCTCTCGACGAGCGCGATGAACAGGCTGCCGATGATGGCGCCCGGAATGCTGCCCAGCCCGCCGACGATCACGGCGATGAACCCCTTGATCAGGTAGTCGGAACCCAGCGTCGTGGTGACCACCGAGACCGGCGCGATCAGGGCGCCGGCGACCGCCGCCAGCAGCGTCGCGATCATGAAGCCGTGCCGCGCGATGCGCTGGTAGGGGATGCCCTGGAGCATCGCCGCTTCGTGGTCGATCGACGCCGCGCGCAGGGCCTTGCCCACCGGCGTCATCGCCAGCGCCGCGTAGAGCAGGCCGGTCAGGACCACGGCGACGAAGCAGAGCAGAAGGCGCTGGGAGGTCAGCGACGCGCCGAAGACCGACACCGTACCGTCGATGATCGGCGGGACCGACCGCACTGCACCGCCGAAGACGTCGAGGTACAGCCCTTCGAGCAGCAGGATCAGGCCGAGCGACAGGATGAAGGACCCGACGAAGTCGCGCTGGAGGCGCTTGAACCCCCACTCATAGGTGACGAGGCCCAGCAGCAGCGATGCGGCGACCCCGGCCGCGGCGGAGCCGGCGAAGGCCGCCGGCAACGGCAGGCCGGCGGTCGCCAGGTATGGCATCACCACCGCCACGACCAGGGCCGAGAGGGTGAAGAACTGGCCATGCGCGAAATTGACGATGCGCATGATTCCGAAGGTCAGGGTGAGGCCAAGGGAGAACAGCACATAGATGGCGCCGATCTGAAGCCCCGTGGCAATGATTTGCAATGCGGTCTGCATGCCGCATACTCCTTGGCTGCGGACGGGAATACACCGGCCGGCAACAGTTGCAGGGGGATCTGCAGGCAGTCGCGTCAGACGACGCCGGTAGTCCGAAAATCGGCGATCTCACGATCGCCGTACCCCAAGCTCTTCAGGATGTCGTCGGTATCGGCCCCCAGCGCCGGCGCCGGCTGCCGCCCCAGCCGCGCCCCCGCCGTCAGCCTGGCCGTCGGCGCCACGAGCGGAATCGCGGCGGGAAGCCCAGGCGGCTGCACCCAGTCGAAATGTCCGCCTTCGGCATGCTGGGGTTCGACCAGCGCCTCGGCGGGCGACAGGAGTTGGCAGCCCGGGACACGGGCTTCCGCCAATTCGGCCAGACACTCCGCGCTGGTCCGCGGCGCGCACCACTCCGCGACGATCGTGCTCAGGACCTCGCCATGTTCGCCGCGTCCGATGTCGTCGGCGAAACGCGGATCGTCGATCAACCCCGGCGCCCCGACGAGCCGTGCCAGGCGCTCGAACATATCCTGACCGATCACCTGGACGAACACCCACCCGTCGCGCGTCACGAAGAGATCGGAAGGTCCCGAAATCGGACTGCGGTTGCCGGTCGCGGTCCGGGAACGGGCGCCGGAAGCCTCCTCGATCAGCACCGGATTCATGATGGCGAGCGCCGTCCCGAGCAGGGAGGCCTCGACCTGTTGCCCCCTCCCCGTCCTGTACCGGGCCAGGATGGCCGCCAAGGCCCCATAGGCCGCGGAAATCCCGGTGCTGTAATCGACATAGGAGGTGGCCGACCGGAAAGGCTGGCCGGGCAGGCCGGTCAAGGCCATCGCACCGCTCATCGCCTGACCGGTCACGTCGAAGCCGATGCTGTCCTTGCGCGACCCGCGCGAGCCGAAGGCGGTGATCGAGACCAGGATGATGTCCGGCTTCACCGCACGGAGCGCCTCATAGTCCAATCCCAGGCGATGCGCGGCCTTGGGCGGAAGGTTGACCACCGCCACGTCGCAGCCCGCGACGAGGCGGGTCAGGATATCCCGCGCCTTCGGCTGCGTCAGGTCGAGGGTCAGCGACCGCTTTCCGCTGTTCATCTGGTGATAGACGGCGCCCTCGCCGTCCGGGGTGAGCGGCATCACGTAGCGGTCGTCGTTGCCGCCGGGCCGCTCGATCCGGATGACCTCGGCGCCCAGGCCGGCCAGCATCGCCGCGCAATAGGGGGCGGCGATGTAGCGACCGAAATCAAGGACCCGGATGCCCTCCAGAACCCCGTTCATTCCCATATCCATGCCCATTCGCTCCGGCTTGGGATTGGTCTTCCGAATAGAAGAACCTGCAAGACGCTCCCGAGATCGCCAATTTTCTTTGACTGGGCTTTTCTATATCAAAGTCACACAGAGGAAAGATCATCCATTTTTCCTTGATAATGGATAGATAAAATCTATACGTCGCTCCAATGTTTCTTTATATTTGAACTTCTGTCTCTTAATTCTGTATCTTGCTCAGGAACGGGATCGACAACCAATACAGTCAAGCACCGGTTCCTGACAGGGGAGCGGGCATGCAGGTCAGCGTGTGGCGGCAAGTTGGGCCCGCAGGTTGAAGCGGTTTATCGCCTCCTCCAGGATCGTCCCGATCACTGATTCCACCTGGAGGCTGGCACTGCTCGCGGGCCGGTCACCGCGGCGCGCCAGATAGGCGGTCCGCTTCAGCGCCGGCTTCTCGATGGGAACCAGGATGACGCGGCCATCGTGGACCGCATCGAAGCAGGCCGCATGCGAAAGGATCGTATAGGCGCTTGCCCGGTCCACCAGCTTCAGGATCTGCGCAAGCGAGTCGACCTCCATCACCACATTGGTCGCGGTGCCGGCCGAGCGGGCGTGGCGTTCGATGATCTCCCGCAGCCCATGGGGCCGGCTCGGCAGCACGAGCGGCAGTTTGCAGACGTCGGAGAAGCTGCATCCTTCGACAGCGACGCCGTCGACGACCTCTGCCGACGGCCAGTGATCGGGTGCGGTGACGAGGTACAGTTCTTCGTTGAGCAGCGGCTTGACGACGAGCTGGTCGGAATCGGGCGGGTCATAGAGACAGGCGATGTCGACATGCCCCGAGGTCAGCCAGTCGAGGACATAGCCCGACATGGATTCGATGATGCGCAGGCGGACGGCGGGAAAATCGTTGCGGACCGTCTCGGCGAGCGGCACGCTCAACAGCAAGGCCATCGAGGGCGGCAGGCCGATGGAAACGGCGCCCCCGGCATTGGTTCCTCCCAGGTTCCTGACCTCCTGCACGGCGATATCGACGTTATGCAGGATGTCCCGGCTGTGGCGGGCCAGCGCCGCACCGGCCTCCGTCAGGCGTGTGCCGCGCGGGGTCCGCACCATCAGCTGCACGTCCAACTCCCTTTCCAGCTTTCCGAGGACATCCGACAGGGATGGCTGGGCGATGCCAAGACGCGCCGCGGCAGCGGACACCGACCGGTGATCGACGATGGATAGAAAATAGCTCATCTGCCGAAATTCCATGCTCTTCCTCCCTTGTCGGAAACTTTTGTTATCACCGAATATTTCAAGAAGATGCCAAAACATCTTCATGTATCCGGTCATTATTTGGCGCATCGGTCAAGTTGAGCTTGACTTCTTCTTTCGTGCCGATGATCCTGCCGACGAGTTCCGAGGGCATATCACGGCCCGTTCGGTTTGCATTGATCAACCAACGATCAGGGAGGCTATCATTCAGAATACGGAAGATCAATCTGTATATGGAAATGATGCGGCGCCCGCCTCGAAGGATGTCGGGGCGGTTGTGAACGCCGTCCATATTCTTCGCTTCCTCTCCAGCGCGACGGCGCCGGTGGGGGTGGCCGCCGTGGCCCGCGGGACGGGGATCAGCCCGAGCACCTGTTTCAACATCCTGCGCACGCTGGCGCGGGCCCGCTTCGTCGCCTTCCATAGCGCGGACAAGAGCTACACGCTGGGCTTGGCCGTGGCGGAAATGGCGGCGGGAATGATCGGAATCGGTCATGCGGAGCTGATCCGTCCGGAACTGGAACGGCTGGCCCTCAACTACGACATGCTGATCGTGCTGTGGCGGGTCACCGAGAACGGGCATCTCGTACTGATCGACCGGGCTCACAGCCACACGGCGGTCAGGGTCGAGATGCGGATCGGGCTTCGCGTGCCGCAGTTGATCGGTGCGATCGGCCGCTGCGTCGCGGCGTCGCTTGACCTTCCGTCTTCCGAGCTACGGCGACGTTTCTCGACTTTGCGCTGGCAATCGCCCCCTGGTTTCGAGAGCTATGCGGCGGACGTTGCCGTCGCGCGCGAACGCGGGTGGGCAATCGACAATGGCCAGCTCTATCGGGGAATCATCACGGTCGCCGCGCTGGTGACCGACGCAAACCGCCAGCCGCGGTTCGGGCTCAGCGGCATCACGATTGCCGGCCAGCACTCCCTGGAACGCTTGGCGGAGTTGGGAAACGACCTCCGCGAAGTGGCGGAGGTCGTCGGTCAATCACTCTTCCCCAGAACGGCCGGCATTAAACAAAATGGCATTCAGAATGGAGAATGAGCTGAATTTCTGAGGCCTGCTCCGGCAGGCCCCGAACCGTCCTCACTTCAACGAGCATTTCGCCGCATAAACATCACCGTGTTCCTTCATCACTGCGTTGCCCAACTCGATGACGGGCTCTCCATCAGCACCCTTGACGACCGTTCCGGCGAACAGATCCTGGATCGGAAAATGATTGGTGTTGAACTTGAAGTTTCCGCGGACCGAATGGAAATCGGCTGCCTTGATCGCCGCGAGGAAGGCCTTCTTGTCTTCGATCTTCCCGTTGACCTTCCCGATGGCGCTGTCCAGCAGCCGACCGGCATCATAGGCCTGCGCCGCGGTTGCCGACGGCGCGTATTTGTACTTGCGCATGAAATCCGCAACGAATTTCCTGTTCTCTTCGTTGCCTCCGACATGGCTCCAGTTATCGGTCACGGTAATACCGAGCGCGGCGTCGCCGATGGCCGGAAGGTTCATGTTGTCGACGGAGTAGGACATGTAGAGCGGGAACTGCTCCTTCATGCCGCTCTGCACGAACTGCTTCACGAACTGGATCGCCAGCCCGGACGGATAGAACGCGAACACGGCGTCCGGCTTCGCCGCCCGCAGTTGAGCCAGTTCAGCCGCAAAATCCAGCTGGTTCAGAGGCGTATAGACTTCCCCCGCGATGGTGCCCTTGTAGTACCGCTTGATGCCATTGATGACGTCCCGGCCGGACAGGAAGTTCGGCGCCATGACGTAGAGCTTCTTGACCCCCTTGTTCTGCAGCACCGATCCCATCGCTTCGGCCAGATTGTCGCCCTGCCACGAGGTCGAGAAATAATACTCGGAGCACTTGTCGCCAGCCAGGGGAGAAGGCCCGGCGTTCGGGCCGATCATGACCGTCTTGTTGCTTGTCACCCGTTCCGACGCCGCCAGGAGGGCGCTGGAAATCACCGGCCCGACGACAACGTCGACCTTGTCGAACTCGACGAACTTGTCCGCGATCTGGCGCGCGACATCGGGCTTCTGCTGGTCGTCCTCGACGAGGACTTCCACCGGCAACCCGCCGAGCTTGCCGCCGGAATGCTCGATGGCGAGGTTGAATGCGTCGCGCGCATGGATGCCGATGACGGAGTTCGTCCCCGACAGGGTCGCAACGAAGCCGATCCTGACCTTGTCGGCCGCTTCGGCACCGGCGACCCAGCAGGATGCAAGGGCAGCAATGCAGGGAACAATGACGGATTTCGTCCGGATCATGGCCGTGTCCTCCTGTTGGCCGGTCTTGGCGACCGGCCTGTTGTCATTTCAGCGAATGCGACATGGAGCGGCTGGCCGTATCGCGCCGTCAGGCGCGCGCGGCGCCGACCAGCAGGCTTGCAAGGGCCCCGCGCGTGAGCATCGGGGCGGGGGCTGGCGCGTTTTCCGGCGATCCGGACCGGCTGTCGGACGGATGGCCGGATGAATGGCCGAGCGACTGGAGCAGCAGGTCCAGAAACGCTTCGCCTTGTGCGGACGACACGGGGGCATCGACCTGCAATTCCAGCCAGCGCGTCCGCAGTTCCGGCCTGAGATGGTCGGCGGGCACATCGATGACCGGATGGCGCATGTTGGGGAACAGCATCACACCGGCCCGGCTGGCCAGATCATAGAGTGACTCGACGTAGCGGAAGGAGCGGTGGCCGGGATTGATGCCCTCGAAATGGAAGCCGGTCACGCTGATCGGAATATCGAAGCAGAGCACCGCGGCTTCGACGAGGTCCCCCCAGGTCGCCGCCAAGTCCGGCAAGAACCGGTAGCGCTCGTCGTCCGGCACGAATCCCTTGAGCGCCAGCTTCTGGATCGCGACGAAGTCGGGATGTCCCGTTTCGACGTCGGAGAAATAGGTCAGCTTGCATTTGCGCTGGAGCATTTCCTCCTGGATGTCGGATACCGGCACCTCCGACACCTTGCATCCGGAGCCGATGGACAATCCGGCCGCGATGCCCGCCGCCGTTCCGGTTTCCGTCCAGAGGGCCTCGACGCGCAGGGCGCAGAAGGCGACATGGCTGGCGGAGATGGTCGTGGTGACCAGCAGGTTGTCGACGCCTTGCGGCGTCAGGCATCCGTACGGCACCTGATAGGGAGCACGGAGCGCCCGCATGAACATCGACCCTTCATAGGTCTTCGTCGCCGAGCTGGGTTCGTCGTTGCAGCGCCTGCTCTCGATCGCCCAGTCGCCGATCGCTATCGAATCCGGCTGTCTCGGTGGGCGCGGCCCCGGTCCGGCCAGATAGGGGTTGACGTTCGCTTCCGTCATCTTCACCTGCCCGCGGAACCGCCGCCCTTCCCGGACATAGAGAATGTAGGGAAGATGGTCGTTCTCGACATACTCGTCTTCGGCGAGGACGAGTTGCGGCATTCCTCCTTCGGTCTGGATGAAATGGAGGAAACCCAGGACGTGATCGAAGAAATTCTGGCGGATCGCCGTCCGCTCGCGGGGATGGGAAAGAATGAACTCCCGCGTCCCCTGGAGCAGATCGTTCCCCTCGTACCGCCGATTGAGGATCATCTTGCCGTTCACCGTCGGAATGACGTCAGGTCCGAAGGTGGGAACGCCGTCGGCGGACAGCGCAGCGGAGTTCCATGCGTATTTGCCGGGGTCATAGGACGACGGCCTGGCCTGCATGCGGCCCGGAGAGCCATCCTTCAGATAGCGCAGGCTCAACCGGTAGGTGAAGGCCATGATGTTGTCGTCCATCGCGCCCGTGCTGCCCGGCAGGATCGTCGACGGCAGGAACCCCTGGTCGTCGACCCGGCGTTCGTGCGTCGCGGTGTAGATCACGCCGGCATGCGGCTCCTCCGCCGAGCGGGCTTCGCGGCCGATGTCGAACGGCGCTCCCGCCCAGGCCGCCACGTCGCCTTCGTAACTCGCATCGATGAAAACCTTGCCGCGCACCCGGTTCGGCTGCGTCGGCTCGCCGGGCGGGTTGCCGAAGGAATCGCTGGCCGGTTCCCAGTGAACCTCCCTGAGGCGTTTCCGGTCGACCACGACATCGACGGGGACGGCACCGGTGATGACCGTGATGTTCGGATGGTTCGCCAGAAGCTCGCGCCAGATGCGTTCGGCGACATGGAACTCCCAGAAGACATCCGACCGGCTTGCGAGCATCGGATCGACCAGGCCGACCTGCTTGTAATGCCTCAGCACGAGGTCCACGAACTCTTCCGCGATTCCGCTCAGGGCTTGCAACGAGCCGGTATCGAAGCAATGCACACCGTTCGTCGTCACCCCACCCAGGGTCGGCGTCGGCTCCAGGACGATGACTGTCATGCCGCCGCGGGCTGCCGCTATGGCCGCGGAACAGCCGGCCGCCGTTCCGCCGACGACGACGACGTCCGCTTCAAAATCCGAGTAATTCTGCTTGTCCGACATGACGTTCCTTCCCATCCCGAATGCACCGGAAATAGCGGGGATTGCTCGCAGCGCTCAGCCGGCTTTATGTATAATCCGCCTTTTACAGGCAGTATTCGCACGACCCTGCCAATTCGCCCGCTTCGCGACGGGCCGGCGTAGCCGTGTGGCAATAAAGCCCTAGCTCCACATGCAAATGAAGTCAAACGCCACCGCGCGGCCTCCTTTGGCCGTCATAGGTTTTACCTCTGTCCGCAAACGCATCTGGAAAGAAACGGTGGTGAAGAAGAACTGTCGGCCGACCGATGCCGAGCGCACCTCTTCGGGAATCAGAAATGTGGCCTGCCAATTCATACGACCGAGGGAGGGGCTAGTCTGGCGCCTGCTATGCTCTGCACCCAATCGACGAAGACCCGCAAGGCAGGCGAAAGATGCCGTGACGACGGATAGAGGACGGACACGGGGACCGGTTCGGGGCTGTACGAGCCGAGCACCTCGCGCAGGCCACCGCGTTTCACAGCGTCGGCGACGATGAAATCGGACAGGCGGGCAAGCCCGAATCCGGCCGTGGCGAGGTCGCGGAGCGCGAAGGTCTCGTCGACCACCAAGCCGGTCCGCATGGTCATGGTGGTCGATGCACCGCCCTCGCTGAAGGTCCACCCATCGGGCCGGCCGTTGCGGGAGGACGAGTAGCCGATGGCGATATGATCCTGGAGGTCCGCCAGTTCCTGTGGTTCACCGCGCGCGGCAAGATAGGACGGCGCGGCGCAGACAACCCAGCGGAAGCAGCCGATGCGCCGCGCAATGAGGCTGGAATCCGGCAGGGTTCCAGTGCGGATGACGCAATCGATCCCTTCCTGGACGAGATCGACCAGCCGGTCGCTCATGCCGATCACGAGGTCCACCTCCGGATACCGTTCACGGAATCCTGGAAGCGCGGGAAGAATGATCGAACGCCCGATGGAGGCCGGCATGTTCACCCTCAACCGGCCGCTGGCTCGCCCGCGCCCGTCCCGCAGCCCATTCTCGACGGTGTCGACCATCGACAGGATCTGGCGGCTCTGTTCGTAATAGGCTTCCCCGTCCGGGGTCAGCTTGATCTGGCGCGTCGTGCGGTTGATCAGCTGGACCCCGAGATGCTGCTCCAGCCTCTGGATCGTCATAGTGACAGACGAGCGAGGCAGGGATAGGGCATGGGCGGCCTTCTGGAAGCCGTTCCTATCCACGACATGGACGAAAACTTCCATGGCCCGCAATCTGTCCACATGCTCCTCCCGCGAAACTCGGCGATTTCGGAACCCGATCCGAGGCAACCGGCACGCCGGCCGGCGCCTACGTTCACATAATGTGAATTTTCAAGTCAAACGCCCCGGGATTGTACGGGTAAACCTGCCGCAATACCTCCTGATCCAGAAAATGCAGGGCCTGCCGACCGCCCTTCGCCAAACACCGGAACGCACTGATGCGGGGTTGGCGATGACCGTGGCCCCCTTTGGATCAGGAGATCGACGACATGCCCTACAGACTGACCATCAACGGCGAGACGCGCGAGATCGACGCCGATGGCGACACGCCCCTGCTGTGGGCGCTCCGCGACATCCTCGGGATGACTGGAACGAAATTCGGTTGTGGTGCCGGCCTTTGCGGCTGCTGCACGGTGCACATCGACGGCGTGGCGATCCGCGCCTGCCAAACTCCGATCGACAGCGTCGGCACCGCCGGGATCGTGACCGTCGAGGGCGTGGACCGCACCGACGCCGGCCGGTTTGTCCAGCAGGCCTGGATCGACTTGGAGGTGGTGCAGTGCGGCTATTGCCAGCCCGGCCAGATCATGTCGGCCGCCGCCCTGCTCGCCGGAAACCCCGACCCGTCCGATGGCGAGATCGACGAGGCGATGTCGGGAAATCTCTGCCGCTGCGGAACCTACAGCCGCATCCGCGACGCGATCCGACACGCCGCCCATCTCGGCAAGCCGGCCATGGAGACGACGCAATGACGACTCCCGCCACCCGCCCGGGCCACGGCCCATCGCGCCGCACCGTCCTGTCCGCAGGCATCGCCGTCGGGGGCGGGCTGCTGGTCGGCGTTCCGCTGGCTGCGCCGGTTCTCTCGAAGAGCGGCCCGGTCGATTTTGCTCCGAACGCGTTCATCAGGATCGCCCGGAACGGCACCGTCACGCTGACCATGCCCTATGTCGAGATGGGACAAGGCACCTATACTTCGGTGCCGATGCTGATCGCGGAGGAGCTGGAGGTGCCGCTTGCCGCGGTGACGCTCGAACACGCGCCGGCCGACGACATGCTTTACCGCAACCCGATCATGGGAGCGCAGGAGACCGACGGTTCGCTGTCGATGCGTGCGGCGTGGGAGCCGATGCGCCGCGCCGGGGCCACGGCGCGGACGATGCTGATCGCCGCGGCCGCCGCGGAGTGGCGGGTGGACGCCGCCGAATGCCGGGCGGCGGAGGGATTCGTCGTCCATGATCGGACGCGCCGCCGCATCGCCTATGGCGACCTCGCCGAACGGGCGGCGACCTTGCCCATACCGCCGCAGGTGACACTGAAAGACGCGGCGGCCTTCACCCTGATTGGACGGCCGCAGAAGCGGCTGGACTCGGCGGACAAGATCAATGGCACCGCGATCTTCGGCATGGATGTGCGATTGCCGGGAATGAAGATCGCCGCGGTGATGGCCTCGCCGGTGCTCGGGGGGCGGATCGCCAGTCTGGACGACCGCGAAGCACGCCGGGTGACGGGAGTCCGCAGCGTTGTTCGCCTCGAGGATGCCGTGGCGGTCGTCGCCGACCACTGGGCGGCCGCGAAGAAAGCTCTCGATACCATGGTCGTCACCTGGGACGATGGGCCGAACGCCGGCTTCTCGACCGCCCGCCTCAAGGGCGAACTGGACGCCGCCTCACAGCGGGACGGCGTGGTCGGCGACGAGGCGGGCGACGAGGCGGGCGCCTTCGCCAGCGCGGCGCGGCGGGCGGAGGCCGTTTACCGGCTGCCGCTCCTGGCCCACGCGGCGATGGAACCGCTCAACTGCACCGTCCATCTGCACGGCGGGCGCTGTGACGTCTGGGTCGGCACCCAGGCGGCAAGCCGCGCCCAGGCTGCCGCGGCTGCCGCCGCGGGCCTGCAGCAGGATCGTGTGACGATTCACAACCAATATCTCGGCGGCTCGTTCGGCAGGCGTGCCGAGACCGACAACATCGTCCAGGCCGTGTCCATCGCGCGGCGTCTGGACCACCCGGTCAAGGTCGTCTGGAGCCGCGAGGAGGACACGCAGCACGATTTCTACCGGCCGGCCTATCACAACACGCTGCGAGCCGGACTCGATCGGGACGGCCGGGTCACGAGCTGGTTCCACCGGATCGTCGGCCCGTCGCCCCTCGCCCGCTGGCTGCCGCCGGCCGTTCAGAACGGGCTCGACCCCGATGCGGTGACCAGTGCGACCGGTCCTTACCAATTCCCGAACCGGCATGTCGATTATGTCCGGCATGAGGAGCACGCTTTCCGGTCCGGCTTCTGGAGAGGCGTCGGAACCACTCACAACGTGTTCGTCGTCGAGAGCTTCATCGACGAACTGGCCGCGGCGAGCGGGGTCGATCCGTTGGAATTCCGCCGGCGGCACCTTCGGGATGACCCGCGCCTGCGGGCCGTGCTGGATCTGGCAGCCGAAAAATCCGCCTGGGGCGAGCCATTGCCTCCAGGAAGCGGCCGCGGCATCAGTCTTCTTCAGGATTTCGGCGGAACGATCCTTGCCCAGATCGCCGAGGTCTCCGTCCATGACGGCGGATCGCTTCGGGTGGGCAGGGTCACCTCCGTCGTCGACTGCGGCAAGCTGGTCAATCCCGACACGGTGATCGCCCAGATCCAGGGCGGCGTCATCTTCGGCCTCTCCGCCGCGCTCTACGGCCAGATCACCTTCTCCGAGGGGCGTGTCGAACAGCGGAATTTCGACAGCTACGCCGCGGTGCGGATGGACGAAGCTCCACGCGTGGCCGTTCATCTCATCGAAAGTGGGGAGGCGCCGTTCGGTGTCGGTGAATCCGGTACGTCCGGCATCGCCCCTGCCGTTGCAAACGCCGTGTATGCAGCGACGGGCAACCGTGTTCGGAATCTGCCGATCACATCCGACAGGTGAGTCGGTATCGGGACGATGGCGTCGTGCGTTTCCTATGAAATGCACGACGCTATAGGAGGTTATCCGGCGGAATGTTGAAGACATCTGGATGAGGCGTTGAATTGGCACAGTTGGTTGCGCTGGGTATTGATCAGGTATAGCTCCTGCTGCGCCGGAGACCGGCTATGACCTCCGACCCAAATCATTGGAAGCCCGTCACAAAACGGGGCAACTGCTGCTCGGCTGAGGGTATAGCTGGCGCGATGTCCAATTCGCCTGCGCCCCGGACGTTGTACTTGAGGGTGCATCTGCGCGATGTATAGCCAGATCCGCGGCATCCCCATCGTCAGATCGAAACGCTCGACCGGCTGCGTTCGCTGATCGAGCAGGTAACGGTGCGCATCAGCACCGCTGATGACCCAGCGTCGTCGAGATCGAGTTGGAGAGTGATCTGGTGACGCCTCTCGGCCTTCGGCTGAGCCCAAAAACAGAAGGCCGGCGCTGAGAAAGCGGCCGGCCTTTGGTATGTTCGGTAAAGGTTGGTTGCGGGGGCGCGAAGCCACCGAGAATTGCGGCTGCCAGCCATCTCGATCTGAAGCGACATCTCCTTGCTGCAAATGCCGAAAGAGGCTCGCCCGGCGACGGGCAACCCTCGCCGATCTTTGCGTGTTCCGATGCTCAGTGCGGCGAGCGGAGTTGGTCCCCGACACCTGAGGTCAACTGCATGTCCCAGGGCATGATCGACATGCCGCAGCCGGCTGCGTGCCACGTCAAGGAACTCCCTGGCATTCTTCTCCGAACCAAGGCCGTACAGCGATTCCGGGCGGGCGACGTACTTGTCGGCCTCTAAGCGCTCCGTCCAGTCCAGGGTCGCTCTGTTGAAGGTGCAGACGGAGGACTTGGTCTCCGCAAGCTGCACCGGGACTTTACTGCAGAAGGCGAAAAAACAATTTTGCAAGAAATTTTGATGATTCCAAGGAAGTGAAGGTAAGAGCAGCGATAGTGATAAGACGATGTGACGACACGGCGAACTCATTTGATTGCGATTTTCCTGCTCGTCCAGAAGATAATTTCAGCCTTCCAACTTTATAACTGAACGATAGGTCCGGAAGAACGACGGAGCGAAATCGATTGATGACATCGATACGATAGCGGCCGCGCCTGGACATCGCTGCCGCACCATAGCCACCCGGCATCGAAGCGATGAATTCTTGCCATTTAACAAGACCGCCCGCCCGACTCTAGCATGAACGGCGTCGGATCACCAGCAACTCAGGGGCCGGTAGTTCAAAGGAGGATGCCATGAGCGATGCCAACGCACGCACCGAACCGTCCACCGCGCATACCCTCAGCCTGCGACAGACCCTGCGCAGCTTCCTGCGCGACTGGGCACGCTGGTCCTCGGTCGAGCGGCGGGCCGCGACCCTCATCCTTGTCCTCGTGGCGGTGGCACCCGTCGTCAACTTCCTGCCCTGAGCGCATGCCATAGCCGGCCGCTATGGAGACCAAAGACATCGGGCATTTCACAACCGCAGGCCGGGGCACTTAGGCTCCGAAATGCGAAAGACGGCGCGAACCGCCCCCCGTGACATCCGGGCCGTGCGCCACCGTTCATACAGGAGGTCAGTCATGGAAGGCAATTTCGGGCGGCCCGGGCATGGGCCGGCGAGAGGAGACGCGCGTCCACTGTACGGTCAGCGGGCCTTGGTGACCGGGTCCAGTTCGGGAATCGGACGCGCAATAGCGCGTGCCCTGGCGGAGGCCGGCGCCGACGTCGCGCTCAACTACACCCGTGGGGAGGCCGCCGCCGAGGCGGCCGCGGCCGAATTCCGCGACCTCGGCGTGCGCGCCGTCACGGTGAAGGCCGATGTTTCGCGCGAGGACGAGGTCGAGGCGATGTTCGCCCACACCATCACCGCATTCGGCACGCTGGACATCCTGGTCAACAACGCCGGCCTGCAACAGGACGCACCGGTCGAGACGATGACGCTGGAGCAGTGGAACCGGGTGATCGGCGTGAACCTCACCGGCCAGTTTCTCTGCGCCCGCGCAGCCGTGCGCGAGTTCAAGCGGCGCGGGCCACGCCCGGAGGTCTCGCGCGCGCTCGGCAAGATCATCTGTGTCAGCTCGGTGCACGAGATTATCCCATGGGCCGGGCACGTCAATTACGCGGCTTCGAAGGGCGGCGTCATGCTGATGATGAAGACCCTGGCGCAGGAATTGGCGGCCGACCGCATCCGCGTCGTCGGCATCGCTCCCGGCGCCATCCGCACGCCGATCAACCGCGAGGCCTGGGAGACACCGGAAGCCTACGCGTCGCTCCTGAAGCTCGTCCCCTACAAGCGCATCGGCGAGCCGGAGGACATCGCGGCGGCGGCGGCATGGCTGGCGTCGGATGCCGCCGACTACATCACCGGCACGACGCTGTTCGTGGACGGCGGCATGACGCTCTACCCCGGCTTCGAGTCCGGAGGCTGAGCGATGCCGGACACCCTTCGCGCGCACTGGCCGGAGTACCTCATGGAGGCGATCGGGGTTGGTCTCTTCATGCTGTCCGCCGGTCTCGTCGCCACGCTGCTGGAGCACCCCGCCTCGCCGGTCCGCCACGCGCTGCCGTCGGCATTTGGCCGGCGTGCGCTGATGGGGGCAACCATGGGCCTGATGGCGGTGGCGATCATCCACTCCCCCATGGGCCGGCGGTCGGGAGCGCACATCAACCCGGCCGTCACGCTGGCCTTCCTGCGTCTGGGCAAGATCACCGCGGCCGACGCGGCCTTCTACGTGGTCTTCCAGTGCCTGGGAGGCATCACCGGCGCGCTGCTGGTGGCGGGGTTGCTGGGTGAGCGGTTCACGCTGCCGCCACTCTCCGCCATCGCCACGGTACCGGGCCCTGCCGGTCCGGCAGCGGCCTTCACCGTCGAAGCGGCGATGGCTTTCGTCCTGATGTCGACGGTGCTGGCCATCTCCGGCGACACGCGCCGGATGCGCCTGACCGGGCTGTGCGCCGGAGCACTGGTGGCGTTCTTCATCACCGCCGCGGCACCGCTGTCGGGCATGAGCATCAACCCGGCGCGCACGCTGGCCTCGGCGGTCGCCGGCGGGGTGTGGACCCACGCCTGGATTTACGCCGTGGCACCACCCCTGGGGATGCTGCTGGCCGCCGAGGCGCATCTGCGGGTGGGGCGCCCTGCCGCCTGCGCCAAGCTCGACCACGACCCGCGGCATCCCTGCATCTTCTGCGGCCATCCCGGCGCGGCGGCCCACTCCATGGAGGACATCCATGTCCACTGAGCGCTACGACGTCATCATCGTCGGCACCGGGGCGGGGGGCGGCACACTGGCCCACCATCTGGCGCCCACCGGCAAGCGCATCCTGCTGCTGGAACGCGGCGACTATCTGCCGCGCGAGCGCGATAACTGGGATTCCAGAGCCGTCGTGGTGGACGGCAAGTACAAGGCGGACGAGACCTGGCTCGACAAGGACGGCCGCCCCTTCCATCCCGGCATCCATTACTGCGTCGGCGGCAACACCAAATTCTACGGCGCCGTGCTGCTGCGCCTGCGCGAGCGGGATTTCGGCACGCTGCACCACAGGGGCGGGATCTCGCCGCCCTGGCCGATCGGCTACGCCGACCTGGCGCCCTACTACATCAGGGCCGAACGGCTCTACGGCGTGCATGGCCTGCGCGGCAGCGATCCGACCGAGCCGCCCTGCGCCGATCCTTACCCCCACCCACCGGTCAGCCACGAGCCCCGCATCCAGGAACTGTCCGACGACCTGATGCGCGCCGGACACCGGCCGTTCCCGCTGCCCGTCGGCATCCGCCTGGACGAAGCGCAGCCGCATCGCAGCGCCTGCCTGCGCTGCTCCACCTGCGACGGTTTTCCATGCCTGGTGCAAGCCAAGGCGGACGCGCATGTCACCTGCGTCGCTCCGGCGGTCGAGCATCCCAACGTCACACTGCTCACCGGCGCCTATGTGGAACGGCTGGAAACCGACTCCTCGGGACGCACCGTCACCGGCGTGGCGGTCCGCCGGCACGGCATGGCCGAGACCTACCGTGGCGATCTCGTCGTCGTCTCCTGCGGAGCCATCAACTCCGCCGCGCTGCTGCTGCGCTCGGCCAACGACCGGCATCCGGACGGGCTCGCCAACGGCTCGGGCGTGGTCGGGCGGCATTACATGTGCCACCTGAATTCGGCCCTCGTCGCCGTGTCGCGCCGCCCCAATCCGACGCGTTTCCAGAAGACGCTGGGACTCAACGACTTCTATTTCGGGGCGGACGACTGGGACCATCCGCTTGGCCATATCCAGATGCTCGGCAAGACCGACGCCGCCATGTTCGCCGCCGAAAGCGGCGGGCTGCTGCCGGGCTTTGCCGCCGACACGCTGGCAAGGCGCGCGCTCGACTTCTGGCTGACGTCGGAGGATCTGCCCGATCCCGACAACCGGGTGGAGGTCGGGCGAGACGGCCGCATCACCCTGCGCTACACGCCGAACAACGTCGAGGCACATGAACGGCTGGTCGCCAAGCTGAAGGGTCTCCTGGCCCGCATCGGCTGTGAGCGCACCCTGATCCCTCGCGAGGCCTATTTCGGCAAGCGCATCCCCATCGCCGGCACCGGCCACCAGAACGGGACCATCCGCTTCGGGCACGACCCGAAGACCTCGGCGCTAGACGTGAACTGCAAGGCGCACGAGGTGGACAATCTGTACGTGGCGGACGCCAGCATCTTTCCTTCCAGCGCGGCGGTGAACCCGACGCTGACCATCATCGCCAACGCGCTGCGCGTCGGCGACCACCTGATCGAGCGCCTCGGGGCGGCGGGAGGTGCGGCATGACTCCCTCCCGCTCCATCCTCCCCATTATCGTCCTGGCCGGCTTCGCCGTGCTGATGCTGAGCGCAGCCGCCATGGCGCAGACGGTGCGGGCGGTGGATTCCGTCGGCATCACTGTGTCCGATATGGACCGGGCGCTGGCGTTCTACCGCGGCGCGCTCGACTTCCGCCCCGTTTCCGATGTGGAGATGGCGGGTCCCGAGTACGAGGCGCTGACCGGCGTCTTTGGCGCGCGCATCCGCGTGGTTCGCATGGCTCTGGGCGACGAGGCGGTGGAACTGATCCAGTACCTTGCCCCCGAGGGCCGGCCGATCCCGGCGGACTCCCGCAGCAACGACCGCTGGTTCCAGCATGTCGCCATCATCGTCAGCGACATGGATCGGGCCTACGCGCGGCTGCGTGCCGCAAAGGCGAGGCACGCCTCCACCGGCCCGCAGACCCTGCCGGACTGGAACCCAAACGCTGGGGGCATCCGCGCCTTCTATTTCAAGGACCCGGACGGCAACCCGCTGGAGATCTTGCAATTCCCGCCCGGCAAGGGCGATCCGAAGTGGCACCGTGCCGATGACCGCCTGTTCCTCGGCATCGACCACACCGCCATCGTGGTCGCCGACACCGATGCCAGCCTTGCCCTCTACCGCGACCGCCTCGGCCTGCGGGTGGCGGGCGGTGCGGAAAATTACGGGACCGAGCAGGAGCACCTGAACAACGTCTTCGGCGCGCGGCTGCGCATCACCACGCTGCGCGCCGCCTCCGGGCCGGGCATCGAATTGCTGGAATATCTGACGCCGCGCGATGGCCGCCTGGCCCCCGCCGACACCCGCGCCAACGACCTCTGGCACGAGCAGGTCACGCTGCTCACCGACGACCTCACCCCGGCCGACGCCGCACGGCACCGCTTGGTGTCGCCGGAGATCGTCGTCCTGCCGGACCGCAACCTTGGCCTCGGACGGGCGCTGATGGCCCGCGACCCGGACGGACACGCCTTCGTCCTCGCCCAACCCTCGCGACAGGACCACGCCCATGATTGACCGAACCCTGCATCGCGCCGAGCGCGCGCTCGACCTGCTGCGCCTCGCCCAGCGGGCGGCGTGGCCGGTGCTCGACCTGCTCATCCGCCTGTGGCTGGCCCAGACCTTCTGGGTGTCGGGCATCGTCAAGCTGCACGACTGGGAACAGGCGCTGTTCCTCGCCCGCACCGAATACCCGGTGTCCTGGCTCGACCCGGTGACCGCCGCCGTTCTCGGCGCGGCGGTCGAACTGATCGGCCCGCCGCTGCTGGCGCTCGGCCTCGCCACCCGCGCCGCGGCGCTGCCGCTGCTGGCCCTGTCGCTGGTCACGCAGTATGCCTACCTGGCGCTCGACCAGCACCTGTTCCAGGCCGTGCTGCTGGTCTGGTACGTCGTCCTGGGTGCCGGGCCGCTGTCGCTCGACCGGCGCCTGGCGCGCGGGCTGCCGGGCAGCGCCCTGCCCTTCGCGCAGAGCGGGGCACGGTTGCTGGCTGCGGTGACGCGGTACGCCGGGCCGTTGGTGCAGCTTATCGTCCGGTACTGGATCGCCGGGGTGTTCTTTCGCTCCGGCCTGACGAAGATCGCCGATTTCGAGACGACGGTCCTGCTGTTCCAGTCCGAGTATTCGGTGCCGCTGCTGTCGCCAGAACTGGCCGCGGTCGTCTCCACCGCGTTCGAGCTGATGTGCCCGGTGCTGCTGGTGATCGGGCTGGGTACACGCCTCGCCGCATTGCCGTTGATCGGCATGACGCTGGTCATCGACGCCACCTACCTGCACCACGTCGACCACCTCTATTGGCTGATGCTGCTGGGCCTCATCGTTGCCCGCGGCCCCGGCCCGCTGTCGCTGGATCGCGTCATCGCCGGGACCGTGCGCAGCCGTTTCCCGCGGCTGGCCGGCATGGCTCCGGCACTGCCGGAGGACGCGCCGCGCGTGGTGGTGGTCGGTGGCGGCTTCGGAGGGCTGGCGGCGGTGCGCGGACTGGCGCGGACGGCGTGCCGCGTCACGCTGATCGACCGGCGCAACCACCACCTGTTTCAGCCACTGCTCTATCAGGTGGCGACCGCCAGCCTGTCGCCGGCCGACATCGCCACGCCGATCCGCAGCCTGCTGCGCGACCAGCCCAACGCCCGCGTCCTGCTGGGCGACGTGTCCGGGGTGGACACCTCGGAGCAGTCCGTCCTGCTGGAGGATGGGCGCCGCGTGCCCTACGATCAACTCGTGCTCGCGACAGGCGCCCGTCACGGCTATTTCGGCCGCGAGGAGTGGGAGCCTTTCGCTCCCGGCCTGAAGAAGGTCGAGGACGCCACCGAAATCCGTCGCCGCCTGCTGCTCGCCTTCGAGGAGGCGGAGAACGCCACCGATCCCGAACTGCGCCGCGCCCACCTGACCTTCGTGATCGTCGGCGGCGGCCCGACCGGCGTCGAGTTGGCCGGCGCCATCGCCGAGTTGGCCCGCAACGGGCTGGCCGGCGAGTTCCGCGCCATCGATCCGGCCGAGGCGCAGATCCTGCTGGTTCAATCCGGCCCCCGCGTCCTGCCCACCTTCCCCGAACCGCTGTCGGCCAGCGCCGCAGCATCCCTGGAAGCGCTTGGGGTGCGCGTCATGACCGGCAGCCGCGTGGAGACGGTGGACGCCCTAGGCGTCACGGTGTCGGGCCGGCGCATCCCGGCGCGCACCGTGTTCTGGGCGGCCGGAGTCATGGCCTCACCGGCCGCGCAATGGCTGGGCGCGCCCGCCGACAGCGCGGGCCGGGTCAAGGTCGGGCCGGACCTCTCGGTCACCGGTCTGCCGAACGTCTTCGCGATAGGCGACACCGCAGCGTCCGACGGCTGGGACGGCCAGCCGGTCCCCGGCCTTGCCCCGGCGGCCAAGCAGGGCGGCATCCACGTCGCCGCGGTGATCGCCGCGCGCATCGCCGGACGGACGGCCCCCGGCCCGTTCCGCTACCGCCACGCCGGCAGTCTGGCGACCATCGGGCGCAAGGCGGCGGTCGCCGACTTCGGCCGGCTGCGTCTGACGGGAGCGGCCGCGTGGTGGCTGTGGGGCGCGGTGCATGTGCTGTTCCTGTCGGGCATGCGCAACCGCATCGGCGTCGCTCTGGAGTGGTTCTGGGCCTACCTGACGCTGCGCCAGGGCACCCGCCTGATCACCGGCCCGTCCGCACCCCCGAAAACGCCCGAGCCGGCGCGCCCCCGCGCTCTTGAAACCGCCTCCTGAAGGGAGACCATCCTATGACCATCGCGATCATCCGCGAAGAGGAGTCCGTTTCCGGCCTCATGGACAATGACCCGATGCCCATCCGCTTCGGACGCGCCGTGTGCGGCGACCTCGCCCAGGCCGAGCGGCGGGAGTGGTGGCTCGCCAATGGACTGGGCGCCTACGCCGCCGGCACCCTCGCCGGCAGCCTGACCCGGCGCTACCACGGCCTGCTGGTGGCGCCGGTCGAGCCGCCGCTCGGCCGGCGGCTGGTGTTTGCCAAGGCCGACGCCACGCTGCTGGCCGACGGGCACGAGATCCCGCTGTTCACCAACCGCTGGAGCAGCGGCACCATCGCCCCGGCCGGCCACGCGAACCTGGAGAGCTTCGAGTTGGACGGCCGCGTCCCAGTGTGGACCTACGCCATCGCCGGCCGCCGCATCGAGGCGCGCGTCTGGCTGGAGCAGGGCGCCAACACAGTCTACGCCGCGTGGCGCCTCGACCCGGACGGCGAGCCCTGGCGGCTGAGGGTGTCGCTGCTGGCAAACGGCCGCGACCACCACGGCACCGTCGACCGCAGCGGCTTCCGCCCGGTGGTGGAGGCGGTGGACGGGCATGGCCTGCGTCTCGTCGATCCCGCCTTCATCCTTCACCTCACCGCGGTCGGTGGGCGGATCGAGCCACGCCATGACTGGCACGCCGACTTCGCCCTGCCCATCGAGGCGGAACGCGGCCTACCGGCCGACGATCACCATCTCTGCGTCGGCGAGGCGTTGCTGGACCTGCCGCCCGGCGCCTGGGTCGGCATCGTCGGCAGCCTTGAAGAGGATGCCTCCACCGATCTGCCGGCAGCGCTGGCGCGCCGTCTGGGTGCGGAGGCGGCGGTGCTCGACGTGGCCTCCGCCACCGTGCCGGAGCTGGCCGACGCGCCGGATTGGGTGCACCGGCTGGTGCTGGCGGCCGACAGCTACCTGTTCACCCGGCCGCTGCCCGGCGTGCCGGACGGGCAGTCGGTCATCGCCGGCTACCCGTGGTTCGGCGACTGGGGACGCGACACCATGATCGCCCTGCCCGGTCTGACGCTGGCGACCGGCCGCGCCGGCAGCGCCCGCCGCATCCTGGAGACCTTCGCCCGCTTCGTGGACCGGGGCATGCTGCCCAACGTCTTCCCCGGTGCCGGCGAACGCGCCGACTACAACACCGTGGACGCCGCGCTCTGGTACGTCGAGGCGTGGCGCGCCTACGTGGATGCCACCGGCGACGACGCGGCGCTGGAGACCGCCCTGCCCGTCCTGGCGGAGATCATCGACTGGCATCGGCGCGGCACGCGCTACGGCATCGGCGAGGACCCGGCGGACGGCCTGCTGCGCGCCGGGGAACCGGGCCTTCAGCTCACCTGGATGGACGCCAAGATCGGTGACTGGGTGGTGACACCCCGCCACGGCAAACCGGTGGAGATCAACGCGCTGTGGTTCAACGCGCTCTCCGTCATGGCGGGATTCGCGGAGCGCCTGGGCAAGCCCGCGGACGCTTATCACGCCGCCGCGGAGCGCGTGCGCGGGTCGTTCGGGCGCTTCCTGCGCCCCAGGGGTGGCCTGTTCGACGTGATCGACGGCCCGGCAGGAGATGACCCGACCATCCGCCCCAACCAGATCTTCGCCGTCAGCCTGCCGCACAGCCCGCTCGGCCGCGCGACACAGGCCCGCGTCGTCGATGAGTGCCGACGGGAACTGCTGACCAGCTATGGCCTCCGCTCGCTGTCGCCCGGTCATCCCGACTACCGACCCAGCTATCGCGGCGGCGTTCTGGAGCGCGATGGCGGCTACCACCAGGGCCCGGTGTGGGGATGGCTGCTCGGCCCTTACGCGCTGGCCGCGTTCCGGGTGACCGGCGACGCCGCGTCGGCGCAACGCCTGCTGGCCCCCATCGCCGATCATTTGACCGACGCCGCGCTCGGCCAGGTCAGCGAGATCTTCGAAGGCGCCCCGCCGCACACCCCGCGCGGAGCCCCGGCGCAAGCCTGGTCGGTCGCTTGCGTGCTCGAAGCGTGGTGGCGGCTCGAACAAGCCAAACGAACCTGATCCAAGGAGGAACGATCCCATGACCACCAACACCATGAACGCCGAACGCCGACGCCTGGAGGCCCAGCGGGCCGGCACCGAGGACTGGCGCCTCTGGGGCCCCTACCTGTCCGAGCGGGCCTGGGGCACGGTGCGCGAGGACTACAGCGCGCACGGCACGGCGTGGGAGGATTTCAGCCACGATCAGGCGCGCTCGCGCGCCTATCGCTGGAGCGAGGATGGCTTGGTCGGGATCTGCGACGCGGAGCAGCGGCTGTGCTTCGCGCTTGCGCTGTGGAACGGCCGGGACCCGATCCTCAAGGAACGCGCCTTCGGCCTGACCGGCAACGAGGGCAATCGCGGCGAGGACGTGAAGGAATACTACTTCTACCTCGACGCCACGCCCAGCCACGCGCACCTGCGCGCGCTCTACAAATACCCGCAGGCGGCCTATCCCTACGATCGGCTGGTGGCGGAGAACCGCGCGCGCGGTCGCACCGACCCGCCGTTCGGTCTGGCTGATACCGGGGTGTTCGACGACAGCCGCACCTGGGACGTGGAGGTGACCTACGCCAAGGCCGGCCCGCGGGAGATCCACATCCGCATCACCGCATCCAACCGCGGCTCCGAGGCCGCGACCCTGCACCTGCTTCCCACCCTGTGGTTCCGCAACACCTGGGCGTGGGGCGACGGGACGCAGCGCCCGAGCCTCGCACGCGACATGGCGCCGGAAGGGGCTGCCTGGGCGATCCGCGCCGCGCACCCCGGCTTGGGCGACTACCGCCTGTATGGCGCCCAAGCGGCCGAGCTGCTGTTCACCGAAAACGACAGCAACGCCGAACGCCTGTGGGGCGTGCCCAACCCCACGCCCTACGTCAAGGACGCCTTCCACCGCCGCGTGGTCGGCGGCGATGAGGCCGCCGTCAACCCGGCCGGCGAGGGCACCAAGGCGGCGGCATGGACCGTGCTGGAGGTGCCGGCCGGCGGCGCCGCCTCGGTGAACCTCGTGCTGTCCGGTGAGCCGCTCGCCCGGCCCTTCGCCAGCACGCGGCGCGTCCTCGACACGCGATTGGCCGAGGCCGACGCCTTCTACCGCGACTTGGCTCCCGACGCCGACGCGGAGGATGCGCGCATCCTGCGTCAGGCGCAGGCCGGCATGATCTGGTCGAAGCAGTTCTTCCACTACGACGTGGAGCGCTGGTTGGGCGGCGACCAGATTTCCCCGCCCGAGAGCCACAAGTCAGGGCGCAACCGCTCCTGGAAGCATCTGAAGTCCTCCGACGTCATCTCCATGCCCGACGCCTGGGAATACCCATGGTTCGCCGCCTGGGACCTCGCCTACCACTGCGCGGCGCTGGCGCTGGCGGACGTCGATTTCGCCAAGGACCAGGTCGAGGTGCTGCTGAGCGAGCGCTTCCTGCACCCCAACGGCCAGATCCCCGCCTACGAGTGGGCGTTCGGCGACGTCAACCCGCCGGTGCACGCCATGGCGGCGCTGAAGGTCTTCCGGGCCGAGCGCGTGCAGCGCGGCGAGGGCGACACGCACTTCCTGCACCGCGTCTTCCACAAGCTGCTGCTGAACTACGCCTGGTGGATCAACCGCAAGGACACGGACGGCCACAACGTGTTCGAGGGCGGCTTCCTCGGTCTCGACAACATCTCGGTGTTCGACCGCTCACAGCCACTGCCGCCGGGCTACAGCCTGAAGCAGGCCGACGCCACCGGCTGGATGGCGATGTTCGCGCTCAACATGGTGGTGATGGCGCTGGAACTGGCGCGGGAGGACCACGATTACGAGGACATCGCGATCCAGATCTACAGCCAGTTCCTGTCGGTCGCCAACACCATCGGTGGCCATGTGCCTGGTGCGGTGTCGCTGTGGGACGACGAGGACGGCTTCTTCAAGGACCTGATCGTCTGCCCGGACGGCAAGGTCAGTCGCGTCAACGTCTACTCCATGGTCGGCCTGATCCCGCTGTTCGCCACCGAAGTGATCGACCGCCGCCTCCTGGAATGTGTGCCGCGCTTCCGCGCCCTGCTGACCCGGCACCAGGGCGGCAAGTTCCAGGGCAGCACCGTCTGCGCCTGCCCGGACTGGGAGAACGCGCGGGGCGAGCATCTGCTGGCGTTGGTCGATCACACCATGCTGCCGCGCATCCTCCAGCGCCTGCTCGACCAGGGGCAATTCCTGTCTGACTACGGCGTGCGCAGCGTCAGCCGCATCCACGCCGAGCATCGCCATCTGGGCGACCTGCCGGGCGTCGGGCAGGCGCTGATCGAATATTCGCCGGGCGAGTCCACCTCCGGCCTGTTCGGCGGCAATTCCAACTGGCGCGGGCCAGTGTGGATGCCGGTGAACTACACGCTGGTCCAGGGGCTGGAGAAGTTCCACCGCTTCCTCGGCGACGATTTCACCGTGCCGGTGCCATGCCTGGGCGGACGGCGGCTGACGCTGAAGGAGATCGCCACGCTGGTGTCGGACCGGCTGGTGTCCATTTACCGCCCCGATGACGAAGGCTGGCGTCCGGTCTACCGTGCGCAACCGGTCTTCCACGACGACCCGCACTGGCGCGATCTGCTGCTGTTCTACGAATACTTCCACGCCGACACCGGCCAGGGCCTGGGAGCGGCGCACCAGACCGGCTGGACGGGCCTGCTCGCCAATCTGGTGATGAGGCGATACCGGCGGGAGGTGCCCGAATACTGGAAGGAGAAGAGTGTGCAGGAAGCGACGGCGTAGATCGTTCAAGCCCTCCCCCAATCCCGCTGGGGGAGGATTTTCTGTTCACTCCACCACGGCGACATCCTCCCATCTCATCGACGTGCGCGTCGGTTCGGCGGCATCCCAGTGGTAGGTCTGCGCCATGCGGATGGCGACCTGCTCCACCGGTGTGAAGCGGCGCCCGGCAACGGTGACCAAGTGGATGGTGCGCGTCACTTCCGGCTCGACGATGGCGCGCGTCACCACGCCCGGCAGCGTTGCCATGTTCTCCGGCATCACCGCACAGCCCATGCCGGCGGCGATCATCGCCTGGACCCAATCCTCCCGCTCACTGTGATAGCGGATGTTCACAGCGTGCCGCTTCGGCACGTTCAACGCTTCGAAATGATAGCGGAACTCGCAGTGCACGCGCTGAAGGTAGTCCTCGCCGTCCAGTTCGGGCAGAGGAACGGCGTTCATGCTCTCGAACCGGTGACCACGCGGGCATGCGATCAGATACCGCTCGGTGAACAGGGGCCGCGCGGTGCAGCGCTCGGGAAACGACGGCAGCGCCACCAGCGCCACGTCCAGATCGCCGCCCACCAACGCCTCCACCAGCGGCTTTGCCGGCAGGTCCTGGATCTGCAGGTCGAGCATGGGGATGCGGGCACGCAACTGCTCGAAGAAGCCGACGAGGCGGCCGGGGCTGATCGTGCACATGACACCGAGCTTGAGGGGTGCCCGCTCCATGCTGCGGTACTGCTTGGCCTCCGCCAGCACGGCCGAGTTGGTCGTATAGATGGAGTCCAGATGCGGCAGCACCAGCCGGCCCAACTCGGTCAGGTGGGTGTTGTGGTGCTCGCGGCTGAACAGCAGGCCGCCCATTTCCTCTTCCAACTTCTGGATGGCGCGGGTCAGCGAGGGTTGGGTGACGTTGCACTGCTCCGCCGCGCGCGTGAAGTTCAGCGTTTCGGCGACGGCCAGGAAGTAACGGATCTGGTGCATCTCCATGATCGGACCCCCTTTCGTGACCGATCATACACTGTGACGCCGCCGATGCCGGTGCTCAGTTGGGGGAGGCCGGTAAACAACCTTTCACATCATTGTGATAGGGCGCGAAGGGAACGTGATCCGTCCATAGCCGGCGGCTATGCAACAAATACTCACCAGGCATTTCCGTCGAGGTCGTCCAACAAATACTTTGATCTTCACCGGACGCCTCCAACAACGGAAGGCCCCACATGAGGAGAGAAACCATGACCGCCAAGATGAACACGACGATGACCGTTGCCGCCGCGCTGGCCGGCGCCCTGTCGATGGCTGCGCTGATCCCCCTGCACAGCGCCGCCGCGGCCGAGGCCTCGGGGCTGGAGAAGTGCTACGGCGTCTCCAAGGCCGGACAGAACAGCTGCGCCAACGCCGCCGGCACCCATTCCTGCGCCGGCCAGTCCGCCAAGGACTACGACGGCGGCGAGTGGCGCGCGGTCAAGGCCGGCGTTTGCAAGGAGATCGGTGGCAAGACCGAAGCGTTCAACGGCATCGGAACGCCCAAGGACATGACCAAGAAGGGCTGATCCCACCCCGTTCCGCCGGCCGCCGGAGACGTCTCCCATGTCCGCCCCGATTTCCGCGAACCATGCCGCCAAAGCGTCCTTCCCCGTGCCCTCCCAGGCGGGCATCGGACTGCGGCACCGCCACGTCGCGGAGTTCCTCACCTCCCGCCCGCGCGTGGCGTGGATTGAGGTGCACAGCGAGACCTATCTGGCGGCCGGCGGTCCCCGGCTGCGCGCCCTGGAGGCGATCCGCCGGGACTACCCGCTGAGCTGCCATGGGGTCGGCCTCTCCCTCGGTTCGGCCGAGGGAGTCGATCCCGAGCACCTCGCTCGGCTGGCCACCCTGTACGACCGCCTGGAGCCGGACCTTGTCTCAGACCATCTGGCCTGGAGCATCACCGGCGGCACCTACCTCAACGATTTGCTGCCACTGCCCTACACCGAAGAGGCGCTGGACCTCGTTCGCCGCAACGTCGAGCGCACGCAGGAGACGCTGGGCCGGCGGATCCTGGTGGAGAACCCCTCGCGCTACCTGGACTTCGAACAGTCCACCATCCCCGAATGGGAGTTCCTGGCCGAACTCGCCGCGCGCACCGGCTGTGGCCTGCTGCTGGACGTCAACAACGTGTACGTCAGCGCCGGCAACCTCGGCTTCGATGCGGACGCATACCTGGCGCACGTCCCCGCCCAGGCGGTGGGAGAGATCCATGTCGCCGGCCACGCCGTGCACGAGACGGGAACCGGCACGCTTCTCATCGACGACCATGGCGACGTGGTGGCCGATGCCGTGTGGGCGCTGCTGGCGTCCACCCTGGAGCGCATCGGCCCGCGCCCGGTGCTGGTCGAGTGGGACACGCGGGTGCCGGAGCTTGCCGTGCTGATGGCCGAAGCCGCGCGCGCCGACCACCTGCTGGAGATGCGCCATGCTGCGTGACCTGCAAGCGGCCATGCGCCGGCAGCTCCTGTCGGCCCACCCTGCTCCGCCACCCGGAATCCTGGGCGACGCCGTCCCCGCCCCGGTGCGGTTCGCCGTCCATGCGAACAACGTCGTCGGCTCGCTGGTAGAGGCGCTGGAATCGGCTTTCCCGGCAACGGTATGCCTGCTCGGCCATGCGGTGTTCCGCCGCGCCGCGGCGGGTTACGTCCGCCGGCATCCGCCACACGTCCCGCAGCTCCTCGCCTTCGGCGACCGCTTCCCGGACCACTTGGACGAGATGCCGGAGGCGGCTGAATTGGCTCGTTTCGAATGGGCGTGGAACGCCGCCTTCTTTGCCGCCGACGCGCCGATGCTCGACTCGGCGGATCTCCGCGCCGTGCCCCAGCACCGCTACCCGGAGCTGCGCTTCACGCTGCACCCGTCGGCGCACCTGCTCACCGTGGCACACCCTGTCCTCGACCTGTGGAAGGCGTTGCGCCATGACGAGCAGCCGCCCGGCCCGTTGCCCATAGACCCGCCGCCGGGCGGCGAACAGGTGCTGATCGTCCGCCCCTTGGCCGAGGTGTGCGCTGTGGCTATCGGCCGCGGCGAGTTCACTCTGCTGCTCGCCCTGTCGGCGGGCGCGGACCTTTGGCACGCCTCCACCGCCGCGGCCGGAACCGATCCCGGCCTCGATCTGCAGGCTGCCCTTCTGGCCCATCTGCAACTGGGCACCTTCACCGCCTTTTCCTTTCCTCTGGAGGAATGAGAGATGATCGATCTCGCCGCTACGACGCCCGTGCGTCCGCGTCACACTCCGCTCGTCCCCATCATTGACATGGTGGACGTCGTTATCAGCCGGCTGAACGCCTGGGGCGCACCGGTGCTGCAACTCGGCATGAGACTATGGATGGCCAAAGTGTTCTTCACCTCTGGCCTGACCAAGATTCAGGACTGGGACACCACTGTTCTACTGTTCGCCGATGAGTACAAAGTGCCTCTGCTGCCGCCCGAGGTGGCGGCCACGCTCGGCACCATGTTCGAATTGGGCATGCCGGTGCTTCTGGTGATTGGGCTGTTCAGCCGGCTGGCGGCGCTGCCGCTGCTTGGCATGGCGCTGGTGATCCAGTTCGTATTGGGTGCCGCCAACCCAAGCTACGATTCCGTCGAGCATTTCTATTGGATGTTTCTGCTTCTGGCGATCGTGGTGCACGGACCGGGAAGTCTGTCGCTGGACGGGGTGCTGCGCCACCGGCTGCCGCGCTGAGCGGCGGCCTATCATGCAGATGCAGCGGATCTGCTACGCCTTGACCACTGGCACCAGACCTGCTGCATCAGGCAAAACTCGGTGGTTGCGCCAGAATAGAAAAGCCGTCGAAATGCGATGCATCTCAACGGCTTGCTACGAAAAGGTTGGTTGCGGGGGCGCGAAGCCACCGAGAATTGACTCTGCCGCCGGTAGATGTTTAATGCCGTCAGTCGAGCGATGCATCGCCTATAAATTTTGAAGACGACCGCTGATCTGCCCTCGATATTCAGGTCAGCTCAGCCGATTATGCTGCGCCCGTACGGCCGCCAAGTCCTCCGAAGCCCGGACGCGAAGCCTTCCAGCGACGTTCCGGCGGGCGGCAGCCAGCCAGTCATCGAGGGGCCGGCGCTCAGCGTGTCCAGGGACGTCCTGCGCCGGCTCGTAGGCTACAAGTCGCACATCAACATCGACAGCCGGGTGTGGGCGGACAGCGCCTACCGTTCAGAAGCCAACAAAGCGGCCATCGAGGCGGCGGGACGCCGCAGCATGGTGCATTTCCGAAAGGCCGAAGGGGCGGCCGACACCGGGGCCACACCATCGGCCTCGCTCACGCGACGGTGGAGTTCGGGATCGCCAACCTCGCGTACAATTTCCGACGTCCGATCTGGCTTGAGAAGCGAACTACGCGCGCATATCACCAATAACGCCGCATATTCCCGCCATTTTTTGGACTAAAATCGAGAGTTCAGTCTCCAAAGAACGCTTCTTTTCCACGAGCGCGGGTCTTTCGCTGCCCTCAACGCGCGTGCAGAGGTGGTTTATCGAGGTGTTCAGTTGACAGTGTTCCAAATCTGGACGGATGAGGTGGAACCCTGAGTTGCTTGACCAGCCTTGGCAGAGGAACCGGGTAGAGGATCAGGCGGTTCCCGGCTCCACGGAGCGGTCCGTCAGGGCGTGTCGTATGGCGGTCAGCAGAGGCTCCGGGCTCAGTGGCTTGTGCAGCAACAGGAAGCCGCTGGCGCTCGCCTCCCGGATGCGCGCGGGCGAGGTGTCTCCGGTCAGAAGGATTCCGGGCAGCCGGGCGGCGAAATGCCGCTCCAGCCGGCGGATTGCCTCCGATCCGGTTTCCGTGCCCTTCAGCCGGAAATCGGCGATGACCAAATCCGGTACCCCGTTCCCCAACCGCTCCACCGCCGTGTCGCCATCGGATGCAGCCACCACATCGTAGCCCAATTCATGGAGAAAGGCGGCGACCCCGTCGAGGACGGTCGGGTCATCGTCGATCACCACCACCCGCTCGCCGTTGCCGCCGTCGGATACGACCATCTCCTCGTCCTTCGGAAGGGAATCGTCCGGACTGGCCAACGGAACCAGGATCTCGAACATCGATCCTTGCCCTGGCGCCGATTTGACCCGTATCGGGTGATGGAGCAGCGCGGCAAGGCGTTCCACGATGGAAAGGCCCAGCCCGAGCCCCTGCCGCCGGTCACGCTCCGGATTGTCGACCTGATGGAACTCCTCGAAGATCGATGCCAACTGGTTCGGCGGAATGCCGCGCCCGGTGTCCCAGACCTGAATGCGCAGGTTCGGCCCGGCACGGCGGCAGCCCACCACGATGCGACCCTGGTCGGTGTATTTGATCGCATTGGCGATGAAGTTCCGCAGGATGCGCTCCAGCAGCTTGGGGTCGCTCTGCACCGACAGGCTGGTCCGAACGCTGTGCAATGTCAGTTCGGCAGCCTCGGCCAACGGCGATAACTCGGCGCACAGCGAATCGATCATCGTCTGGACCGGACATGGCCGGAGCGTCACATGGATGATGCCGGCGTCGAGGCGCGACACATCCAGGATGTCGTCGAGCATGGCGGTCATGGCGCCCAGCGCGTTGCCCATGCTGACCAGCAGTTTTGCCGCCGTCTCGCCCTGCGGCTGCATCGCCACCAGATGATGGAACATCAGCAGGGCCTGGACCGGCTGACGCAGGTCGTGGCTGGCAGCGGCAAGAAATCGGGTTTTGCTGGCGCTTGCCAGTTCGGCGGCAGCCTTGGCGGCGGCGAGGGCTTCGCGCACGCGCACCTGCTCTGTGACGTCTTCCATCGCCAACAGGATCAGCTGGCCCGCCTGATTGAGCCGGCGGGCGTTCAGCAGCAGCGTGCGGCGTCCCCCGGCGCCTTGGTCGCCGACACCCTGACCGATGGTCAGTTCCAGCGCATCGATGACCGTGCCATCGGGTATGATCCGTTCCAGTACCCGGTGCAGCTCGGGATCGGCCAGCAGACCGCCGGCCGTCTCGGCCAGTTGGATGCCGAGCACGCCGTCCGGCGTGGTGGCGAAGGATCGGTGGAAGGCCGCACTCGCGCCGACCACCCGCAGCATCTCGTCCAGCACCAGCAGCGGTTCGCGGACCGTGTCGACGATGGCCTGGGCGAAATCGCGCTCAGCCCGCGCCGTGCGCAGCACCCCCGCCCGTTCGATGACCAGCCCCAGCACGCTGGCGATGGCGTGGACGAATTCCAGGTCGGCATCGCTGAACCGTCCGGCCTTGTGGCTCAGAACCGCGAGAACGGATGGTCCGCGTGCCGCGCCACCGAAGGGAACCGACAGACCGCTGACGAAGTGGCTGCCCGACAGCGCCATGGAGGAGCGGACACGTTGATCGGTGGCGAAATCCTCGACGATCGACGGCTGCCGGGACCGGAACACCCGTCCGACCAGTGTCGACATGTCGCTGGGGATCCTGACGGCAGGCTCCTGTGGAACGGAGAGGCCGGCACTGCCGAACAGGATCAGATCGTCAGCGTCCCCGGTGCGCCGGCCCGATGGATCCTCGCTGGGACCGAGGATGGCGACGCCGTCCGCATCCAGCCCTTCGGCAATCAGACGGGCCGCTTCCGCCAGTATCTCCGGGCCTTCCGCTCCGATGAGGTCCCTGCGCCCGAGATCGGCGATCAGCTTGTACTGGCGGGCCTGCAGAGCCATGGCCAGGCTGGTGCGCTTCAGCGGCGTCACGTCGCTGAAGGTGATCACGACCCCCTCCCCCGGCCTTGCTGCGTCCGGTAGGGCTGGATGCGCCGAAGGAAGGTCGCATCGTCGTCCGTCGACACTTCCCGTTCCAACGGCATCAGGGATGACAGCACCGACCGGATGTCGGGCAGCAGGCAAGGATCGGAGAAATGTCGGGCGATATCGGTGATCAGGCGTCCGGCGTCCTGCGGCAGCAGAGCGAACAGCCGGGTCGCCGACGGCGTGAAACGCTTGATCCGCATGTCTGACGACAGGAAGACCGTGGCGATGTCGGTGCTGCTCAGCAGATTGCCCAGATCGTTGGTGGTCGCCTCCAGCTCGTCGACCTTTTCATGCAGCTGGGAGTTCAGCGTGCTGAGTTCCTCGTTGAGGGATTGCAGCTCTTCCTTGGATGTCTCCAGCTCCTCCGTGGTCGACTGGTACTCCTCGCCGATCGACAGGATCTCCTCGTTGGCGACCCGCAGCGCCTCGCTGGTGGCACTGAGTTCTTCGATGGTGTCGTTCAACTCCTCACGGGTCATGCGCAGCTCGTTTTCGAGCTGTTCGACGCCGTCAATTTCCATCGGGCAGCGGCGCGGTCTCGGCGACCGGTGTACTTGGCGCCGCGTGGTCCGCCGTGAATGTCACCAGAAACAAGTCATTGCCGGCCCGGGGGAAACGCACCGGGATAACCAGAACGGTCACCGGCACCACAATGCCGTGACGCTTGTGCCGGATTCCAGAGATTTGAACCCGGCCGTGCACGGCGAGCACCTGTGCGACGGCGCGGCGGAGCTGCAGGCGCAACTCTCCGCGTGCCATCGCCGTCAGATCCCAGGGCGGTTCTCCCGTCGGCAGGTCGAGGAAATCGCCGGTCGGACCGAAGAGATACTGGATGCGATGCAGCCCGTCGATCAGAACTGCCGCCGGCGCGTATTCAAGCAGCAGGGCCTGTCGGATGATGTCCGCCGGGCTGGTGCCGCGCAAGGGGGTGGGCGGTGTCGGCACCGGGACCGCGGACCGCCCGCCCGTCGTCGGGACCGCCATCGCACTGCTGCGCGTCGCACCGATCTTCCGGTACAGACGCCATTTTTTTGAAAGAGGCGCGAACAGGTTGGAGAGCGTGTCAAGGTTCTCCGCCGTGCCGAGGAACAGGCCGCCATTATCCAACAAGGCGAAATGGAACAGGGCGAAAATGGCCTTCTGCACGTCCGGCTCGATATAGATCAGCATGTTGCGGCAACTGATCAGGTCGAGCTTGGAAAAAGGCGGATCGCTGAGCAGATCGTGCTGGGCGAAGGAAACCACATCGCGCAATGGCTTGGCGACCTTGTAGCCGCCCTCGACCTTTGTGAAGAAGCGGGCGAGCCGGTCGACCGACACGTCGACCGTGATGGTTTCGGGATACAGGCCGGTGCGGGCGACGGTCAGCGCCCGATTGTCCACGTCGGTTGCGAAGACCCGGAAGCCGGGAGATACGCCGCTTCGTGCGCAGGCCTCCATCAACAGGATTGCGATGGAGTAAGCCTCTTCCCCGGTGGCGCAGGCCGGGACCCAGACGCGGATCGGCTTGCCCGCCGGCTGGTTCCGCACCAGCGGGACGATGTAGTCTCCGGCCAGGATGTCGAACGCCGGACCATCGCGGAAAAAGCGCGTCACGCTGATCAGGATGTCGCGGGACAGCAGTTCGATTTCGGCCGGGTGGGTGCCCAGAAACGCCCGGTATTCCGTCATATCGGCGATATGGTGAATCCCCATCCGCCGCTCGATGCGGCGGGTCAGCGACCGCGGCTTGTAAGCCCTGTGATCGCGCTTGGTGTGCGCGCTCAGCAGATCGATGATGCCGCCCAGCGCGCCGTCCGGCGCTTCGGCCTTCTGAACCGTTGCCGGGCCGATATAGGGTTGGTGGACGAAATCGACGATGGCGCCAGGCATGCGCTCCGGCGGCAGGATATAGTCGGCCATGCCGGTGGCGATGGCGCTGCCCGGCATGCCGTCGAAGTCGGCGGTCGTCGGATCCTGCACGACCACCAGCCCACCGCATTCCTTGATCGAACGCAGTCCATTGGTGCCGTCGGCGCCGGTACCGGACAGCACGACGCAGATCGCCTTCTCCTGCTGGTCGGTCGCCAGTGTGCGGAAGAAAACGTCGATGGGCAGGGTCGCGTCGACAGACTGCCGCGATTCGTGGATGCGCAGTTGGCCGGCCTCCATGGTCGGCAACCGACCCGCCGGAGCGATGTAGATGTGATCGGCCTCCAGCGGAATCCCGTCATGAGCCGTATGGACCGACAGCACCGTCACATTTTTCAACAGGTCGGCAAGCAATCGTTCATTGTTCGGGATCCGGTGCTGAATCACCACAAAGGCCAAACCGCTGTCAGCCGGTATTGCTCTAAGCAGGGCCGTGATGGCTTTAAGGCCGCCAGCCGAGGCACCGATACCGACGATCGCCAAAGGGCCGGGCCGTATGCGCCGCTGTTCATCCTGATCCATATTGGGAATGTCCTGACAATGACGATCCGTGCCTTCACCCGCCGACATCATGATCGGCTTTCCGCCAATACGACGATTCGAGTCAGAGAAAATTCTTAGCCAAGCCTCGCCCCGCCGGATTTCATGGCAGGAGAGCATGAAATTAACGTGTAGACGCTAAACAATTAGAGCACATATAAATTTTGCACATGCTCTCAAGAAGACAGATGTTAAATTAATTACCCCCATAACTCTGCGGCAAATTCAGGGAACTTATGAAATAAGAATAAAATTAACGCGAAAATTACGATCTGTCAAACGATAATTTCTATAGCTTCTTTATTTTCTATCTATGTGGGGTTTGGTAAAAATAGATGCGTTATCCTGCACAGGAACACCACTCGGAACAGCAAAATATTGATTGCGCATCGACGCGATGCAGTGAATATGTGGCTCAGCCACATCTTCTATGACAACAGATTGGCAGAACCTGTGCCTGGACCAACGGGATAACCGGCTGATCTGTCCGGCTGCGGCCAACCGCTTCGCAATGGGCCGGAGGGCGCCAAGTCCCTTGCGGTGAGTGTCACGTCGCCGGCTTCACGCTTCCGTCCATGGCCGGCACGGCGGCCATCCCATGATGCCGTCAGAGAAAGTCCGGTCACTCTGCATCCGCAAAGCCGTTGTTGAGGCCCCAGAGGGCGGCCTGCGTGCGGTTCGAGACGTCGATCTTGCGCAGCAAACTTTTGAGGTGAAGCTTGACGGTCGCCTCGGTGATCCGGAGATGGTTGGCGATTTTCTTGTTGGAACTGCCATTCTGCAGGCAGCGCAGAACCTGCGCCTCGCGCTTGGAAACACCTTTGTTCGGCGCCGCCAGATCGGCGGCGCCGTTCAGGCGACTGTCGATCAGCAGTGCGGCCAAGGCGCTGGGGAAGACCGTTTCGCCGATCATGACAAGCCGCAACGATTGCGCCAGCGCCTCCATGGAGATGTCCTTCATCAAGAATCCGTCCGCACCGGCCTGGATGGCCTTCGTCATGATTTCCGCGTCCAGAGTGCTGGTAAGCACCACCACATGCGTGTCCGGACAGGCCACCTTCAGTGCCCGGATAAGATCCGTGAAGTCGCCGATGCCGACAGGATCGATCAAAATGACCTGTGATGCGTCGCCTTCCTGGACGACCTGGAGTGCCGCCTTGAGAGACGAAGTCTCTTTGGCGACGTGAAAGCCCTGCTCCTCGAACATGGCTTTCAATCCTTGGCGAAAAAGATTGTTCGCGTCTATCATTGATATGGAAACAAGAGACATTACCGGATACTCCAGATTTCTAAAATAATCCGGCAGTATTGCGCTCAAAATATTGGAATGGCGACCTGCTATTTGGAGAGTTTTTATTTTTTAATAAGGGGAAATTCTGAAATTCGTGCCTGAACAAACAAGGAAAATCCTGGCCGGCCCGGTCACGCCCGGCCAGCAACCGCAGAATCCGGAATCATGGCTTGCAGATCTGTTGAAAGAATGGACGGGATCGGTGCACGCGCGCGGTCGCGCCGCGGCAGTTGTGCAATCCGATGCAATTCCTCCACCCAGGGCGACGGGTAGCTGTTCACGCCGAATATCCAGACGGCGTCGGTCCGGCCATCCGCCATACGCAACAGCACGCGGGCATCGTGGCCGTCCTTTCCGGCGTGGTTGGCGGCCTGTACAGCGGCGATCAGGGCACCGACCTGTCCGTTGGGAAAGGGGCCGTAGCGTTCCCCCTCAAGCCCGACGAACCACCCGTCTGTACGGCACGACACGGTATAATGGGCTGATAGGCTCATGAGATCATCCGTTCCTTGATGGCGTCCGCACCAACCGCGGCACAGGCTCTGGTAAGGCGGGTCAGCGTGGCACCCTGCGGCAGGCTGACGTGGCTCGGTGGTGTAAAGGCGGGGGGAAACTGGTCCGGCGATGCGCCATAGACAGTTGGATGCCAGCGGCGCTCGGCATTCATCCAGCGCAGCTGCTCACGCAACGCATCGGCGCCACGGGGGCATCGCCCCTCGATGGAATGGAGAAGGGGGGTCATGGACGTTCCTCCGATGCGGATGTCGGCGTCAGGATGTCAGCCATGGCCGGAATTATCGGATATGGAGGCTCCATAACCGCCTGTGCCGCTCCGTCATTGCCGGCACAGCACCAGCGGACATAACAGGGTTCCCCTGCCGCCGATTGCGCCAGCACGACGCTGGCGAAGCCGAGACGTTCCGCTGCTTGCGCTTCCCGAATGGCTTTGGCGAGCGCATCGATCTGGTCGGCGCAGGGCGGATAGACGAAGCCGTCCGCACGGACGATCCATCCGGCGTGGGTTTTAAGAATGAAGAAGGCCAGCCTTGTCCGGGAATTCATAAAGTGTCTCCGATGTGGACCGGTTTGTCGGCAATGGCGGCAGCCATGCCATCCGGATCGAGTCACGCCAGGAAACACCTCGGATTTGCAATCCTCGGTAAAAATGAGCAGGCGTGGGGTGGCTTTGGAATAATTAAAGTGGGGGTTCCCAGAGTTTTCCACAATGGGATATCGCCGAAATACATCGGTGGACATTCAATGTCTCGGAATCGATTTTGTGTTTCTATTGATATAAATCTCCCGACAAACGGGAAATGAATCTGGATGTCACTTCGATTGACCTTCAATCGCTCCGCCGCAGGTTGTATCCGCTGCGGCGGGAGGCGGCCGAACGGCCGCCCCGTCTGTTGTGCACGCTTCAGATCAGCGCTTGTTGCCGGGCTTGTTTCCGACAGGCTCCACCTTGACATCGCTGCGTCGGACGACGGTTCCCACGGTCTTTTCCTGTTCGGAAGCGGTCTTGGACAACACGACCTCCCCGACCACGCGGGCTTCCTTGGTGATTTCCGGCGTTTCGGAGGTCGCCGTCAGCTCGACGGTCTTCTCGCCGAACGCAGCCTTCTCCTCGTCGGGGCGGAGAGGCCGATCGACCTTGCGGTGTTCCACGCCCACCGCCTCGTCGCGCAGCGTTACGGTCTCCTGAATTGGGGTTTCCGTGATCTCCGACACGGCTTTCAATCCGCCTTTGGCGACCCGGCGCTTGCCGATCTCGACCTCCTCCTTCACCGACTGGAGGGTTTCCTGCTCGACGGTGGCGCCATTGCCCGCCTTCTGGGCCGGCTTCCGCACCGCAGGGGGCTCGGGCAGGTCAACGGACCCGTTTTCATCGAGGATGGCTTCCGCCGCGTCGGCATCCTGGTCGGCGATGTCGGCCGCAACCAGGGTGTGGCCCTGGCGGATGGCTGCACCGTACTGCTCGGCCAGTTCCTTGTCGAAACCGTGCCCCAGCAGGCCCTGGGCGGCCTTGTCGGCGCTATCGGCGCCGCCGAAGGTCTCGATGTCCGCTTCCTGGCAGCCCGCCGCGACCAAGGCCTGGAAGGCCTTCTTGGCGGAACCGCTTTCCTTGTAAAGTCCAACGATGATCGTGCTCATGATAGTCTCCAGTAGGATTTAAAGTATTCAATTTCTTGAGGTAAGTCAGGCCGCTCAGGTCACGGGGTTGTCCAAAGACGGATCCTGTTCGATGACGACCTCCTGACGGCGCAGCATGACCTGGTCGGTCATCTTGCGACTGGCGGTGCGGCGGGTGATCCGAACCTCCTCCACCAGCTTCAGGCGAACCTCCACCGTCGCCACCTCCTCGATCACCGAGATGACGGTGGTGTCGCCGTCCTGGCGGTCGGGGATCGGGCCATCGACGAACCGTCCGATGGGAACCCGCTCGACCTCCAGTGTTTCCGTCGACAGGTCGGCTTCGACCGCCTGTTCCCGCTCATGGCTGAAGGTGCTGGCGCGGACGGCCCCGGTGACCTGTCGGCGTTTGCAGACGCCCACCTGCTCTTCGACGGTGAGAAGCGTCTGCGTCTCCTTTTCCGAACCGGTCAACGGAGATCCTCCCGAAATATTGTCATGCGGCTTTGAAGAGCGCCGGCGGCCTCAGGCGCCAGGCCGGGGCGGGCTGTGCGCGGTGTCTTGCGACAGCCGGGACGCAGCCTGGGCGACGCGGACATTGGCCTCGAAGAAGGCCAGCCATCCGCCGAGCAGGTAGCGTTGTCCTGCCGTCATGATGTCCTGTGGGCCGCGGGCCTGAAGCATGCTGCCCAACAGTTCGTTCTGGCGTTCCGCGGCTTGGCCCATGAAGGAGACCGCCTCTGAAATGGCCGTTCCATAGCCTGCCATCAGGGCACCGCCGAGTGCCGTGGCCCGACCGCCACCCTCGTCGAGACCGTCTTTGAGAGCACGGTCAAATCTCTGGCCGGCGGTCCGGACGGATTCCGGAAAGCCCTGGTTGTCTGAAGCGCCGGGCAGCCTCGGCGGCCAGGGCCTCGGCTGCTGACCAAGCTCGCGGGCAGGTTTCGCCGTGTGCTCCTCGCTGGCGCTGCGGATGCCGGCGCCCTTCGGCGCGTCGTTACCCGCCGCGGCTTCGTCGCTGGCACTGCGAATGGTAGGGCGATTGGTCGGGCGAATGGTGGGGGTGGGATGAGTGCCGTCGTCCATGACGTCTCCATGACTGTTTGGGGTGCGAGAGCTGAAAGGGAGCGCTGCGCTCTACCTCGATGACTTAATCCTATATTATGCCGCACCGCAAAATATCAATGGCCTTGAAAACATAAACTGAAATTAGGAACTATAAATTGCTGAATATAAAGGAGATGTTCTTTTGGTGTTCGTGACTCTATATTTTACATACGTAAGAAGGTCAGGAGATTTTTGCCGTGGATCAATCGGTATATTTTGCCATTCGACGCAAAACCAGCGAACGGGCTCTGCCACTTCTTCGCCTGGGAAGGCTGCATTCAGCGGCTATATCCTTTTCGAATAATGGATCGGACGAAGGAGCGCTGCATGCCCGATAATCCCCGCGACCAACAGGACGCAGAGAGAATGGTCAGGATGGAGGCAGCGCGCGGAGGTCCCTTCGTGGTGGCCGCGGAAACGACCCTCATGCCCATGCTGATCGCCGATCCCACCCTGCCGGATATCCCGATCGTCTTCGCCAATGCCGCATTCACCAGGCTCAGCGGCTATGCGCGCGAAGAGATTCTGGGCAAGAGCTATCATCTGCTGTCCGGCTCCGGCACCGACCCGGAGGTGGCGCGCGCCATTGGCCTTGCCCTCCGCGCCGGCGAGGCCATCGTGCGTCAGGTCCGTCTCTATCGGAGGGATGGAAAGCCGCTATGGGTGCTCCAGCATGTCGCACCCGTTTTCGAAGAAGACCGTATCCGCCACCATTTCGTGTCCTTTGTCGACATCACCGAGCGCAAGGCGGCGGAAGACGGATTGCGCCAGCTCAACGAAGAACTCGATCACCGTGTCTCGGTGCGCACCGCGCGGCTGGATGAGCTCAATCGCCAACTTGCCGCCGAAGTTGAGCGCCGCACCGAGGTGGAGCGTGTGCTGCGCAACACCCTTGCCGACAATGACGTGCTGCTGCGCGACAAGGACAACCTGATGAAGGAGGTGAACCACCGCGTCAAAAACACCCTCCAGATGGCCTCGTCCTTCCTGCGCATCCGGTTGGACCTCACACATGGCCGGGAGCCGGCCGTGCAGGAGGCGCTGCACAGCGCCGTGGAAAGGCTGGACCGCATGGCCGAGATCCACGAGACGCTCTACCGGACGCAGGGGCTGCAGGAGATCGAGTTCGGGGGATATCTGCGGATGCTGTGCCGCGACCTGCTGATGTCCTTCGAGCCTGCACAGAGTTTGCGGGTGGTGCTGGATGTCGAAGCCGACGAGGTGTTCCTGAAACCGGATCGGGCCATCCCGCTGGCCCTCATCGCCAACGAGGCGATGATCAATGCGCTGAAATACGCTTTCCCGGACGGGCGATCCGGCCGCATCGCCGTCTCGTTCCGGGAAATCTCGTACGAAGTCCTGCGCATGAGCATCAGTGACGATGGCATCGGCATGGCCGACGAACGACGCACGGGGTCGCTCGGCCTCACCTTGATGGAGTTGCTGGCCGAGCAGGTCAAAGGCGGTCTGACCGTCAGGTCCGGCGCCGGCACGACCGTTACGGTGTCGATCCCGGCATGACAGGCAGGTGTCGCCCCACCGAAACGGCCGGAGCGATGCGGTCATGACCGCGGTCTTGCCCCCGCATATCCCGACATCCGAGGTTTTGCGTGGCCTGCTCGCAGAAGCTCCGGCCGAGGGCGTTACATTCGGCTGGCTGCTGGACAGGCTGCACAAGCGCTCCTTCGGCGTCGTTCTGCTGTTGCTGGCACTGATCGGGCTGACTCCGGGAACATCGCCGGTCGTCGGGCTGCTGCTGACCATTCCCGCGTTCCAGATGATCCTCGCGCGGGAAACTCCGGCCTTTCCCAGAACGATCATGTCGCGGCGTTTCTCGACACAGCGCCTGGTCCGTATGGTCGATCGTACCGTGCCGGTTTTGAGGCGCATGGAGACGGTCATACGCCCACGCTGGAAGATGCCGTTCGAGACGACGACGCGCGTGGTCGGATTGGTCGTCCTCGTGCTGGCAGGCGTCTTCTTCGTTCCCATTCCGCTGAGCAATGTCGTCCCGGCGGTGACGATCATGCTGATCGCCTTGGCCTATCTGGAAGAGGACGGGGTGTTGCTGGCAGTGTCGTTGGCGATGGCCGCCGCCGTTCTCATCGCCACGGCGATCACCGTCTGGCAGTCGGTCGAGGCGGTCCGGTCCATGTTTTTTTGAGCCGTGGCTCACATCGGTCAGGGCCGCGTATGGCAGGTTTTTGCCGCGTGCTTTGACATGCAAGTCGTTGCTCCATCGCACCAAATGGTGAGAAGGCAGCCTGAGGGACGCTCAAGAATCATCCAGGTAGAGGATCCTGTCCAGCGGAGGCTGGCGGCAGTCCGAATCAAATAAGCATCAATGTAATTATTTGCCCCTCTCCATTGTAATAAAATTTGGCGGCACCATATTTCGAAGCAAATATCCGGAAGGAGATCGCCATGTCGCTCACGCACGGGACGTTGTCGGAGTGGATGGTTTCAGAGCGTGCCGCCTGGGCTTTGTCCGCGCCGAAATGGAAGAACATGGCTTATCTGACACTTGGCGTCTCAGTCGGCTTTCTTGCCGGGCTGCTGTTCTCCAGTTCGGGCGGATAGACAGCTGCTTTCAAGGAAATCCGCCGGACATGAATGGGAGCACCCTTCGATGACCAACGCATTCACCCGCACCACCAGCAGGACCGTAACGTTCGCCCATCCTTTTGCCTTGAGCGGCGTCGACGGGGTGCAACCGGCGGGAAGCTACATTGTGGAGACCGACGAGGAGTTGATCGACTCGCTCTCCTTCCCTGTGTATCGGCGCAGCGCGACCTGGCTCCGTCTTCCGCATTCCAATCGCGGAATGGCCATGGAGCAGACGGTGCTCATCGACCCCGATGAACTGGACCGGCTCCTGGAACCGGCGGGAAACGCAACTCTCCTGCCCGGATGAACATTGTTGCGAGGACCGGGCGGAGCAATGCTCCGTCTATCGCGGAAAGCCGTTCCGCACCGAACTTTACCGCAGAGGATGTGTCGTCATGCAAACCGTACAACTGAAACATCGTTCGTCGTCAGTCCATTTCCTGAACGGGAAAATGTTCATTGAAACCGCGTCCGTGCCACCGGTGACCGCAAGGATCGGCGATGAGCGTCTACTCCAGCGGGAGCGTAGCACTCTGCTTCGCAACTGGGACGATGACGGTGGTGCCCAACCAAAGGAAGGTGCTAGAGAGTGAGTTGACCGTCCGCGTCAGAATTTGGCATCGACTGTGAGGAAGAACGCCACCAGGGACGGCCGGCCATCGTCCCGAGGGGTTGCTCCAGTTGAACTGTAGAAAAGCTCATCGCCGACAAGAGCGCCATCCCCGGCATCCTCAAACGACATCGATCCGGATCGTCAGGATCTGTGGAAGGGCAGCAGCATGAGCGACAAGGCATCCTTCCCAATCGTCGGGATCGGCGCATCCGCTGGCGGGGTGGAGGCCTTGGAGGGGCTGTTCGGCGCCGTTCCTGCCGACAGCGGCATGGCCTTCGTGGTCGTGACGCATCTGTCACCGGAACACGAAAGCCTGCTGGCCGACATCATCGGCCGATGCACGCCCACGCCGGCGCATCAGGCCTGCGACGGGGATTTGGTCGAGCCAAACCGCATCTACACCCTGCAGCCGGGAACCCTGCTGACCATCGACAGCGGCCGGCTGCATGTCCGGCCGGACAGCGCCTCCCGCCGCGAGCGCAACCCCATCGACCTCTTCCTCAGCTCGCTCGCCAGCGACTGCGGTGAAAGAGCGGTGGGCATCATCCTGTCGGGCGGCGGCAGCGACGGCACCCTGGGCGTCAAAGCGATCAAGGAACGGGGCGGCTTCACCATCGCCCAGGGGCATGACGGAATTCCCCGCCATGACGGCATGCCGAACAGCGCCATCGCCACCGGCGTCGTCGACCTTGTCGCGCCGGTCGAAACGATGGCGGCGACGCTGGTGGACTACGCGCGAACCGCCACGTCGCTGGGCGATCTGACGGGTGAGAAGGATGTTCAAGAGGATGCGCGGCTGGAATCGGCACGCAGAAGCATCACCACCATTCTGCGCAATCAGATCGGGCACGATTTCCAGGGCTACAAGCACAACACTTTCCTGCGCCGTGTCCAACGCAGGATGCAGGCCCTGCGGCTGACGGACATCGACAGCTATGTCGAACACCTGCGTGAGGACCGTACCGAAGCCGCGGCACTGTTTCGCGATCTGCTGATCGGTGTCACCACCTTCTTCCGCGACGGCGAGACCTTCCGGGCGCTGGAGGAACTCGTCATCCCGCATCTGTTCGCCGGGAAAAGCGTCGGCGATGCGGTGCGCGTCTGGGTGCCGGGCTGCGCCACCGGCGAGGAGGTGTACTCCATCGCCATGCTGCTGTCCGAATATGCGGGAACCCTCCACAGCGTGCCGAAGATCCAGGTCTTCGCCACCGACATCGACGAGCATGCCCTGGAAGTGGCACGCACCGGGCGCTATCCCGCCAATCTGGTGCGGGATGTGCGGGCGGACCGTCTCAAACGCCATTTCACTGAAAACGGCACCAGCTATCTCGTTCGCAAGGAGGTGCGCGACCTGTGCATCTTCTCGTCGCACAGCGTCGTCCGTGACCCGCCATTTTCACGCATCGACCTGATTTCGTGCCGCAATCTGCTCATTTACCTGGGGATGGGACTTCAGGATCAGGTGATCCCAATGTTCCACTATGCATTGCGCCCCAGCGGCTATCTTTTCCTCGGCGTGGCCGAGACCATCGGGCAACATCAGACGCTGTTCGTGCCCATAGACAAAAAACATCGCCTGTTCCGCCGGCAGGATGCGGTTTCCGTGACCATTCCCTTCGCCATGGCGGAGCATGGCGGCCGCACGCCTCGCGGATCGGCCGAGACCCCCCGCTCGATCCAGTCCAATGCCGCCAATCTGCGTGGGCATGTGGAGGCGCGCGTGCTGGAGCGTTTCGCTCCGGCCCATGTCGTCGTCAATCAAAACAGTGAGGTGGTCTATTATTCCGCCAACACCGGCAAATACCTTCAGGCGCCGCCCGGCGCCCCGAACCGCCAGCTTCTGGCGATGGCCCGCAAGGGACTTCGGCTCGATCTTCGCGGCGCCCTGCACGAGGCGATGCAGACCCACAAGCCGGTAACCCGCAAGCACCTGGCGGTGGAGGTGGACGATCGTGTCCAAATGCTCGATCTGACGATCGAGCCGTTCGACCGCGACGGGGAACCCTTCTTCCTGGTCCTGTTTTCCGATGTCGGAGATCCAAGTCCTGCGGAGGAAATCTACGGCAAGGAGCGTCACTGGGGCCAGGATCCCGGTGCGGTGGAGCAGCTGGAACGTGAACTTCGCGATACCAAGGAGCGTCTCCAGAGCACGATCGAAGAGTATGAAACCTCATTGGAGGAACTGAAGTCCGCCAACGAGGAACTCATCTCGGTCAACGAGGAACTGCAATCGACCAATGAGGAGCTGGAAACAGCCAAAGAGGAAACGCAATCCGTCAATGAGGAGCTTCACGCAGTCAATATCGAACTCAACAGCAAGGTCGAGGAGCTGGACCAGTCCAACAGCGATCTCCAGAATCTGTTCAACAGCACCCAGATCGGGATCATCTTCCTGGACCGATCCCTGCTGATCCGGAGTTTCACGCCGGCGATCACCCAGATTTTCAATCTGATCGCGACCGACCGCGGTCGTCCGCTGACCGATATCGTCAGCCATCTCGACCAGGTCGATCTGGATCGGGATCTGAGACATGCGCTAACCGACCCGGCGACCGTGGAAAAGGCGGTTCGGTCCAGGGACGGGACCAGGCACTACATGATGCGCATCCTGCCTTACCGGAAGGCCCGCAACGATCTGGAAGGCCTGTTGTTGACCTTCGTCGACGTGACGTCACTCAAGGAGGCCGAGGAGCAGCAGCGCCAGCTCATCGGTGAACTCGACCACCGCGTCAAGAACATGCTGGCCGTCGTCACCGCCCTGGCCCAGCAGACTCTGAAGGCGATTGCCGAGGCACCGGAATGCACGGCGTTTCTCGGGCGCCTGCAGGCGGTCGCCAGCACCTACGATCTGCTGACCCGTGACGGTTGGGGAAACGTTCTCCTCAGCGACGTCGTGCTCAATGAGGTGAAGCCTTATGCCACCAGCGAAGGACGCTTTGCCGTTGACGGACCTGCCGTTCAACTCCGGCCCAAGGCCGCGTTGGCGCTCGGCATGGTGATCCACGAGTTGGTGACCAACGCGCTGAAATACGGCGCACTGTCCGTGGCGGAAGGGCGCGTCGTCGTGACCTGGGAATTCGGGCAAAGGGATGCCGATGCGGTGCTGCTTGTCCATTGGCGCGAGATGGACGGTCCCCCCGTGTCGCCTCCCACCCATCATGGCTTCGGCTCCAAGCTGATCACCCAGCAAATCCGCTATGAACTGCGCGGCGATGTCATGGTGGATTACGATCCGACCGGTCTCCAGGCGACGTTCACCGTACCGGTCGCCCAGACGAGGAGCGACGACGAAAGCCCCGCCCCCCCTTGAGAATGCTTCATGACCGGAAAGCATCTGGAAGGCTGCCGGATCATGATCGTCGAGGACGAATTGCTGATCGCCATGGCGTTGGAGGAAATCCTGCAGGATGCGGGAGCCACCATCATCGGCATGGCCAGCTGCGTGGCGGATGCCCTGGCGCTGATCGAACGGGAAGATTTCGATGCCGCCATCCTGGATGTCCGGCTCGACGATGAGCGGGTGACTGCCGTCGCCGACGCGCTCGAAGCCGGCGCGAAGCCATTTGTCTTCCACTCGGGATACGGGGTGGAACTCCTTCCGCAACAACACCGACACAGACCGTTGCTTCGGAAGCCCTGCGCCCCCGCTGCCATCGTTCGCATGTTGTGCACCGCCATGGCATGAACGGGCACCGACGAGCCCATCAAAATGGAAAACCGTGAAAGGCACGGCGCCGGATGGCCGTGTCCACCGTCGACCCAACGATGATGGGGGACATAACCGAACCATAAGAGGCCGGCAGAGAGTCGGCGTCTTTCGCTGCAATGGGCCTTCCGCCCGGTTCCAGCTATTCCATTGCCTCGTACAGTGCATGGACGACACTGGATGAAAGTGATGGCTTACGGAGCAGGGGGCGATGACGATGGCTGCTTGGAAGATGTTCTGGGCCATATCCCGAATGGAAAACGAATGGAATGCCTCGTTTTTCCAAAGCTTCGGCAACGTCAGAGACCGGCTCTTCATCCAATCGGGCGTCCAGAAGCGCAACATCGAAGGGCTCGGCTTCAATCAGCGCAAGAGCATCCACGGTCGAAGCGGCAAGCCGAACCACACTGGCTCCTGCCTCCTGGACCGCCGTCTCCAGAACGACGGTGACGAGGAACTCGTCCTCAACGATGAGGACACGACGGTCGTTCAGCAGCTTTTGGGACATCCGCCGCTCCCTTTAATCAGGTTTCCCGTAGAGCATGAGCTTTTGGCCAGCGATTTGCAGTTGGACAAAAGCAATGGCTATGCACGCTGACGGGGAGTCAGTTTTCTCATATTGGTAGCGCCAACATATGGAAGCACTACAACCGGTCGCGTTTCCGATTTGGAAGGGGAAAGGTCACGTCCCAGAGCGTGGTGTAGGAACTGTGGGTAAGCGGCCCGCCGAAGCGCCTTCACATGGCTGGCGTAGGCGGGCCGGTTCCCCACAGCGGGGCGGTCATCGTGGATCTTCGGTAGAGTCTGGTCACCACACCTCAACCCGACCGAAGGATGACCACGATGACCGACGAGATGATGGCGCTTCGCGCGCTGCTGGAGAAGAGCCCTGACGCCGACGTTCTGCGCGAGATGATCGGTTTCGCGGCCGAGCGGCTGATGGAGTTGGAGGTGCAGGGCCTGACTGGTGCTGCCCACGGCGAGCGCTCCGCCGAGCGGCTGGTCCAGCGCAACGGCTACCGCGAGCGCGACTGGGAAACCCGCGCCGGCACCGTCGAGCTGCGCATCCCAAAACTGCGCAAGGGCTCGTACTTCCCCGGTTTCCTGGAGCCGCGCCGGATGGCCGAGAAGGCGCTGACCGCGGTGATCCAGGAAGCCTACGTGCACGGCATCTCGACGCGCTCGGTGGACGACCTGGTCAAGGCGCTCGGCATGGGCGGCATCTCCAAGAGCCAGGTCAGCCGGCTGTGCGAAGAGATCGACGAGCGGGTGAAGACCTTCCTGGAGCGCCCCATCGAAGGCGACTGGCCGTACCTGTGGATTGACGCCACCTATGTGAAGGTCCGCCAGAATGGCCGCATCGTCTCGGTCGCCGTCACCATCGCGGTGGCGGTGAACACCGATGGCCGGCGCGAGGTGCTGGGCATGGACATCGGCGCCTCGGAGGCGGAGACCTTCTGGATCGACTTCCTGCGTAAGCTCAAGCGCCGCGGCTTGGCCGGCGTGAAGCTGGTGATCTCCGACGCCCACGAGGGCATCAAGGCCGCCGTGTCCAAGGTGTTCCGCGCCACGTGGCAGCGCTGTCGGGTGCATTTCATGCGCAACGTGCTGGCGCATGCCGGCCGGAGCGGCCGGCGCGTGGTGTCGGCCTTCATTGCCACGGCGTTTGCCCAGGACGACGCCGGCGCCGCCAAGGCGCAGTGGCGCCAAGTCGCCGATCAGGTCCGCCCCAAGCTGCCGAAGCTGGCCGCCCTGCTCGACGAGGCCGAGGACGACGTGCTGGCCTTCATGACCTTCCCCAAGGAGCACCGCGCCAAGATCCACAGCACGAACCCACTGGAACGCCTGAACGGCGAGATCAAGCGGCGCACCGAGGTGGTCGGCATCTTTCCCAACGAGGCGGCGATCACCCGGTTGATCGGTGCCATCCTGCTCGAACAGAACGACGAATGGGCGGTGCAGCGGGCGCGTTACATGACCCTGGAAACCATCGCCCCGCTGCGCGATGATCTTGCCCTCACGTTGCCCGCTGCGGCCGCGTGACCGTCCCGGCCAGAACTGCCGGAGACCAGATGAGCGCCCCGGCTCCTACACCACGCCTCGGGACACGACCAGGGGAAAGATATTCCAACTCCTGCAATTCCATCCATAGCCTGAGAGACTGGGAGGTTTGGCATGGGTAATGGTCAACGTCGTAAGGTGACCAAAGAGTTCAAGCGAGAAGCCGTTCGGCTGATCGCGATGAGTTGTCGGACTTTCCCAACCCGGAACGTCGAGGCCCCCTCTGTGCCAATGACGCTGAGACATCAACCCTCCGGAAGTTTAAGCTTGAGGGCGTAGGAAATTGATTTCGTGGTCATGCCCAACAAGATGCCCACCGTATCGGAGGCAGTTGCAGACGCTGGTGAGACGCCGCGGGTTGTTGCTGCGCCCGCTGCAGTCTCCCCGGAGATGTCGGCGCGTCCCAAACGTCGCACCTTCACGGCGGCGGAAAAGCTTCGGATCCTGGCCGAGACGGATCGGGCGGCGGACACCGGCGGGATCGCCGCGATCCTGCGGCGGGAAGGTCTTTATTCGTCGGCCCTGACCGACTGGCGCCGGCAACGCGACGCCGGGTTCGGCTGGCCGGCCGGGAACCGGCGCCTCGCCCCCGGCCACGCCCGCCGCGAGCGCTCGCGGTTCAGGAGCGCCAGACGGTGCTCGCCCTTCTGCGTGAGCCGCGCTTCGTCGATCTTGCCCCTGCGGAAGTCTACGCCACTCTGCTCGATGAGGGCGTCTATCATTGTTCCATCCGCACTATGTACCGCCTGCTGGCCGAGCATGATGAGGTCCGGGAACGCCGCGACCAGCTCCGCCATCCGGCCTACCGGAAGCCTGAACTGCTGGCCAAAGCTCCCAACGAGGTCTGGTCCTGGGACATCACCAAGCTGATGGGACCGATGAAGTGGTCCTACTATTATCTCTACGTCATCCTCGACATCTTCAGCCGCCGGGTGATCGGCTGGTGCGTCGCCGATGCCGAGAGCGCCACCCTGTTCAAGGCGCTGGTCGAGGAGACGCTGGCCAAACACGCCGTTCCGCCCGGTCGGCTGACCCTGCACGCCGATCGTGGCGGCCCGATGAAGGCCAAGGCGACCGCCCTCCTGCTCGCTGACTGTAAATCGGCATGGAATAAGGACCCCGTATAGGGGGTGATCGGCATCCAAACGGGACCCCCGATGCTTTGGGTCCACACTGGCCGCCATGGAGGACATGGAGGCCTGTCGAGGGATGCTGATTGTGGAAACGATCGCGAAGATCCGTCGTGCCTACTTCGTGCAGCAGAAGCCGATCAAGGTGATCTGCCGGGAGTTCGGGCTTTCCCGGAAGGTCGTGCGGAAGGTGATCCGGTCGGAGGCCACGGAGTTCCGCTACACGCGCACGAACCAGCCTTTGCCGAAGATCGGCCCCTGGCGTGAAGAGCTGGATGCTCTGTTGCTGGCCAACGAGGGGAAAGCATCACGCGAGCGCCTGACGCTGGTCCGGCTGTTCGAAACGTTACGGTCCCGCGGCTATGAAGGCGGCTACGACGCTGTCCGTCGTTATGCCCGGGTTTGGCGGCAGGAGCAGGGCCCCTCCGTCGCCCAAGCCTACGTGCCGTTGAGCTTTGCGCCAGGCGAGGCCTACCAGTTCGACTGGAGCCATGAGGTCGTCCTGATCAACGGAACGACGGTCACGGTGAAGGTGGCCCATGTCCGCCTGTGCCACAGCCGGATGCTGTTCGTACGGGCCTATCCGCGCGAAAGCCAGGAGATGGTGTTCGACGCCCACGACCGGGCCTTTGCCTTCTTCAAGGGAGCCTGTACGCGGGGCATCTACGACAACATGAAGACGGCGGTCGACACGATCTTCGCCGGCAAAGAGCGTGTCTACAACCGGCGCTTCCTGCAGATGTGCAGCCACTATCTGGTCGATCCGGTCGCCTGCACCCCGGCATCGGGCTGGGAAAAGGGACAGGTCGAGAACCAGGTCGGCTTGGTCCGCGAGCGCTTCTTCACCCCCCGGCTGCGGGTGAAGAGCTACGACGAACTCAACGGCTTGCTCCTGGACCGCTGCGTCGCCCACGCCAAGGCATATCGCCATCCTGAAATGCGGGAGCGGACGGTCTGGGAGATGTTCGAGACAGAGCGGCCGAGCTTGGTTCCTTATGCCGGGCGCTTCGACGGCTTCCATGCCGTACCGGCTTCGGTGTCCAAGACCTGTCTGGTGCGCTTCGACAACAACAAGTATTCGGTCGTGGCCGGCGCGGTGGGCCGTCTGGTGGAAATCCGCGCCTATGCCGAGCGGATCGAACTGCGCCAGGATGGACGGATCGTCGGTGAACACGCCCGGTGCTTCGGGCGCGACAGAACGGTGTTCGATCCCTGGCACTATGTCCCGGTCCTGGCGCGCAAACCGGGGGCCTTGCGCAATGGGGCACCGTTCAAGGATTGGGTCCTGCCGGCCGGTCTGGAACGCGTCCGGCGCAAACTCGCCGCCGTCGAGGACGGCGACCGGCAGATGGTGGACATTCTCGGCGCCGTGCTGAGCGACGGACTGCCAGCCGTCGAGGCGGCCTGCGCCGAGGCCTTGCGCGAGGGCGTTCATTCCGCCGCCGTCATCCTCAATATCCTCGCGCGGCGCCGGGAACCGGCGGCGGCGATCACGATCATGACCTCCGATGCCCTGCGGCTCCGGCACGAGCCGGCCGCCGATTGCGCCCGCTACGACAGCCTGAGGAGACCCCTGTGATGGAGCGTGCCGAGATCCTGGCCACCATGAGCGAACTCAAGCTCTACGGCATGAAGGCCGCCTACGATGAACTCATTGCCACCGCCGTCAAGCGCCAGCACGAGCCGCAGCGGGTCGTCGGCGACCTGCTCACCGCCGAGATCTCCGAGAAGCAGGCGCGCTCGATAAAGTACCAGATCACCATCGCCAAGCTGCCGCGCGCCAGGGACATCGACGATTTCGCCTTCGACGACACGCCGGTCAACGAAACCCTGGTGCGCGATCTCGCCGGCGGCGCCTTCCTGGCCCAGCAGCGCAACGTCGTGCTGGTCGGCGGCACCGGGACCGGCAAGACCCATCTCGCCATCGCGATCGCCCGGGCCTGCATCCGGGCCGGTTCCCGGGGACGCTTCTTCAACGTCGTCGATCTCGTCAACCGGTTGGAGGCTGAAACCAGGGCCGGCCGGCAGGGGCGCCTGGCCGATTATCTCGCGCGGATGGATTTCATCGTCCTCGACGAACTCGGTTACCTGCCCTTCGCCCAGTCCGGCGGTCAGCTGCTGTTCCATCTGATCAGCCGGCTTTACGAGCGCAGCTTCGTGATCGTCACCACCAACTTGGCGTTCGGGGAATGGCCGTCCGTCTTCGGTGACGCCAAGATGACCACCGCCTTGCTCGACCGGCTTACCCACCACTGCGAGATCCTTGAGACCGGAAACGAAAGCTGGCGCTTCAAAAACCGCGCCTGACCTGGGTCGCCCAGGTCGCCCACAGCGCCTCCCCGCGCGTGCCGCTCCGTCGCAGATGAGGGCACTGCGCGGCACGCGCGGGTCCCCTCCATGGACGACCTGGGCGACAAGTCCTCACCAGCTCAACGGGGTCCCTTTTCCGCGCCGATCCAGGGTCCCAATCTCAAGCCGATTGACAATCGACGACGTTCTGTGGAACCGCGTCAAGGTGCGACAGGAGACGGTTGCCACCGAGATCGGTCGGGATGAGCAGGGCAACGCTCTGAACCGCGGACATCGGCGGCGCTTCCTTCTGTCCGGCGTGCTGGTATGCGGCGTCTGCGGTGGCCGCTACACCATCATGGGCAAGGACCGCTACGGTTGCGCCGGCCACCGGAATTCCGGCACCTGCCCGAACGACCGCACCATCACCCGGCAGGCGATCGAGGGCCGTGTTCTTGCCGGGCTGAAGGAGCGCCTGCTCGGCGCCGACGTGGTCGCCGCCTTCATTGAGGAGATGGTCGTGGCGCAACGGCGTGATCAGGCCGAGGCGCGGAACCGGCGCGGGGATCGGGAGCGCGCCCTCGCCGAGGTTGACCGGAAGATCGCGTCGATTTTGGAAGCAGTGGAGAAGGGACTGTACAGCCCATCGCTGAACGCGCGGCTGTCTGCACTGGAGGCTGAGCGTGCCGCGCTCGCCACCGAGATCGGCGCCCTGGGGACGGAGGCGCCGGAGATGCTGCTGCCGGCCAACCTGCCGGAGCTGTACCGGCGGAAGATCGCGGAGCTCGAGTCCGTGCTCGGTGATGGCGACGAGGGGATGGCCGCGATGGAGATGATCCGGTCCATGGTCGACCGCGTCGTGCTGTCCCCCTGCCCCTCGGGCGCCGGGCTGGAGGCCCAGCTTCATGGCGACCTGCTGGCGATCCTGGAGGCGTGCGCCGAAGCGGACCCGAAACGCCGACAGCCCGCCTCGTTGGAGGCGGGCTGTCAACTGTCGTTGGTTGCGGGGGCGCGCAACCACCGAGAATTGCGGCTGCCGGCGGTGGAGGTTTGACGCACTCGCTGGGATGGCATTGACTCTGTTATCATGGGTAACTCAACAATACGATTGCGCGCCCAGAAGGCTGCCTCCCCATTCATCAGTTTCGAGGGAAGATACGGCCCAAGGCACTGACTGAGTGTCTGTACCGCGATCAGACTGCCGCCGGGGCGATCCTCCGCTCGGCCATCGAGGTGATGGGCAACACCCCGGAGACGATCGGCCCACCTTCCTGCGCCTCGGTATGGCAATGCCGGAAAAATGGATAAGTAACGGAGCCTTGCCACAGAACTTCGACGAAGGGAACTATCTGATCAGTTAGGGTGCGAAAAATAGGATAGGTGTATGTCGTCGCTCTGATCGAACCGACGGAAAGGGATGATGCCGGACTGGTGCGGGAATGACCATCGCCATCCGCCACAAGCCTTTGACTATAGACGGAAAAATACCGTTTCCGCATTCGCTGGAAAAATTTGGGGAGCCGATCCGCATTGCGATGCCATGGGATAGGTACCGTCCCGAAGATGCGGGGCAACCCTTATTGCCACGGTTGTAGTACGAACGTTTAACTTGCCCCACGAGCAGCTTACGCCAGGGGGCGACACTGCCAGCCGTGCAGCGGTGAGCCTCTCCTGCCCGACAAAGGCTCCGGCTGCTGCATATGATAGGCCGATCGACGGCCTTTCCCCATTCGACGGCATTCACAGTGGAAAGGGTTGGGTCATGATGGGCTTCCAAAGCGGGTTGGAACGGACGGCCAAGCTCAATGCTCTGGACAAGTCCCAGGCGGTCATCGAGTTCAATCTCGACGGCACCATCATCACAGCCAACCAGAACTTCCTCGAAACCGTCGGTTACAGCTTGGCGGAAATCCGGGGACGCCACCACAGCCTCTTCGTCGATCCGGCCGAACGGGACTGCCCCGCCTACCGCCGCTTCTGGGAGGATCTGCGCCAGGGCCGCTTCCAGGCCGCCGAATACCGGCGGATCGACAAGAACGGCCGGGACATCTGGATCCAGGCGACCTACAACCCGATCGTCGGGCGCAACGGCAAGCCGACCAAGGTGGTGAAGTTCGCCACCAACGTCACCGAGCAGAAGGTCAAGGCCGCCGATTTCCAGGGTCAGATCGACGCCATCAACAAGTCCCAGGCGGTTATCCAGTTCGCGATGGACGGAACCATCCTCGACGCGAACGGCAACTTCCTGCAGACCCTCGGCTACAGCCTGGCGGAAATCCGGGGGCGCCACCACAGCCTGTTCGTCGATCCGGCCGAACGGGACTGCCCCGCCTACCGCCGCTTCTGGGAGGATCTGCGCCAGGGCCGCTTCCAGACCGCCGAATATCGGCGGATCGGCAAGGACGGGGTGGAGGTCTGGATCCAAGCGACCTACAATCCGATCTTCGACCCTCACGGCCGGCCGGTGAAGATCGTGAAATTTGCCACCGACATCACCGCTCAGGTCAGGGATCGCCTGCAGCGCTGCGAACTCCAGACGGAGATCGATACCGATCTCGGCGCGATCACCAGCGCCATCTCCACCGCCAACGGGCAGGCGGCCAATGCCGCCACGGTCTCGACTCAGGTGTCCTCAAACGTTCAGGCGGCGGCGGCGGGTGCGGAGCAACTGTCGGCGGCGATCGACGAGATCGGCCGGCGCATGAACGATGCGGCGGAGGTCACCGTGCGGGCGGTGGAGCAGGCGAACCGAACCGCCGCCATCATGGCCAGCCTGACCGAGGCGGCGTCCCGCATCGGCGACGTGGTCGGCCTGATCCAGCAGATCGCCAAGCAAACCAACCTGCTGGCGCTGAACGCGACGATCGAGGCGGCCCGGGCCGGCGAGGCTGGCCGGGGCTTCGCGGTGGTCGCCGGCGAGGTAAAGACGCTGGCCGGCCAGACCGCCCGGGCGACCGAGGAGATCACCGCCCAGATCGCCGGCATCCAGAAGGCGACCAGCGACGCGGCGACGTCGATCGGCGATGTGTCCGGTGTCATTGCCCACATGAACGAGATTTCCGCGGCCATCGCCTCGGCGGTGGAAGAGCAGACGATCGTCACCCGCGCGATGTCCGCCAACATGCAGGAGGCCGCGACGGGCGTCGGCGGCATTCGCGACAGCATGAACGAGATCGCGATCGCGACCGGCGTGGCGAACGACGCCACCCACAAGGTGAAGGTAATCTCCCACAGCCTGGTCGGATGACGCACCTCGCGGCGCAACCGTCGCCGCAGGCCTCGGCGTGCTTCGGGGGGAGCATACTGGAACCGCTCGCGAAGCGGATGCCGCCAGCCAATGACCTTCATGGGCCAATCCGCTATCCCGAAACCGGATCAGCCCTGCAACGCCTGCAGAATTGCGTCTGAAAGCACATCGGCGTGAGTGAATTGCGGAACATGTCCTTCAGCATCGATGATCTCCAGAGTGCTTCCGGATATCCGGGACTGCACATACTCGCCGACCCTGACGGGAACGGCAGGATCGCCGACCGTCTGGATCAGGTGGCAGGGCACGGTAACCTTGCCCAGAACATCGCGGAAGTCGGAGGAAAAGATCATCAGGGCCAGGGACAGGGCGATATCCGGCCGCATCCCCATAAGTCCATCGGCAAACCTCTGCACGGCCGGATGATTGGCGGGCTTCGCCACTGCCACTTTCGAGAATTCGACGGCCCATTCCACATAGTTGGATGATATGGCATCGATCAGCTCGTCGATGTCCTTCTTGTCAAAGCCGCCTGCGTAATTGTCCTTGTTCATGTAGCAGGGCGACAGCCCGATGGTCACGATTTTCCGGAACAATGAGGGATGCTCTATCGCGGCCAGGAGACCGATCATTCCACTGACTGAATGCCCGACATAATAGCAATCCCTCGAATTCGTATGCCTAATGATCCTTACCAGATCTTCCGCATAATTCTCCATTGATCGATATTTATGATGATCGAAGTGTTGGCTGGATTTTTCCGTAAACCCTATCAAGTCATAGACGACAACACGGAATTGTTTGAAATTATTCGTTATCGAATTCCAGCAATTCTGATCAAGTCCAAGACCATGCGCGAATACGACAGTTTGTGGACCAGAGCCATAAACATGGATGTTGTGGTCGATATATGGATCCCGATCATTCATCCGCGCCTCTCTTCCGTCGGCTGGACTCTGGTATTTATGCAAAAGGCTGCCGGATCATCATACAAAGGGAAGTTCAGTATTTTCCAGACAAATACGCCGAACGGAAGCAAAGCGGGACGAAGGCGACATCCCGTTGCATACAATAGTATGCATCGTGCGCATTGGGCAGCGGTAGGCGGCAGTCATGGCAGCGCATGCGTTGCGCTGCAAAATGACTGGGTCATTCACTTCTACCGCCTATATCATACTTCAATATCGCGACCTTCTTTCTGCGGTGATATGACCTTGCCGCGGTAGACGCCTACGCATCAGATGATTGAGGATCTCAGGATCTGCGAATCCTCGGCCCAGCGCACAGGAATGTCCAGAAATCCTTTGTGGAGGAAGCTTTAACGTTCCAAGCCTTTCTCCCATGATGCCGATATCGGTATGGAGTGCGTAATCCGGAAAAATTTGACGATATTCTGCAAGGATATTGGTAAAAATGAAAATTCGATCCAGAATAACTCTGGCCCTTCTCGGTTCAACTTTGCCTTTGCTCGTTCTCATTTCTTACCTTTTCAGCTCTTTGATTGCACAGGAGCAGCAAAATTTCGACGAAAGATTGCATGGCGTCGCAAGTACGGCGTCAGCGACCATCGCGCAGGAGCTTGGCGACACTTTATCGTTGCTGGATTATTTGCGGGTGGCCCAAACATCAGGGATCATCAATCCTGACGAGATGCGCCGTGTCGCCGGGCTGCTGATAAAGGGACAGCGTCTGTTGACCGCCGTGGTACTGGCGGACCCGTTCGGAAAGATGCTGATGCACACGGCAGCATCCCCGCACATGGAATTGCCTTTCAACCGCTCCCTCCGCCTCTACGAAGCGATCCGCAACGATCCGCGGCCGATGATCTCCGACCCTTTCGTCGGACTGGTCCAAAACGAGAAAATCCTGGCGGTAACGGTTCCGCTGCAGTCGAACGGCCAGCTGGTCGGCTCGCTGTCCGCCACGATTCCGGTGCAGGCCTTATCGACGCTGCTGCGCGCACAGGATCGGCCCGATGGCTGGGTCATCGCCGTCGCCGACCGCCGGGGTACCGTCATCGCGCGGTCCGACGGGACAGATACCCTCGACCAACGGATCGACGCCGCGAGCTATCGTGACGGCGGTATCGGTTTCGCCGAACTTCCGGCCATCGGCCGGGACCTTGCGGCGTTCGAAAGCTTGGCGATGCCGGATTGGCGGGTCTATTGCCTGGCGCCGTCCGGCGATCCGGACCCGATCCTGCGCCATTCCTACGCCCTCGCCTTCGTCATGGTTCTTGCGGCGCTCGCAACGGCGATGGCGATGGCGCTGCCGCCGATCCGCAGGCTGGACATCGAAGCCAGGGCGCTCGGTGCCTGGGCCTCCGGCGATGCCGGGCGGGCGGCCCGCCAGGAGCGTTTCACCGTCGAAGAGCTGAGGACCGCCCGCGATGCATTGCTCGCTTCGGAGCGGCACCTGCGGAACCGCGAAGAGCAGCAGCGCAGCACCGAGCAGCAGCTCCGCAAAGCGTGGAGCGAGGTGGAGGCTGCCCGGCGCGAAGCCGAACGGGCCGGCCGGACCAAGACCGCCTTCCTCGCCGCGGCCAGCCACGACCTGCGGCAGCCGGCACAGTCGATGCTGCTGTTCGTCGAGCTGTTGAAGATGAAGCTGCGCGGACATCCCGCCGCCCCGCTCGTCGATTCCCTGCAGCAGGCGGCGGATTCGCTGCACATCCTTTTGAACGGCATCCTCGACATCTCGAAGATCGACGCGAACTTCGTCCGCACCGATCTGGTGTCGGTCGAGCTTGGCTCGATCCTGCGGGACATCAAGGCTGAATTCGAGGATCAGGCCGCCGCCCGCGGTCTTTCGTTGCGCGTCCTGGCCTGCGACGTCACCATCCGCACTGATATCCTGCTGATGACGCGCATCCTGCGGCATCTGGTTGAGAATGCACTGAAATACACCGACAGGGGCGGGGTTCTCGTCGGCTGCCGACGCCGGGGCGCGATGATCCGGATTGACGTTGTCGACACCGGTCACGGGATCGCCGAAGACCATCTGGAGGCCATCTTCGAGGAATTCTTCCAGATCGAGAACCCCGGCCGCGACCGCAAGCGAGGCACCGGGCTGGGGCTCGCAATCGTGCGGAGATTGGCCGCCGCACTCGAACACCCGATAGAGGTGTCCTCCCGCCCCGGCCGCGGCTCCCGCTTTTCGGTCGCGGCGATGGAGGCCGGACGCTTGCCTTCCGGCCGCCGATCCGCCGCCCGGTACAGCCCCGGCGCCGATCTGCAGGCCCTTCTCGTCCCCGATGCGGAAGGCACGCGCAATCCGCTGCTGGTGATCGTCGATGAACTCTACGTCCGCACGGCGATGTGCACCGTGCTGACCGAATGGGGATTCGACGTGGTCGAGGCCGCGTCGCATCAGGAGGCTTTCCAGTCGCTCGCCGGCCGCCGGCCGGGCATGGTCATCGCCGAGCACAGGCTCGGTGACGGCGAAAGCGGCAATGCCGCCATCACCGCCGTTCGGGAGCGGTACGGCAGCGATCTGCCGGCGGTGATCATCAGCGCCGATTTTTCGGCATCCGCCAGGGCCGCCGCCGCCGACGCAAGGGCCACCCTGCTCGGCAAGCCGGTATCTCTGCACGAGCTGCGCAAGGTGATCCGCCGCGAGTTGCAGCGCTCCTGACCCGTCGCATGGGGCCGGCAGGCGATTGCGTAGACCCGCAACTATCCACCACCTATCCGTTTTCCCGACCGCGCTATCCCCTGCCGCCCGCGACGCAGCCCATCCGGAAGGGGTATCAATCGGAGCGGAAATCGTCTTCTCCACCAACTGGCCGCCCGCCCTCCGCCGGCACAACACCGGCAACGTCGACCCGACCACCACGCCGCCTCACATGGCCATGCCGCGCCCGGACGGATCCGGGCGTGAACGCCCCCGGTCTGCCGGACCCGAGGCCATGGTCACGGTCTTTCCCTCCGGCTGAACAGGATCGCCATGCCGATGACAGCAACGGACACCGCACCGGTCGCCAAGGGCAACAAGGCAACGCTCCATGCGCAGGTGGTCGCCATGTCGGCCGTGGTGAACCTGGCGGCCCTGGGAATGCCGCTGGCCGTCCTGCAGGTCTACGACCGCATCATCCCGAACCATTCGGAACAGACGGCGGCGGTGATGGTGGCGGGGGTGACGCTCGCCGTCCTCGCCGAGGCGGTGCTCCGCATTGCGCGCTCGCACATCCTGGGACGGATCGCCACCCGGTTCGAGCGGGTGATGAACCGCCGGGCGGTGGCCCATCTGTTCGCCACCGACCTGAAGACCTTCCAGTCGCAGTCAACCGGCACCCATCTGGAACGGCTGGGCGCCGTCGCCACCCTGCGCGACCATGCCTCCGGCCAGACCCTGCTGGCGCTCTATGACATTCCCTTTGCCGTCGCCTCGCTGGTGCTGATCGCCTATTTCGGTGGCCTTCTCGTCTCGGTCGCCTGCTGCGGCCTGCTGGCGATGGCCCTGCTGGCGGTGGCGGTCGGCCGGTCGGCCCATTTGGCGCAGGCGGACGTCGCCCGCGCCGAAGACGAGCGGTCGGGCTTCATTATCAGCGTCTTCTCCGGCATCCAGTCGGTCAAGGCGATGGCGCTGGAGCTGCCGCTGCTGCGCCGCTACGAGGCCCTGCAGGCGCGCCGCCTTGCCGCCCACGCCACGGCCGAGCTGGACGCGCAGCACCTGACCGAGGCCGGACAGTTCGTCGCGCAGCTGAGCAGCTTCGCCACGGTGGCCTTCGGCAGCCTGCTGGTGCTGGACGGCGCGCTGACCGTCGGCGGGCTGTCCGCCTGCACCCTGCTGGTCGGCCGCACCCTGGCGCCGGCGCAGGGGCTGATGGCCCTGTGGTCGCGCCGCCAGCCGATGAAGGTGGCGACGAAGAAGCTGGAGGAACTCTTCGCCCTCCCCGTCGAGCCGCCGTCCACCGGCATTCTCGACGCCGCCACCGCCCGGCCCGACCTGCGCTTCGAGGAGGTCGGCTTCGCCTTCGCCGACCGTCCGGTGCTGCGCGGCATCAACCTCGCCGTCGGCCAGGGCGAGGCCGTCGCCCTGGTCGGCCCGACCGGCGGCGGCAAGTCGACGCTGCTGGCGCTCGCCACCGGCCTCTACCGCCCCACCGCCGGCCGGGTGCTGCTCGACGGGCTGCCGCTGGAGGTCTACGCCCCCCTCACCCTGCGCCGCAGCATCGCCCTGCTGTCCCACCGCGAGACCCTGTTCCGCGGCACGGTGATCGACAACATCACCATGTTCCGGCCCGACGTCCTGCCGGCGGCGATGGCCGCGGCGGAGCGGGTCGGCATCGTCGGGGCGATCAACGCCATGCCGCACGGCTTCGCCACCATCGTCGGCGACGGCGCCACCGAACCGATGCCCCGCGGGCTGGCCCAGCGCATCGCCATTGCCCGCGCCCTGGTGCAGAAGCCCAGGCTGGTCCTGTTCGACGACGCCAACGCCGCCGCCGACGACGAGGGCGACCGTGTCCTCCTCTCGCTGATGGCGGAGATGCGCGCCGACTGCGCCATGCTGTTCGTCAGCCATCGCCCGCTGATGCTGAAGCACGCCACTTCGATCTTCCGTCTGTCCGACGGCCATCTCGACCGCAAGCCGGAGCTTGCCGCATGACCGACATCCTCGATCCCGACCTGCTCGACCGCGGCATGAACGGGCGGATCACGCCATCCGCCCCGGCCGGCAGCCCCCTTCCTCCCGCGCTCCGGGCGCCGGACCGGGCCGGCCCCGACCTGACTACGGCCTTGCTCCTGCTGCTGCGGCGGCTGGGCTGGGTCGGCAGGCCGCAGGACGTCACCGAGGCGCTGCCCTGGGCGGCCGGCGGCGATCCGGTCGCCGACCTGCGCGACGTGGCCGCCCGCCTCGGCTTCGGCAGCCGCATCCACGGCCCCCGCCGCTTTCCCGCCGCCGAACTGCGCCGCATCCTGGCGGAAGCCGCGGGCCGCGGTGGCGCCGTGCTCTACGTCCCGAGCACAGCAGGCGGCGGGAACGACCCTGCCGGGGAAGCCGGTCTCCTCGATACGGTCGACGGCCGCTTGCAGCTGCAGCGCCCGAACCGGGCGCCGGAGCCGGTCGGCGAGGCCCTGCCGGCGGGCAGCCTGATCGTGGCCGATGCCACCGACGCCGAATGGGCGCCGCCCGCCGGCGAACGCCGGGCCTGGATGCGGGGCCGCATGGCCGCCGCCACACCGCTGGTCGGATCGGCCCTCGCCTTGACGCTGGCCGCCAACCTGCTGTCGCTGTCTAGCCCGCTGTTCGTGATGACGATCTACGACAAGGTCGTCGCCGCCGGATCGCTCCGGCTGCTGGTCGCGCTGTGTATCGGCGCGGTCGGCGCCCTGCTGCTGGAACTGGTCATGCGCCGCCTGCGCAGCCGCATCATGGCCCATGGCGGTGCCCGGCTCGGCTATGTCGTCGGCAACGCGGTGCTGGCCCGCCTGCTGCACCTGCCGAGCCAGATGACCGAGCGCGTCGCCGTTGCCGCCCAGGTCGCCCGGGTGAAGGACCTGGACCGTGTCCGCGACCTGCTGACGGGTCCGCCGGCACAGGCTTGCCTGGACCTTCCCTTCGCCGTCATCTTCCTGGTCGCCATCGCCGTCCTGTCCGGCTGGCTGGTGCTGGTGCCGCTGGCCGCCATCGTCCTCTACGCCGCCGCCGCCTGGCTCGGCAACGCCATGACCCGGTCCCGCGTCGCCAGCGCCGCCGCCGCCGGGGCGCGCCGCCAGGAACTGCTGCTGGAGATCGTCGAGCGGATGCCGGCCATCCGGGCGCTCGGCGCCACCGCGACCTGGAGCAGCCGCTACGACGCCGTCGCCGGCCGGATGGCGGAAGCCAACTTCCGCAACGCCCAGACGGCGACCCTGATTTCCACCTTCAGCCAGACGCTGACCACCCTCACCGGCCTCGGCACGCTCGGGCTCGGCATCGGCCAGGTCCTGTCCGGGTCGCTGACCACCGGCGGGCTGATCGGCACCATGATGCTGGTGTGGCGGACGTTGGCCCCGGTGCAGAGCGCCTTCCTCGCCAGCACCCGGCTGGGCCAGCTCCGCGCCTCGCTCAAGCAGGTCGAGACGCTGATGGCGACGCCGCCCGAGCGCAGCGAATCGGTCCGGGCCGAGCGGGCCGCCGACATCCGCGGCCAGGTCACCTTCTCCCATGTCACCTTCCGCTATGGCCGGGAAGCCGAACCGGTGCTGGCCAACCTCGCCTTCGACGTCGCCCCGGGCGAGGTGGTGGCCATCGTCGGCCGCAACGGCGGCGGGAAATCCACCCTGCTGAAACTGATCTCCGGCCTCTACAGCCCGCAGGGCGGCTCGGTCCGCATCGACGGGCGCGACATCCGCCAGTTCGACCCGATGGCGCTGCGCCGCTCCATCGCCTTCGTGCCGCAGGTGCCCCAGTTCTTCGACGGCACGCTGGCCGAGAATCTGCGGCTGCTCGCCCCGGCCGCCGGCGAGGCCGACCTGCGCGACGCGCTCGACCGCGCCGGCGTGCTAGACGCGGTGGACGAGTTGCCGGAAGGGTTGGAAACACGGTTCGACACGCGCGACGCCGCCCTGCCGGCCGGTCTGCTGGCCCGGCTGTCGCTGGCCCGCACCTATCTGCGGGACGCGCCGATCGTCCTGCTCGACGAACCGGCGGCCAGCGTCGACTTCGAGGGCGAGTTCGCCTTCACCTCGGCGGTGCATGCCTTCCGCGGGCGCTCCACCGTGTTCTTCGTCACCCACCGCCGCGGCCATCTGGCCATGGCCGACAAGGTGCTCATCATCGAGAACGGCACCACCCGCTATTTCGGTCCGGCGGAAAAGGTCCGCGACCGCATTCCGAAGGGGATGATCTGATGACCGAGATGATGACCGAGATGACAAGCAGCGGCGCCATCGGCCGCCGCGGCCTGCGCGCCCTGTTCGGCGGCGGCATCGCCGCCACCGACTTCGCGACCGAGGAACTGGCCGGCGATCCCGGCGTCAGCCCGCTGGTCCAGGCGACCGCCCTGATCGTCGGCTGCCTGGTCGTCGGCGCCGTCGCCTGGAGCGCGGTGACGCCGGTGCAGGAGATGGCCGTCACCTTCGGCGAGATCGTCCCGGTCAGCGCCGTGCAGACGGTGCAGCATCTGGAAGGCGGCATCGTCCAGGAGATCCTGGTGCGCGAGGGCCAGGTCGTCGAGGCCGGCCAGCCGCTGGTCCGCTTCAACAGCGTCAGCACCAAATCCGGTCATGACCAGCTGCAGGCCCGCCGCACCTCCCTGTCGATCCAGGCCGAGCGGCTGGCCGCCTTCGCCGGGGACCGGCCCGCCAACTTCGCACCCTTCGCCGGCATCCCGGACCTTGCCGCCGATCAGGCCCGCATGCTGGCGGCGCAGATCGAGGGGCGCGAGAACCAGCGCCGCGTGCTGAACGGCCAGATCGCCGAGCAGCGCTCGCAGCTCGCCGCCGCCAAGAGCCAGCGCGACCAGGTCGCCGGCAACGTGCCCCTGCTGGAATGGAAGGTCGGCATGCGCAACGACCTGACCAGCAAGGGCTTCAATTCCAAGCTGATGGTGATCGAGGCGCAGCGCGAGCTGGCCGCCGCCCGCAGCGAGCTGCACCGGCTGGACGGCGTCATCGCCGGAACCAAGGACGGCATTGCCGAAACCGAGGCCCGCATCCGCGAGCTGACCGGCAGGCTGCGGCAGGAGGCCCTCGACAAGCTGGGCTCCGTCAGCGCCGAATTGGCCGAGCTGGACAAGCAGCTGGTCGCCCAGAGCGACCGGGTGGACCGGCTGGTGTCCACCGCCCCCGTCCGCGGCATCGTCCAGGAGCTGCCGGTCAAGAACGAAGGCGGCGTGATCGTCCCCGGCGGCATGGTCGCCAAGATCGTGCCGATCGACGACGAGCTGGTCGTCGACGTGCGCGTCTCCCCCCGCGACATCGGCTTCGTCACCCCCGGCCTTCCGGTCAAGGTCAAGATCGCCGCCTTCGACTATGCGCGCTACGGCCGGCTGGACGGGACGCTTAAGTCGGTGTCGCCGACGACCTTCTTCGACAAGGACAAGAATCCCTACTACCAGGGCCGGGTGACGCTCGCCGCCAACCATGTCGGCGACGGCGAACGCCAGCATCTGCTGCTGCCCGGCATGACGGTCGAGGCCGACGTCAGCACCGGCGAGAAGACCGTCCTCCAGTATCTGCTGAAGCCGATCTACACCACCCTGGATGGCGCGCTGCGCGAACGTTGATCCCGGCACCCCCCGCCCCGGCTTCCCGCCCACGCCGCACCGCCTTCTCCCCCGCCCTTTCGCCGCACAGGACCCGTCATGGCCGAGACCACCACCGACAAGGCCTCTCCCTCCGCAACTCCGGCCTCCTCCCCGACCCAGGGAGAAGCGGCCCGCGCGGCGACCGAAAGCACGGCGGCGGAAGCGCTCGCCCCCCAGCGCCTGGGCGCCCTGGAGCGGCCCAACCTCCCGCCGGCGGAACCCCGCCGCGACATCCCCGACGCCTTGACCAACCTGCACAGCGGCAGCCGGACCGATCCGGTCACCGCGGGGCAGGAGGCCGTCAACCCCCAGGCCGTGGCCGCCGACACCCTGAGGTCCGTCGGCGCCGGAACGACCGCCGCCCAGGCAGTCTCCGCCGGCGCGGGGCCGGGTTCCGCACGGCCCTGGACCGCGGCCGCGGCCGGCGGCGGGGCGCAGACGGCGCCGGCGGCGGAGACCCGGCAGGTTGCCGATGGTCCCTCGGCAATCGCCCCGGAGTTCGGCGCTCCGTCTGCCGACGGCATCGCAGCGTCCCTGTCGGCGATCCCCATCGCGGTGCCGGTCGCCGTCATGCCCGAGTTCGGCGGCGCCGGGGAGGAGGCCGTGTCCCGGGCCACCTCCGGCGAGGCCGCGGCGAGCATCCCCGCCGGCACGGGCGCCTCCGGCAACGAAGTGGCTTCCGCCGACGCCTCCGCCCTCACCGCCGCCATGCAATCCATGACCAATCCGGCCATGACGAACGCGGTCGTGGCGAACACAGTCGTAGCGAACCAGGACCAGATGACCGCGCCCGTCACCGCCACGACGAACCAGGGCAGCGGGGATACGACTGGAACGGTCATCACCGGTACGGGCACCGCCGGAACAGGCACTGGCACAGACAGCGGCACCGGCACCACCGGAGGCACGGTCACGCCGACGGTCGACAGCCCGGCCGGCCCGGGACCGACACCCGCAACGACCACTCCCACGACCACGGCCACCACCGCCCCGTCCTCGCCCTCCACGACCGAGGGGCCGATCACCGATGCTCCGCCCTCCAGCGGGACGGGAGGCGGGACAGGCGGCGGCACGACCGACGGACCGGCGACCACACCGACCGGCGGCGGTTCCGGCGGGGACAGCTCCACGGGAACCGGCCCCTCCGGAGGCGGCTCCTCCGGCGCGGACCCGGCACCGGTCGCGCCGACCCTGGAGATCACCGCGGGCAGCGGTGCCGAGGATTCGCCGCTGGCCCTGACGATCGGCCTCTCGGCCGGCACCGCCGGCTCCACGACCGCCGTGACGGTCGCCGGCCTTCCGCCGGGAGCGTCGCTGTCGGCAGGCGTCGATCTCGGCAACGGCACCTGGAGCCTGTCTCAGGCCGATCTGCCGGGCCTCATGCTGCTGCCGCCGCCGGACTACGCCGGCACGATCGGCCTGAACGTCACCGCCGTCTCCACCGACGGCTCGGGACGCCAGGCGACCTCCTCGGGCGTGCTGTCGGTCACCGTCTCCCCCCAGGCCGATGCCCCGACGCTGACCCTGACCAATGCCACCGGCGGCGAAGGCCAGCCGATCTCCCTGGGCATCGCCGCCGCCATGGTCACGCCCGCCGCGGGAGAGGTTCTGAGCATGGTGATCGGCGGCGTTCCGGCCGGTGCGACCCTCTCCGCCGGGACCGCGAACGGCGACGGAACCTGGACTCTGTCCGCCGCCCAGCTCGCCGGCCTGACCCTGACGCCGCCGGCCGACTTCTCCGGCACGCTTGCACTGACCGTCACGGCCACGTCCTCCGTGAATGGCACCCAGGCAAGCCGGACGGGCACGCTGACCCTCGCCGTCGCTCCGGAAGCCGACGCGCCGAGCCTGTCGGTCACCGCCGCCACCGGCGCCGAAGACCAGCCGGTCACCCTGACGCTGTCCGCCGGGTTGACCAACCCGGCAGCCGGCAAGGCGCTGGCCATCGTTATCGGCGGCGTCCCGGCCGGTGCGGTGCTTTCCGCCGGCACCGACAACGGCAACGGCACCTGGACCCTCTCCCCGTCCCAACTGGCCGGTCTCACCCTGACCCCGCCCGCCAATTTCGCCGGCACGCTGAACCTGACCGTCACCGCCACCTCCACGGTCAACGGCACCCAGGCCAGCCGGACGGAGACGTTGGCCGTCACCGTGACGGCCGTGGCCGACGCGCCCGACCTGTCGGTCGCTGATGCCGCCGGCACCGGCGACCAGGCGATTGCGCTGACCCTGTCCAGCAGTCTGGTCAGCCCGGCCGCCGGAGAAACGCTCGGCGTGGTCATCGGTGGCGTGCCAGCCGGGGCGACACTTTCCGCCGGCACCGACAACGGCGACGGAACCTGGACCCTGTCCGCCGGCCAGCTCGCCGGCCTCACCCTGACGCCGCCCGCCGGCTTCTCCGGCACGCTTGCCCTGACCGTCACCGCAACCTCGTCCCTCAACGGCACCGAGGTCAGCCGCAGCGGAACCTTGACCGTCTCCGTCGCTCCGCCGGCGGCGGCCGATGAACCGGCTCTCGCCGTGAGCAATGCCACCGGCACCGAGGACCATGCCGTACCCCTGACCATTGCCACGTCGCTCGCCACCCCGGCGGCCGGCGAGGTGCTGACCATCGTCATCGGCAGCGTGCCCGCCGGGGCGGCTCTCTCCGCCGGAACCCAGAACGCCGACGGCAGCTGGACCCTGACCCCCGCCCAGCTCACCGGCCTGACCCTGACCCCGCCGGCCGATTTTTCCGGCACGATCGCGTTGACGGTCACGGCCACCTCCGCCGTCAACGGCACCCAGGCAAGCCGGACGGAGGCACTGACCGTCACCATCGCTCCGGAAGCCGATGCCCCGAGCCTGTCGGTCGCGGATGCAACGGGTGTCGAGGATCACGCCATCGCGCTGACCATTGCCAGCAGCCTGACCCATCCGGCGGCCGGCGAAGTGCTGAACGTCGTGATCGCCGGTATGCCCGCCGGTACAATGCTTTCCGCCGGCATCGACAATGGTGACGGCACCTGGACACTGTCGGCCGCCCAGCTTGCCGGCCTCACTCTGACGCCGCCGGCCGACTTCTCCGGTACGCTGAACCTAACGGTCATAGCCACAGCATCGGTGAACGGCACCCAGGCCAGCCAGACCGAGACGTTGACCGTCACCGTCGATCTGGAAGCCGACGCGCCAAACCTGTCGGTTACCGGTGCCACCGGCACCGAAGACCAGCCGATCACTTTGACCATTGCCAGCAGCCTGACCAACCCGACGGCCGGCGAGGTGTTGAGCGTCGTCATCGCCGGCGTGCCCCCCGGTGCGATGTTCTCCGCCGGAACCGACAACGGCGACGGGACCTGGACGCTGACGCCGGCTCAGCTCTCGGGCCTCACCCTGACCCCGCCGGCTGATTTTTCCGGCACGATCGCCTTGATGGTCACGGCCACCTCCACCGTCAACGGCACCCAGGCCAGCCGCACGGAGACGCTGACCGTCACCGTCACTCCCGAGGCCGACGCACCGAGCCTTTCTGTGGCTGATGCCACCGGCGTCGAGGACCATGCCGTCGCTCTGACCATCTCCAGTAGCCTGATCAGCCCGTCCCCTGGCGAATTGCTCAGCATCGTCATCGGCGGCATCCCGAATGGTGCCATGCTTTCCGCCGGAACCGACAATGGCGATGGCACCTGGACCCTGTCCGCAGCTCAGCTCACCGGCCTGACCCTGACGCCGCTGGCAGACTTCTCCGGAACCCTGAACCTGACCGTCACCGCCACCGCTTTGGTCAACGGCACCCAGGCCAGCCAGACCGAGACGCTGACCGTCACAGTCACTCCGGAAGCCGACGCGCCAACCTTGGCTGTGCTCGATGCTGCCGGCCTTGAGGATCAGGCCGTTTCCCTGGTTCTTTCCAGCAGCCTGATCGCTCCGGCGGTCGGTGAGGTGCTGAGCGTCGTCATCGCCGGCATCCCCACCGGTGCGGCGCTCTCTGCCGGTACAGACAATGGCGATGGAACCTGGACACTCTCCAGCAGCCAACTCGCTGGTCTCACCCTGACCCCGCCGGCCGATTTCTCCGGCAGCTTGACGCTGAGCGTCACCGCCACCTCCTCCGTCCACGGCACCCAGGCAAGCCGGACGGAGACATTGACCGTCACCGTCGACCCGGAAGCCGACGCGCCAAACCTGTCGGTTGCCAGTGCCGCAGGCGCCGAAGACCAGCCGATCACTTTGACCATTGCCAGTAGCCTGACCAACCCGGCGGCCGGCGAGGTGTTGAGCGTCGTCATCACCGGCGTGCCCCCCGGTGCGATGCTCTCCGCCGGAATCGACAACGCCGATGGCACCTGGACTCTGTCCGCAGCCCAGCTTGCCGGCCTCACCCTGACCCCGCCGGCCGATTTCTCCGGCACGCTGAACCTGACCGTCACCGCCACCGCGTCTGTGAACGGCATGCAAGCCAGCCGGACGGAGGCGCTTACCGTCACCGTCACTCCGGAGGCCGACGCACCGAGCCTGTCCATCGCCAATGCAACGGGTGTCGAGGATCACACTGTTGCCCTGACCATCGGCGCAGCGCTCGTCTCGCCGGTAATGGGTGAAGCGCTGAGCATCGTCATCGCCGGCGTTCCCGTCGGTGCCATGCTCTCCGCCGGCACCGACAATGGCGACGGAACCTGGACTCTCTCGGCCGTTCAGCTCACCGGCTTGACCCTGACACCGCCGGCCGATTTCTCCGGCAGCTTTGCTCTGACCGTCACCGCCACCTCGTCGGTCAACGGCACCCAGGCAAGCCGGACGGAGACATTGATCGTCACCGTCACTCCAGACGCCGACGCACCGAGCCTGACCGTGGCTAACGCCGCCGGTGTCGAGGATCATGCTGTCGAACTGACCCTCTCCAGCAGCCTGACCAACCCAGCAACCGGGGAGGTGCTGAGTGTCGTCATTGCCGACCTGCCCAATGGCGCGACGCTCTCGGCGGGTACCGACAACGGCGACGGGACCTGGACGCTGACGTCCGCCCAGCTCACCGGGCTGACGCTGACCCCGCCAGCCGACTTTTCCGGTACGATTGCCCTGACCGTCACGGCTACCGCCTCAGTGAACGGCACCCAGGCCAGCCGGACCGAGACGTTGACCGTTACCGTGACGGCAGAGGCCGACGCGCCGAACCTGACCGTGGCTGACGCCTTCGGCACCGAAGACCAGCCGGTCGCCCTGACCATTGCCGGAAGTCTGATCCATCCGGCGGCCGGCGAGGTGCTGGACATCGTCATCGCTGGCGTCCCCGCCGGTGCGACGCTCTCCGCCGGAACCGACAACGGCGACGGGACCTGGACGCTGACGTCCGCCCAACTCACCGGGCTGACGCTGACCCCGCCAGCCGACTTTTCCGGTACGATTGCCCTGACCATCACCGCCACCTCTGCCATCGACGGCACCCAGGCCAGCCGGACGGAGACGCTGACCGTCTCCATCGCTCCCGAAGCGGCAGTCGCCGAGCCCCCGCTGTTGAACCTCGCCGATGCGAGCGGCAGCGAAGACCATGCCGTCGCCCTGACCATCGCCGCTTCCCTCGCCACCCCCATGCCCGGCGAGATGCTGAGCATCGTCGTCGGCGGCCTCCCGAACGGTGCGACGCTCTCTGCCGGTACCGACAACGGCGACGGAACCTGGACGCTGACGCCTGCCCAGCTCGCCGGCCTCACCCTGACGCCGCCGGCAGACTTCTCCGGAAGCCTGACGCTGACCGTCACCGCCACCGCGTCTGTGAACGGCACCCAGGCAAGCCGGACGGAGGCGCTGACGGTCACCGTCACCCCGGAAGCCGATGCGCCGAGCCTCTCGATCACCAACGCCACCGGCATCGAGGATCATGCCGTCGCGCTGACCGTCTCCAGCAGCCTCACCAATCCGGCAGCCGGCGAAGTGTTGAACGTCGTCATCGCCGGCCTGCCCAATGGTGCGACGCTCTCGGCGGGTACCGACAACGGCGACGGGACCTGGACGCTGACGCCCGCCCAACTCACCGGCCTGGCGCTGACCCCGCCCGCTGATTTCTCCGGCAGCTTGGCTCTGACCATCACCGCCACTTCCTCGGTAAACGGCACGCAAGCCAGCCGGTCGGAGACGTTTACCGTCACCGTCACTCCAGACGCCGACGCACCGAGCCTGTCGGTCGGCAACGCCACAGGCAGCGAAGACCAGCCGATCGCCCTGACCATCGCCAGCAGCCTGACCGTTCCGGCGGCCGGCGAGGTGTTGAACGTCGTCATCGCCGGTGTCCCCGCCGGTGCAACGCTCTCCACCGGCACCGACAACGGCGACGGTACCTGGACCCTGTCACCCGCCCATCTCACCGGGCTGACCCTGACCCCGCCGGCCGATTTCTCCGGCACCCTGGCGCTGACCGTCACCGCCACCTCCACGATCAACGGCACCCAGGCCAGCCGGACCGAGACGTTGACCGTCACCGTCACTCCCGAGGCCGACGCACCGAGCCTGTCGGTCGCCGACGCCACCGGCAGCGAAGATCAGCCGATCACCCTAAACTTGTCCTCCAGCCTCGCCGACCCAGCAACCGGCGAGGTGCTGAGTGTCGTCGTTGCCGATGTGCCTGCCGGTGCGATGCTCTCAGCCGGAATCGACAACGGTGATGGCACTTGGACTCTGTCCGCTGCCCAGTTCGCCGGCCTGACGCTGACGCCACCGGCCGATTTCTCCGGCACGCTGAACCTGACGGTCACCGCCACAGCATCGGTGAACGGGACGCAGGCCAGCCGGACGGAGACACTGACCGTCACCGTGACGGCGGAGGCCGATGCGCCGAGCCTAGCCGTGGCTGATGCCGTCGGCACCGAAGACCAGCCGGTCGCCCTGACCATCGCCGGAAGCCTGATCTATCCGGCGGCCGGCGAGGTGCTGAGCGTCGTCATCGCCGGCATCCCCGCCGGTGCAACGCTCTCCGCCGGTACCGACAACGGCGACGGCACCTGGACGCTGACGTCCGCCCAGCTCTCGGGCCTGACGCTGACCCCGCCGGCCGATTTCTCCGGCACGATCGCTCTGACCATCACCGCCACCTCCTCGGTCAACGGCACCCAGGCCAGCAGGACGGAGACGTTGACCGTCACCGTCAATCCGGACGCCGATACGCCGAGCCTGTCGGTCGCCGATGCTGCAGGAACCGAAGATCTGCCCGTTGCCTTGAGCCTGTCCGCCAGCCTGACCACACCGGCGGCCGGCGAAGTGCTGAGCGTCGTCATCGCCGACGTACCCGCCGGTGCCATGCTCTCCGCCGGCATCGACAACGGCGACGGTACCTGGACACTCTCCGCAGCCCAGCTCACCGGCCTCACCTTGACCCCGCCGGCCGATTTCTCCGGCACGATCGCTCTGACCGTCACGGCCACCTCTTCGATCAACGGCGCCCAGGCCAGCAGGACGGAGACACTGACCGTCACGGTTGCTGCGGAAGCGGATGCACCGAGCCTTTCGGTCGCCGACGCCACCGGCATCGAAGATCATGCCATCGCCCTGACCGTCTCCGGCAGCCTCACCAACCCGGCGGCCGGAGAAGTGCTGAGCATCGTCATCGCCGGCGTGCCCACCGGCGCCATGCTTTCCGCCGGTATCGACAATGGTGACGGAACCTGGACCCTGTCCGCAGCCCAACTCACCGGCCTGACGCTGACTCCGCCCGCCGACGTCTCCGGCACGATTGCCCTGACGGTCACCGCCACTTCGTCCGTGAACGGCACCCAGGCCAGCCGGACCGAGACGTTGACCGTCACCGTCGCTCCGGACGCCGACGCGCCGAGCCTGTCTGTGCTTGATGCTGTCGGCATCGAGGATCATGCCGTCGCCTTGACTCTTTCCAGCAGCCTGACCGCTCCAGCGGCCGGTGAAATGCTGGGCATCGTCGTCGCTGGCGTCCCCGCTGGCGCGACGCTCTCCGCCGGTACCGACAACGGCGATGGTACCTGGACTCTGTCGGCCGCCCAGCTCACCGGCCTGACGCTGACGCCACCCGCCGATTTCTCCGGCAGCTTGGCTCTGACCATCACCGCCATCTCGTCGGTCAACGGCACGCAAGCCAGTCGGACGGAGGCGCTGACCGTCACCGTCACTCCGGACGCCGACGCACCGAGCCTGACCGTGGCTGACGCCGCCGACGTCGAGGATCATGCCGTCGCGCTGACCCTCTCCAGCAGCCTGACCAACCCAGCAACCGGGGAGGTGCTGAGTGTCGTCATTGCCGGTATCCCCGCAGGTGCCGTGCTCTCCGCCGGTACCGACAACGGCGATGGTACCTGGACTCTGTCGGCCGCCCAGCTCACCGGCCTGACGCTGACCCCGCCGGCCGACTTCTCCGGCACGCTGAACCTGACCGTCACCGCCACCGCATCGGTCAACGGCACCCAGGCCAGCCGGACAGAGACGCTTGCCGTCACCGTGACGGCAGAGGCCGACGCGCCGAACCTGACCGTGGCTGACGCCTTCGGCACCGAAGATCAGCCGGTCGTCCTGACCATTGCCGGAAGCCTGATCCATCCGGCGGCCGGCGAGGTGCTGGACATCGTCATCGCCGGCGTCCCCGCCGGTGCGACGCTCTCCGCCGGTACCCACAACGGCGACGGTACCTGGACGCTGACGTCCGCCCAGCTCACCGGGCTGACGCTGACCCCGCCAGCCGACTTTTCCGGTACGATTGCCCTGACCATCACCGCCACCTCTGCCATCGACGGCACCCAGGCCAGCCGGACGGAGACGCTGACCGTCTCCATCGCTCCCGAAGCGGCAGTCGCCGAGCCCCCGCTGTTGAACCTCGCCGATGCGAGCGGCAGCGAAGACCATGCCGTCGCCCTGGCCATCGCCGCTTCCCTCGCCACCCCCATGCCCGGCGAGATGCTCAGCGTCCTCATCTCCGGCGTGCCCACCGGCGCCACGCTCTCCGCCGGTACCGACAACGGCGACGGAACCTGGACGCTGACGCCTGCCCAGCTCACCGGCCTCACCCTGACGCCGCCGGCAGACTTCTTCGGAACCCTGAGCCTGACCGTCACCGCCACCGCGTCTGTGAACGGCACCCAGGCAAGCCGGACGGAGACGCTGACGGTCACCGTCACCCCGGAAGCCGATGCGCCGAGCCTCTCGATCACCAACGCCACGGGCATCGAGGACCATGCCATCGTGCTGACCGTCTCCAGCAGCCTGACCCATCCGGCCGCCGGCGAGGTTCTGAGCGTCACGGTCAGCGGCGTGCCCACCGGCGCCATGCTCTCCGCCGGCACCAACAACGGCGACGGAACCTGGACGCTGACGTCCGCCCAGCTCACCGGCCTGACGCTGACCCCGCCCGCCGACTTCTCCGGTACGCTGAACCTGACGGTCACCGCCACCGCATCGGTGAACGGCACCCAGGCGAGCCGGACCGAAGCCCTGACGGTCACCGTCGCTCCGGAAGCTGATGCACCAAGTCTCTCGGTCACCAATGCTGCCGGCGTCGAGGATCATGCCATTGCGCTGACCCTGTCCAGCAGTCTGGTCAGCCCCGCCGCCGGTGAAGTGCTCAGCGTCCTCATCTCCGGCGTGCCCACCGGCGCCACGCTCTCCGCCGGCACCGACAACGGCGACGGCACCTGGACCCTCTCCCCGGGCCAGCTCACAGGCCTCACCCTGACGCCGCCGGCCAATGTCTCCGGCACGATTGCCTTGACGGTCACCGCCACCTCGTCGGTCAACGGCACCCAGGCAAGCCGGACCGAAGCCCTGACGGTCACCGTCACTCCGGAAGCCGATGCACCAAGCCTCTCGGTCGCCAACGCCGTCGGCCGCGAGGATCATCCGGTTGCCTTGACCCTGTCCGCCGCCCTGACCAGTCCGGCGGCCGGCGAAGTGCTGAATGTCGTGATCGCCGGCGTTCCGGCCGGAGCGACGCTCTCCGCCGGCACCGACAATGGCAACGGAACCTGGACGCTGACGCCCGCCCAGCTCACCGGCCTGACGCTGACCCCGCCGACCGATTTCTCCGGCACGATTGCCCTGACGGTCACCGCCACCGCTTCGATCAACGGCACCCAGGCGAATAGCAGCAGACTCCTGACGGTCACCGTCACTCCGGAAGCCGATACGCCGAGCCTCTCCGTCACCAACGCCGCCGGCATCGAGGATCATGCCATCGCGCTGACCATCGCCAGCAGCCTGACCCATCCAGCGGCCGGCGAGGTTTTGAGCGTCATCGTCAGCGGCGTGCCCACCAGCGCCATGCTCTCCGCCGGCACCGACAACGGCGACGGCAGCTGGACGCTGACGCCCGCCCAACTTTCGGGCCTCACCCTGACCCCGCCAGCCAATTTCTCCGGCACCCTGAATTTGGCGGTCACCGCCACCGCGTCGGTGAACGGCACCCAGGCGAGCCGGACCGAAGCCCTGACGGTCACCTTCGCTCCCGAAGCCGACACCCCCAGCCTCGCCCTGCTGCCGGCCTACGGCCGCGAAGATCAGCCGATCGGCCTGACCATCGCCGCCCATCTCGCCGACATCGACGGTTCCGAGACGCTCGGCGTCATCGTCTCCGGCGTTCCGACCGGGGCGACGCTCTCGGCCGGGACCGCCAACGGCAACGGAACCTGGACGCTGACGGCCGCCCAGCTCTCCGGCCTCACCCTCACCCCGCCCAAGGACTTCAGCGGCAGCTTCACCCTGTCCGTCACCGCGCGCTCGACCGAGACGGGCGCCGCCGGGGCCAGCGCCAGCACCAGCCTGAGCCTGCCGGTGACGGTGACCGGGGTGGCGGACACGCCGCTGCTCACCACTTCGGCGTCCAGCGGAGCGGCCGATACCGCCATCCCGCTCCACCTGTCGGCGCTCAGCCAGGACATCGACCATTCCGAAACGGTGTCGGTCCGGATCTCCGGCATCCCCGCCGGGGCACGGCTGTCGCACGGCGTTCTGACCAGCTCGGCCGGCGGCTTCACCGTGTGGACGGTCGGCGCCGACCAGCTGGCCGACCTGACCATCACCCCGCCCTGCCACTACACCGGCGTGATGGACCTCACGGTCCGGGCGGTCGCCACCGAGGCCGACGGCGACAGCGCCGCGAGCGCCGCGGTCCATGTGCCGGTGACGGTGACCGCATCGGGCGGCGGCGGCATCTCCGCCGGCGTGGCCCTCAATCTCGGCGTCGTCGCCGGGGTCGAGGACACCCCGGTGGCGCTGAACCTGCTGGGTGGGCTAACCGCCCTGCTCGGCTCCGCCACCATCGACTCGGTGGTCGTCACCGGCGTCGGCAACGCCACGCTCAGCGCCGGCGTGAAGCTGGCGGACGGCTCCTACCTGCTGACGCCGGCCCAGCTGGCCGGCCTGGCGCTGATCCCGCCGCACGACCTCTCGGGCAGCTATTCGCTGAGCGCCACCGTCAACCTCGGCGGCAGCCAGCTCGGGGCGAGCGTCTCGGCGACGCTGGGCGTCCAGGTCGCCGGCGTCGCCGACGCGCCGACCCTGTCGGTGTCCGGCTCGGCGGGCGCCTATGCCTTGGCGATCCCGCTCACCATCGCCGGCGCGCCGACCGACACCAGCGGGACCGAGCATCTCCACTACGTCATCGGCGTCGCCACCGGCGCCCACCTGTCGGCGGGCATCGACAACGGCGACGGCACCTGGACCGTCCTGCCCTCCCAGCTCTCCGGCCTGACGGTGACGCCGCCCTACGGTTTCTCCGGCAGCCTGCCGGTCACTGTCACCGCCGTGTCGCAGGAGGCGAACGGCGCCGTCGCCTCGGTCCAGAAGGCGCTGACCGTCAGCGTCGCCGCGCCGAGCGCCGCCCTTCTGGCCACGCTCGCCTCGCAGGTGGCGGCGACCGGGACCGAAGACGTCGGCATCAACCTGGGAGCGACGCTGCTGTCGCTCAACCTCGGCAGCATCGCCACCGTGGCTCTCACCGGCATCCCGTCCGGGGCCACCCTGACGTCGGGCGGGGTCGCCGTCAGCGCCGGCAGCATCAGCGCCAGCCTGCTGAGCGGCCTGACGCTCACCATGCCCGCCAACTATTCCGGCGACTTCCAGCTGGGTGCGACGGTCAAGCTGGTCGGCGGACTGATCACCATCAACAAGACGCTGGCGGTCCATGTCACCCCGGTCGCCGACCTTCCCACCCTCACCGTCGGGGCGACGATCTCCGGCACCGAGGACCAGCCGGTCTCGCTCGGCATTTCCGGCAGCCTCATCGACCTTGACGGGTCGGAATCCCTCTCCTTCACCGTCGCCGGCGTTCCGGCCGGCGCCCGGCTCAGCGCCGGACACGTCAACCCGCTGACCGGGGCCTGGACGCTGACCGCCGCGGAACTGGTCGGGCTGTCCATCCTGCCGCCGCCGGATTTCAGCGGCACGATCTCGTTGACCGTCGCTGCCGTCTCCAGCGAACTGCTGGGCGGAGCCGGCGTGACGGTGAAGCCGGTGACGATCACCATCGCCCCGGTCACCGACACTCCAATCCTCGCCCTACCCGCCGCGGTCGGGGCCGAGGACAGCCCGATCGCGCTGACCATCGGCGCCGCCGCCGGCGACATCGACGGGTCGGAGACCATCACCAGCCTGCAGATCTCCGGCTTGCCGGCCGGGGCGACGCTCAACCACGGCACCGCGCTCGGCAACGGCGCCTACGCCCTCACCAAGGCCGATCTGGTCGGCCTGACCATGACACCGCCGGCCAACTATGCGGGCACGCTGTCGCTGACGGTGACGGCCACCGCCAAGGACGGCACCGCCGCGCCGGCCTCGGCCAGCGGGTCGCTGTCGGTGACGGTGAAGCCAGTCGCCGACGCGCCGCTGCTGACGGTCGCCGACTGCAACGGCCACCAGGGCCACGACATCGCGCTGGGCATCACCGCCGCGCTCGGCGACACCGACGGCTCGGAAGTGCTGTCGGTGACCATCGCCGGACTGCCGGCGGGGGCGAGCCTGTCGGCCGGGCTGAACAACGGCGACGGCAGCTGGACCCTGACCGCCGCCCAGCTCACCGGACTGAAGCTCCACACCGCGGGGAGCGTCTCCGGCGACCTCCACCTGACCGTCACCGCCCATGCCCTCGACGGCGGCATCGGTCCCTGCAACCAGTCGCTGGCGGAAACCAGCGCCGCCCTGACCGTCCATATCCAGCCGGAGATCGCCCCTCCCAACCTCTCGCTGCCCGACCTGACGGTGGTCGAACATGGCTCGGCCCTGCTCGACCTCGGGGTCGGCTTGGCCGGGGTCGGCCTCGCCGCCGACGTCAGCCTCACCGTCGCGGGCCTGCCGGTCGGGGCGAGCCTGTCGGCCGGCATCCACAACCAGGACGGCAGCTGGACCCTGACGGCCGCCCAGTTGCTCGGTCTGCGCCTGACCCCGCCGGCCGACAGCCTCGACGACTTTACCCTGACGGTGACGGCCTCAGCCACGATCGCCGGTCTGGCGGCGGTACAGGCCAGCGGGTCGCTGCACGTCACCGTCCTGCCGGATCTCGGCGGCGGTTTCGGCATCGATGCCGGCGTCGCCATCGCACCGTCCCTCAGCCTGTCGGTTCTCGGCACGCAACTGGTGGCCGGCGCCACCATCTCGCTTGACGCCGGCTTCCACGACGGCGACCTACTGTCGCTGGGCGGCCTGCGGACCGAAACCGATGCGTCCGGGCATCTCGTCATCGCCGGCACCGGCATCCAGGTCGGCGGCGGCTATGACGCTGCCGCCCACACGCTGACACTGAGCGGCACGGCCTCGGCCTCGGTCTACGAGACCGTCCTTAAGGCGATCCGTCTCGATCCGTCGAGCGATTGCGGCAGCCGGTCGGTCACTGTCGACCTGTTCGACGGCGCCGGTCACATGATTGATCTGGCGCATCAGGCGATCACGCTGGACGTCGGGCTGGACGGTTCGGTAACCTCTAAGTTGTTGAGCGGCGCGGCCGCCCTCCTTGACCACACCCTGAACGGCTTGATGGGGGATGGGCTGGGGGGGGCGCTGGGCGGCCTGGGCCTCGACGCGGACCTGCTGGCCGGCGTCTCGGCCGGAGACGGCTCCACGACGCTGTTGGACGACCCCCTGCACCACAACAACGCAAACAACGTCTATGTCTGACAAACTGCGCGTCCTCTGCGTCGACGACAGCGCCTGCATGCGGGACATGCTGGCGGCTGGACTCGTCCGGCTCGGTTACGAGGTGGTTCCGGCTTCCGACGGCCGGGAGGCGTTGGCGATCCTGCGGGCCGATCCCGGCATCTCTCTGGTCATCAGCGATTGGATGATGCCGGGCATCACCGGTGTGGAGCTGTGCCGGCGTATCCGCGACCTGCCGCGCCCGAACCACATCCACGTCATGTTGCTGACGGCACGGCAGGGGCAGGAAAATTTCCTGGAGGCGATGGCGGCCGGCGCCGACGACTTCCTGAACAAGCCGGTCGACATGCCGACGCTGGCGGCCAGGCTGCGGGTGGCCGAACGCATCTTGAACCTGCAGCAGCGCATGCAACGCAACAACATGCTGCTGTCCCAGACGAACCAGAAGCTCCGCACCGCCTATCGCCGCCTGCAAGAGGATATGGAGGCGGCAGCCCGCGTCCAGCGCAGCCTTCTGCCCAAGCCGTCGCTGGAGTTGGGCGCGGCCCGCTTCGCCGCGGCCTTGGCGCCTTCCGCCGAGATTTCCGGTGACGTCTATAACTACCAGATGCTGCCGGACGGCTCCGTGGCCTTCTATGTGCTGGACGTTGCCGGTCACGGCGCCCGTGCGGCGTTGATGTCGGTGATGCTGTGCCGCCTGCTGACCGCCGAGGCCTTCGTCGAACGCCATGACAACATGACGCCGCGGCAGCCCCATGCGGTCGTCGCCGACCTGAACCGGCAGTTCCAATGCGACGACAGCATCTCGGACTATTTCACCATGATCTGCGGCATCCTGGACCGCAGCGGACGGATCCTGCGCTTCTGCCAGGCCGGACATCCGAGCCCCGTGGTGCTGCCATCCGGGGGACGGCCCAGGACGGTCGGCGACGGCGGCTTTCCGGTCGGTCTCTTCCCTGATGCCGCCTATGAGACGGTTGAGGTGCGGCTGGAGCCGGGAGACCGCATGGTCTTCTATTCCGACGGCGTCACCGAATGCACCTCCCCCGATGGGACCCATTACGGACCGGACCGTCTGTACCGGGTGCTCGAGACGACGCGCACGGTTTGCCTTGAGCGCTCGGTCGCGACGGTCCAGACCGAACTGCACAGCTGGCACAAGGGCGGCAACTTCGACGATGACGTCTCCATCGTCGCTTTCGAAACTTTTGCCGGTTCCACCCATCACGACTATTCGTAAAAAAGACAATTGATAAGACAGGACAAACGCCAATGCTCAAGACACATACGGTCGGCTCCGTCCTTGTGCTGGAGGCTTCCGGCCCGAGGCTGGATGCAGCGCAAGCGGTTCGTTTCCGCGAGGAATTCCTGCAGCACATCGAAGGGAACCCCGACCGGGTGGTGATCGACTTCGGCAACGTCACCTTCCTCGACTCCAGTGGCCTCGGCGCGCTGGTGTCCGTCGTCAAGCGGCTCAACAAGCACGGCCGGCCGGTCATCTGCGGGTTACAGCCGGCCGTCCAGACCATGTTCTCCCTCACCCGGATGGATCAGGTCATGACGGTCCGGCAGACCCGCGATGACGCAATTGCCAGCTTTGCCGAGTGACATGCACACGGCGCGGGGGCCCATGCTTTTCCAGATGACCATCGCCAGCCGCCTGGAAGACGTCCCCCTGCTGTCGGACGGGCTGTGCCAAGTGCTCGTCCCTCGCATCGGCGAAGACAACCTGGCAAAGCTTCAGATCGGCCTCGCCGAAGCGGCCAACAACATCGTCCAGCATGCCTGCCGGGGACGCGGGGACGGCAGCATCGCCCTGTCCTGCCGACTGGACGGCGACGGCATCCTGCTGGTGCTGGAGGATGACGGCGCCGCCCCCGAGCGCGATCTCAACAAGGCGACCGCGGAAGCGGTCGCAAATCCGCCCGACGTGTTCGCCGAGAACGGACGCGGCCTCTGGCTGCTCGCGCAATGCTTCCCGTCGGTTCTGTTCGAGCGTGAGAGCAGCGTCAACCGTCTGACCCTGCGCTATCCCGGCTGACCGCGCGCCCACTCCTCGCGGCAAAGCCGTCAAACCACTCCCGCGGGGTTCGGCACTGCGGACGCCGACGGGATCGGACGTCGGACCATCCTCGGAATCAAACCGCGATGTGCGCGGTCGCCGCGTCGCAGTTGGGCGTAGCCCCGGATGTTGTATCCAGCAGCCGTTCAACCGTCTCCGCCAGGACCGACATCTGTACGGGTTTCAGGAGGAAGGCATCGGCCCCGGCGGTGGCGGCTACGGTCTGATCGACCATCCGGCTGTAGCCGGTATAGAGGATGCAGGGCAGCTCCGGCCGTTTCGCCTTCAGGCGACGGATCAGGGTCACCCCGCTGATGCCGGGCATCGTCTGGTCGGTGATGACGATGTGGAAGGCATCCGGATCTTCGTCGAAGGCGTCGATCGCATCCTGCGGATCCTCGCAGACCGCCACCTCATGGCCGATCCGTTCCAGCCCGACGGACACCATGTCCCCCATGTCCCCCTCATCGTCGACCACCAGGATGCGGCATCGCCGCCTCGCCCGCAGCTGCGACAGGTCGACCGGCTCCGCTTCTTCCACGGCCGGCGCGCCGTCGTCGCTGGCGGGGATGAAGACCCGCAGGATCGTGCCGGAATGCGGGCGGCTGCACACCACCAGACCGCCGCGATGGGCCTCGACGATGCCGATGACCACGGCCAGTCCCAGCCCGGTGCCCTTTCCCTGTTCCTTGGTGGTGTAGAAGGGATCGAAGGCTTTGACGATCACCTCTTCGTTCATACCGCTGCCATTGTCTGCGACCTCGAACATGACATGGCACTGCCCGCTGGCCGGCGGCAGGGCCTTGTTCGTCACCCAACCCGGGCCGCAGCCGAAGGCGGGATCGTTCTCGCCGTTCCAGACACCGGCGCTGACGGTGATGCGGCCGGACTCCTCAGGCAGCGCGTCGCGGGCGTTGATGGCGAGATTCACCAGGACCTGGACGAGTTGCGTGGCGTTGGCGCGGATGTCCGGCAGATCGCCTGTGAGATCGACCTTCAGCGAAACCGTGGACGGGATGCTGGTCCGCAGCAGGATGGCGACGTCGTCCAGGACCCGGCCAGGCTTGGTGTTCGCCAGGACGGCCTCGCCCGAGCGGGAGAAAGCTAGGATTTGCTGCACCATGTCCTTGGCACGGTTACAGACACGCCGTATGCGGTCCGCGTAGTCGCGTTGGGCGCTCCCCGCCGGCAGATCGCTGACGAGGAAATCGGCATAACCGGTCATGGCGCCCAGCAAATTGTTGAAGTCATGGGCGATACCGCCGGCCAGACGCCCGACCGCATCCATCTTGTCCTGCTGCGACAGGCGGTGTTCCAGATCGGCCTTTTCCCTGGCGGCTGCCTGTCGGGCCGACACGTCACGGCCGATGACGACGATGTCGCCGTTGGGCCGTCGGGTGAAGCGGACCTCCATCGCCTGGACGCAGGCGCCGAAGACGGTGCGGTAGTTCTCGAACAGCCCTTCCCAGAACCCCTTGCTTTCCAGGGCGTCGGTCAGACGCAGCTCGGCACGGCGCAAGGTGGTGTTCGGATCCTCCAGCGCGCTCAGCCGGTGTCCCAGCAACGCGTCCGGGTCGCGCGCGCCCATCAGGGAGCAGGCGGCCTGATTGGCATAGATGACGGTCTGGTCGATGTCCAGCACGACGATCATGTCCAAGGCGGCGTCGATGGCCGATATCATGCGCTCGACGTCGCGGGCGTTGCGGATGACCATTTCGCGCAGTTCCCGCCGCTCTCCCTGGGAGCGGCGCAGCGCCTCCGTCACCCGGGCGATGTCGCCGATCTGGTCGGTGCGCTCCAGCAGCGTTGACGGCGGTGTGACCTCGTCGCGGCCCTGGTCGAGCAATTGGATGCCGATGCGGATCTGTTCCAGCGGAACCCCGACCATCCGCCGCACCATCCGGCCCAGCAAAAGCAGGAACACCGCCAGGGAAGCCAGGCAGAACAGCCCGAACAGCGCCATGCGCATGTCCAGCAGGGCCGCCGGCAGCGGCGCATCCAGGACGACATAGTGCCGGTATTCGCCGATCATGTTGGGCACCGACATCCCGATGCGCCGGACCATCTTTCCAGACACTCCGATGCGCAGATGGGAGAAGCCGGTACCGGAGCGCAGCGCCTCCGCCTCGTCGGCGGATACCGCCCCCTCATCGCCGCTTCCGGCAGACAACGTCTTGCCGAGCAGCGACTTGTCGCGATGGAACAGGTATGTCCCGTTCCGCGACAGGATCGTCAGATCGGTGCCAGAAGGCTGAAGCCTGGGGGCGATCTGTTCGCCGATGCGGTTCCAGGTGACCATCCGCGCGTCGTAACCTATCACGCCGGCCACCTCATGGCCGACGACCACCGGCACGACGACCGTCGACAGCCTGTCGGGAAACGGCTCGGCCGCTGTGGCCTGCACCGCCACCGACTGGATGCGGCCGGTCTCGACCGCCCGGCGCATCAGGTCGTAGTCGGCATCCCCTAGCCCGGCCGGCTGCCCGTTCCCGTCCCGCGCCAGGAGCTTTGCCATGCTCCCCAGCTCGGCGAGAGACGGCATGGCGCCAGGCTCTAGCGGGCGGCCGACGATCCAGAGCCGACCAAGCTCGGGCATGCTATCGAAGCTGTGTTTCAACAGTGCGTCCAGGGCGGCGTCACCGAAGCCCGGCGTCTCGTGACGGGCCGCCAATGCGGCACCGAGCACGTCGATCTTCTGCATCGATTGCGCGCGGAGGACCGCCACCCGCGCTACCACCTCACGGGCCAGGGCTTCGTCCCGCGCCTCGGAAATGCGGTCGAGCATGTCGGCGCCAACCCAATGAGCGACGCCGAAAACGGCAAGCATGAGGACCGTCGCCGTGAGGCCGGCATTCCGGATCAACCGCCTCGACAGCGACTGGCCGGCTCTTTGGGTGTCGACATGCGAATAGGGCATGAAGAATCCGGCAGTTTGTCTCAAGACCTGCATCCTGGCGGGTGGAACCCCGACCGTGTCAGGCTCCGTTTCCGTCGAGCAGGCCGGTTTCCTGGGCGCGGCGCACCGCATCGGCACGGTTGCGGGCGCCCAGCTTCCTGAAGATCCGGCGTGTATGGAATTTGACCGTCACTTCGGCCAAATCGAGCTGCCGGGCGATTTCCTTATTGGTCGCCCCGTTGGATAGCAGGGTGAAGACATCCCGTTCGCGGTCGGTCAGCGCAGCCTGTTCTCCCGCGCCATCCGCCTCCCCACCCTCGTCTTCGGAAACATTCGGCTGGTCGTCGCCGGCAAGAGCCAGCAGAATGCTCGCCGGCACCGTCGTTCCTCCTTCGACCACGACTTTCAAGGAAGGGCCGAGGATGCGGCGTGGCGTCGTCTTGGGCAGGAAGGCCGAGGCACCGACGCGGAATGCCTCAAGGGCGATGGCCGGGCGTTCGGCTCCGGTCACCACCGCGACGGGACCGCGCACCCCAACTTCCCGCAGCCGCGTGATCGGGTCGCTGTCACCGATGCCGGGCATGTTCCAGTCCAGCACGATCAGGTCGAAAGAACGCCCAGCGACATGTGCGGTCTTCAGTTCCTCACCGTCCAGCGTTTCGACGAACACGAATTCCGCATCAGGCCATTGGAAGCCGATCGACAACTCCAGCGCTTCCTGAAACAGGGGGTGATCGTCGGCAACGAGAATCTTCACCTCATCTCTCCCTTGGTCACCGCCCCCAGGGGTCGTTTCCAATACGCAAGAGGATGGCCGCAGAATGGTTAAAAAGCAGTAAGGTAGCCACCGTTTCCTGAACAGTCGGCTTGAGTGGTGTATCCATCAAGTTGAGCGGACTTTCTGTGGTCGTGGGGGGCTGAATAGGCATGCCGCCAGCCAAGGAGCCGATGACCATCCAGGACGCGCCGGAAGTGAACCGCGGCGGGTTTCCTGAAGGCCCCATCTTCTGAGAGAGTGGGATCATCATGACGAAACCTGCATCATGCAAATTTACCCCAGAAGTGCGCCAGCGCGCGCGACCTGAGACCGAGGTTTCCTCCGGTCATTGGCAGAGTCTCTGTGAGTTGTGATGCCCGAAGCGGGCGGTGATGGCAAGCCGGGCCGGGGCATGCCCCGGCCCGGCTTGCGATGCGGCTGCGGCGACCTCGGCGGGCGTGGCGCCGCCGAGACCGGAGTGCGGCCGGACATGGTTGTAGTCCTCCTTCCAGGCAGCCAGGACGGATCGGGCATGAGGCAGCGACGCGAACAGCGTCTCGTTCAGGCATTCATCCCGAAGCCGCCCGTTGAAGCTCTCCACGAAGCCGTTCTGCATCGGCTTGCCGGGGGCGATATAGTGCCACTCGATCCGGTGCTCCTGGCCCCAGCGCAGGATTGCCGTGCTGGTCAGCTCCGTCCCATTGTCGCTCACCACCAGCAGCGGCTTGCCGCGCCGGGCGATCAGGGTGTCGAGTTCACGGGCGACGCGGGCTCCGGACAGCGAGGTGTCGGCCACCAGTGCCAGGCACTCGCGTGTGAAGTCATCCACCACGGCCAAGATCCGGAAGCGCCGCCCGTCGCTGAAGCTGTCGGCAATGAAGTCCAACGACCAGCGCTGGTTTGGGCCCTGCGGCAGCGCCAGCGGCGCCCGCGTGCCCAAGGCGCGCTTGCGTCCACCGCGCCGGCGCACCTGGAGCTTCTCCTCGGTGTAGAGCCGCCGCAGCTTCTTCTGGTTCGTAAGCGGAGCGTGATTGCACCGGATCAGGCGTTGACGGCGGGCTTCCAGTTCCAGGGGAGCAGATCGGCGAGGCGGCTGGCGGGATAGCCGTTCACCATGCGCTCCAGGACGTCGCGCAGGTAGCCGAAGCGCCGCCGCTGGCGCGACAGCTCGCGCAGCCGCACGCGGACATGCCGGCGGCACACGTCCGCCGTCTTCTGGCCGGCATCCTGCTCCTTCAGGATGCCGATGATCTGCTCCTCGCTAAACCGGCTGCGTCTCATCCGTCCGTCTCCTCTCGATGACGGACTCTACCTTTCCCTGGAGGAACTTTCCGGTCTCAGGTCACGGGAGAGCGTCGCGAGCGGCAAAGGACCGGAAACAGCAAGAAGCCCGCCGAGCTTTCGCTCTGCGGGCTTCTTGTCGATTTGGTTGCGGGGGCACGCAACCACCGAGAATTGACTCTGCCGCCGGTGCCGATCTGATCGACTCCTACCCTGTCCCTTGCCCGTCGCCAGCGACGCTTCCGACATGCCCCAAGGACCGCTTCGGATCGTGTTGCGACGCATGGTGCAGGATCTTCTCTGGAGAAACGCCTCGGCATAGCCTCCCGGAGCTGGTGCAAACGCGCCGATCCCGCACAACAGGCCAGTCATTGCAGGTCTTCAGCAGAGTTGGTAACCAAATTGATCAGAGAACGGCGAGTTCGTGGAACCAGCGCTTGAACACATCGGTGGAGCCGGAAACCGGCTGGCGCAGGCGTTGCCCGGTGTCTCTGGCATCGCTGGGCGTCATTCCAAACGCCGACCTGAATGCACGGCTGAAGGCGGCTTCGGAGCGAAAGCCCCAGCGATGGGCAATCTCAGCAATGCGCTGGGACCGATGCGCCGCCGTCAGGTCGGCTAGGCTGCGATCCAGCCGCCTCCGCAGGATATGGGCGGCCACCCCGCCCAGCGGTTCGAACAGGCGGTACAGGGTGGGGCGGGAGAGGCCGAACGCTTCGGCGATCTGGGTCGCTCCAAACCCCGGGTCGCCGAGATGCCCGTCAATGTAGCGTTTGATCTCCGCCATGCGGGACGCCTGCATCTCAGGCCGGACGAGGTCGAGCGCATTGACGGTCGGCCCTAGGCAACCAGCGATGAAGCTGGCTGCACCTTTGGTCACGGTCATGGCCTCGCGCGAAGACAGCTGGCCTGCCACCCGATAGAGGGACTGGATGTGAGCGGACAACAGGGAGCCGATCGAGCTGCCGCCGCGCAGCACCAGCCCATGAAGCTCATCCGGCGCGGCCACCAGCGGAGCCAGCATCTCCCGCGGCAGGCAGAGAGTCAGGGTGTCGACGTTGTAATCCACCGTGTGGACCGTCTGCGCCAGATCCAGGATGCAGACGTCGCCAGACCGCACGTCGACCTCGCGCCGCCCCATCGTCCCACAGGACCCACCCTTCACCTGCAACTGGATCAGATAATGGTCGATGCCGCTGCGGGTGATCACCTGGGGGGTGCGGTGGAAGGTCTGCGTCACTGTTGTGCAGCGGCCGAGCAGCACGCCGCCCAGATGGTAAGTCTGTAGGCTACCGCGAAAGCCGTCGAAATCCTCCTTCGACAGGCTTATGTCGAAGATCGGCGACATCTGGTCCCGCCACTGCCCGAATCCCTCCTCCGCCGACATGGCCAGGCTGTCGAAGCGAAGAACCGGAGCCGTCACAACGGGTTCCGTCACATGGGCCGCATCGGACATCGATCGCACTCGAACAATTCCCCTCCGAAAGGGGAAGCATCCGCATATGCCCTCTGTCAAGCATCAACGGGTCAAGCCTCCACGGGCGACACTTACCTCTTCCTCGCCACTGTTACTTTCCGGGAGCGCCGGCGGCCGCATAGGCGTTGCGCAACCCCTTGGCCGACAGCGGCAGTGTCACCGCCTTTCCCGACCCGTCCGAGAAGCCAAGGCTGATCGGCTGCGTGGAGTTCGCCAGCGTGTCGAGGCTCTGCTTGGGCAGATCCGCTTCGGCGAGGCAGGATTGCAGACAACGCCGGAAGGTGAGCGATGCCACCTGCTTGTCGCCGACACGGATGGCGACGCCGGGCGGCAGCAGCACGCCGGCCGGCAGTTCGGTCAGGATCTTGTCCCCGGCAGCCCCGTTCGGCCGGCCGATCACGACCTGCGCGACGATCCGGCCGTCCGGCCCGGCGATCGTCTGCACGGTTTCGCACAGCTTCGTTTCCTTGGTGCCGTCGCGCTCGGTCTCGCAACGCACCAGCCAGTCGTCGTAATTGGCGGTCGTCCGGTTCGGCGCCGGAACAGAAGCCGGCTGCTGCGCTGCCGTGCCGGCTGCGGACAGAAGGATCACCAAAGGCAGGACGGCGCCCGGGAAAGCGGTGCCCCGGAAAACGGTGTTTCGGCGGGTCATGGTCACGATGCTCGGTCGTCCTTTCAAGACGGGATGGGTGGTGGAAGGTCAATAGGTGGCGAAGACGCGGACCTTCAGGTCGAAATGGCCGGCCTGCCGCTTGCCTTCGTCGGCCAGCGCGACCGCGGCTGTCAGGTTCGTCGTCACATGGTCCGCAACGCGGTAGTCGACGCCGAGACCGGTCCCCGCCAGGAACAGGTTGCGGCGCGCGCCGATGTCCTTCCCGACCGCGCCGTCGACGAAGGCGAAGGGCTGGAGGATGTCGTCCCGAACCAGCGGAACGCCGGGCAGGCGCAGCTCGTTGCGCAGGATGACGCCGCGGTCGGCCGCTCCGTTCCCAAGGTCATAGCCGCGCACGGCATAGAGTCCGCCGAGCGCGATCTGTTCGGTGTCGGGCAGCGCCTGCCCGGCGAACTGCACCGTCATTTCGTTGGTCAGGCTGATCCCGCCGCCAAGGTCGGTACTACGGTTCGCGACACCGGTCACATAGCCATAGCGCGCCTTCCGGACCCGGCCGTTCGAAAAGGCGGTCCAGCCCGCATCGTCATTGTTGGCCATCACGCCGCCCGGATTGACCTTGCCGATCAGGCTCAGCGCCGTCGCTCCCAGCCGGTCGCTCCAGCTCCGGTCCCAGCCGAGGCCGACCTGGACGACATCCGCGCGCGCCCGGCCGAGACCGGCGCCATCAAAGAAGGTCCGGCGGTCGAGCGTCTTGGCCTCGACCCCGGCCTGGACGTCGCCGAGATGGACACCGGGCAGCAGGCTGGACAGCGCGGCGCGATAATAGACCGGCAGCTCGAAGAAGTTGTTGTCGGAGGTGAAGGAGCCGTTCCTCTGCCGCGTCGCGACGAAGTTCGGGCTGATCTCGATCGCCTGGCGGGCGGCGGTGGGCAGGACGAAGCGCGCCGAATGGCTGAGATAGTGGGCACGCTCGCCATCGCCGGGGAACAGGCGCCCGGCACCCGCGAACAGGTCGCGCGATCCGGTGGTCTGCCACGACCCGTAGGCATCGCCAAGCTGGGGAAGACCGAATCCGGCACCGAGGAAGAAGCGGTTGCGGTCGGTTTCCCGCGTGCCGGTGTTCGCATAGCCGGCGAAGACCTGCCACGGCTTCTGCGGCACCAGCTCCAGCGTCAGGTCGGAGCGGCCCAGGCCGTCGCCGGGAGAGAAGATGCCCTGGACGCGGCGGTAGGGGTAGCGGTTCAACCAGCGCAGATCCTCGTCGATCCGAGCCACCTCGATCCGCTCCCCCTCCGCACCGCGGATGCCGGAAGCGATGGCGGCGGCGCGCCCGTCACCCTGGCCGTCCGCCTCCCCCTGAATGGAGATTTCCCCCAGGGCGAATTCGATCACCCGCAGGGTCAGGGTGCCGGCGGTGACCTCCTGCGGCGGAATGCTGACCGACACGAAGGGATGGCCGGCCTCGCGGTAAACCCCGGCGATGGCGGCCTGCGCATCGGCGATCAGCGCCATCGACAGCGGCTGCCCGATGAAGCCGGAAAGGGCGGTGCGCAGGTCGTCCCGCAGCGCCTGGTCGGTTTCGGCACCGCCGATGCCGATCCGGCCGGTAAGGATTCCACCGGTGCCGACGTCTGCCCCGCCTGCCGCCCCGCCTGCTGATGGGACGGCGGCATCGCGGCCGATCAGCCTGATGGCGCTCAACTCGACGCCCAATGGGGTCCGGTCCGCCGCGGCCCCGTTGCCGGGGTCGATCGAGAGTGTGTTGGACGGTTCGGCCGGCCGGGGCGGCGGGTTGCGTTCGACCGGCAGGGATTGCGCCAGCACTCCCCCACCCGTCAGGGCAAGGGCACCTAGCGCCAGGGCACCGAAGGACAAACGGAAGACGGTCGGGGACATCAGGGGGACTTCACACTCAGGAAGGTTCCGAGGAAGCGGTTGGCGGGATGCGGAAGCGAGGCGCAGCCTTCGCCGCCCGCGGCCCCGCAGACGTCTTGCGCGCCGTCCTTGCGGGTGTCGGCGACCTCTTGGCCGGTGACCTCCGACGCGGGCGCTGCCGACATGGAGGCCGGTGACGCGGACTCCGACGATCCTCCCGCTTCGGCCGGGCGGCCGGGGGTTGCGATGGCCGGTCCCGACAGAGTGACCGGTTCGATCAGGCGCGCCGGCAGGATGGCGGCCAGACCGGACGGCTGGGGCGATACCGTCAGCAGCCCCGGCGTGAAGCGCAGGTCGTAATTGTCCCCGGCGGTCAGGCCGCCCTGCGTGATGGCATAGGCTCCGGCCGGCGATGCCGCCGTCGCCAGGGTTTCCGGCAGGCCGTCGATCCGGTCGCCGTCCAGCGGCCCGGGGCCGACAATCCGGTAAGTCAGGGCCGGGTTGGCGGTGCCGGACAGCCGGACGGCATCGTCCGCCGCGACCGTCAGCAGTCTCCGGCCGATCGTCAGCCTGCCATCGGCATGGCGGATCACATAGTTGCCGCTGGCCGCCCCCGACAGCGTCCCACCGGTCGCCGTGATGCGGTAGCCGGCCCCGGCCGCCGACCGCGAGCGGGCGTCGGTGGACAGGGTGACGCCCGACAGCAGGGCATCGGTCTGGCCGTTCTTCCAACCAGTCACCGAATATCCCAGCGCAGGCACGGCGTCGCCATAGACCATCGTGCCGTCGGAGGCACTGACCGTCAGCAGGGCCGGCGTGACCGAGAAGGTGCCACCGGCATGGCTGAGCCTGTAATTGCCGGCCGCCACCCCCGACAAGGTGCCGCCCGCCGCCATGGTGCGGTAGCCGGTGCCGACGTTCGAGAGGGAGGTTGCGTCGGTGGAAGCCGTGACGCCCGAGAGCAGCCCGTCACCCTGGCCGTTTTTCCAGCCGGACACGCTGTAGCCCAGCACCGGCACGGCATCGCCATAGACCATGGTGCCGTCCGCCGCGGTCACCGTCAGGGTGGCGGGCGTCACCGAGACTTTGCCGTCTACATGGTTGAAGCTGTAATTGCCGGCCGCCGCGCCCGACAGCGTGCCGCCCGCCGTCATGCTGCGATAGCCGGTGCCGACGTTCGAAAGCACCGTCGCATCGCTGGAGACGGCGACGCCCGAGAGCAGCCCGTCACCCTGTCCGTTCCTCCAGCCCGACACGCTGTAGCCCAGCACCGGCACGGCGTCGCCATAGATCATGGTTCCGTCGGCCGCCGTCAGCGTCAGGGTGGCCGGCGTCACCGAAAGGCTGCCATCCAGATGGCGAAGCGTGTAGTTGCCGACGGCGGCGCCCGACAGCGTCCCGCCCGTCGCGGCGATGCGGTAGTCTCCGACATTCGATTGCGCGGTGGCGTCGGTCGAGACGCCAACCCCCGCCAGCAGGCTGTCGGTCTGACCGTTCTTCCAGCCCGCCACGCTGTAGTCCAGACCCGGCACGGCGTCGCCATAGACCATCGCGCGGCTGCCGGCCGTCACCGTCAGGATGGCCGGCGTCACCGAGAAGCTGCCGCCGACATGGTCCAGCGTGTAATTGCCGGCGGCGGCCCCCGACAGCGTCCCGCCCGTCGTGGTCGTGCGGTAGGAGGTGCCGACATTCGACAGGGAGGTGGCGTCGGTGGAGGCGGTCACGTCGGACAGCAGCCCGTCGCCCTGGCCGTTCCTCCAGCCCGATGCCGTATAGCCCAGCACCGGAACGGCGTCGCCATACACCATCGTGCTGTTGGCCGCCGTCACCGTCAGCGTGGCCGGCGTCACCGAGAAGCCACCGTCCACACGGCTGAAGCTGTAGTTGCCGGCGGCGGCCCCCGACAGTGTGCCGCCCGTCGTCATCGTGCGGTAGGAGGTGCCGACATTCGACTGCGATGTGGCGTCGGTCGAGACGGTCACGCCCGACAGAAGCGCGTCGGTCTGCCCGTTCTTCCAGCCCGTCACGCTATAGCCGGTCAGCGTCGGCACGGTGTCGCCATAGACCATAGTGCCACCGGCCGCAGTCAGCGTCAGCGTGGCAGGCGTCACAGAGAAGCCACCATCCACACGGTTGAAGCTGTAGTTGCCAGAGGCGGCGCCCGACAGCGTGCCACCCGCCGTCATGGTCCGGTAGGACGTGCCGACGTTCGAGGTGGAGGTGGCGTCGGTCGAGACGGTCACACCCGACAGATGCGCGTCGGTTTGGCCGTTCTTCCAGCCCGCCACGCTGTAGCCGGTCAGTGTCGGCACGGCGTCGCCATAGACCATGGTGCCGCCGGCCGCCGTCACCGTCAGGGTGGCCGGCGTCACCGAAAAGGCGCCGTCCGCACGGGCAATCGTATAGTTGCCGGAAGCGGCACCGGAGAGCGTCCCACCCGTCGCCGTGGTGCGGTAGGAGGTGCCGACATTCGAGGTGGAGGTGGCGTCGGTCGAGACGGTCACGCCCGTCAGCAGTTCATCGGCATGCCCGTTCTTCCAGCCGGACAGGCTGTAGCCCAGCGTCGGCACGGCGTCGCCGTAGACCATCGTGCCGTCCGACGCCGTCACCGTCAGGGTGGCCGGCGTCACCGAAAAGGCCCCGTCCGCACGGGCAATCGTGTAGTTGCCGGTGGCAGCACCTGAGAGCGTGCCACCCGCCGTCATGGTCCGATAGGCGGTGCCGACATTCGAGGCGGAGGTGGCGTCCGTGGAAACCGTGACGCCCGACAGCAGCCCGTCGCCCTGGCCGTTCTTCCAGCCCGCCACCGAATAGCCGGTCAGCGTCGGCACCGCGTCGCCATAGACCATCGTGCCGCCGGCCGCCGTCACCGTCAGCGTGGCGGGTGTCACCGAGAAGCCGCCGTCCACACGGGCAACCGTGTAATTGCCGGTGGCAGCACCGGAGAGCGTCCCGCCCGCCGTCATCGTCCGGTAGGTGGTGCCGACGTTCGATTGAGACGTCGCGTCCGTGGAAATCGTGACGCCCGAAAGCAGGGCGTCGGTCTGGCCGTTCTTCCAGCCCGCCACTGAATAGCCGGTCAGCGTCGGCACGGCGTCGCCATAGACCATCGTGCCGCCGGCCGCCGTCACCGTGAGCGTGGCGGGCGTAACCGAGAAGGCCCCGTCCGCACGGGCTATCGTATAGTTGCCGGTGGCGGCACCGGAGAGCGTCCCGCCCGCCGTCATCGTGCGGTAGGCCGTCCCGACGTTCGACTGAGATGTCGCGTCCGTGGAAACCGTGACGCCAGACAGCAGCCCGTCGCCCTGTCCGTTCTTCCAGCCCGACACCGAATAGCCGGTCAACGCCGGCACGGTGTCGCCATAGATCATCGTGCCGTCTGACGCCGTCAGCGTCAGGGTGGCCGGCGTCACCGAAAAGGCGCCGCCCACATGGCTGAGCGTGTAGTTGCCGGCGGCGGCCCCCGACAGCGTGCCACCCGTCGCCGTGGTGCGGTAGGAGCTGCCGACATTCGAAGCGGAGGTCGCATCGGTGGAGACGGTCACGCCCGACAACAGGGCGTCGGTCTGGCCGTTCTTCCAGCCGGACAAGCTGTAGCCCAATGTCGGCACTGCGTCGCCGTAGACCATCGTGCTGTCCGATGCCGTCACCGTCAGGGTGGCGGGCGTCACCGAGAAGCCGCCGTCCACTCGGGCAAACGTGTAGTTGCCGGTGGCAGCACCGGAGAGCGTCCCGCCCGCCGTCATGGTGCGGTAGCCGGCACCGACGTTCGAGGCGGAGGTGGCGTCGGTCGAGACCGTGACGCCCGACAGCAGGGTGTCGGTCTGTCCGTTCTTCCAGCCCGTCACCGTATAGCCGGTCAGCGCCGGTACGGTGTCGCCATAGACCATCGTGCCGTCCGAGGCCGTCACCGTCAGGGTGGCCGGCGTCACCGAGAAGGCGCCATCCGTACGGGCAATCGTGTAGTTGCCGACGGCGGCCCCCGACAGCGTGCCGCCCGCCGTCATGGTGCGGTAGGAATTGCCGACATTCGAGGTTGAGGTGGCGTCGGTCGAGACGGTCACGCCCGACAGCAGCGCGCCGGTCTGGCCGTTCTTCCAGCCCGTGACCGTAAACCCCGTCAGCGTCGGCACGGTGTCGCCATAGACCATCGTGCCGCCGTCGGCCGTCAGCGTCAGGGTGGCAGGCGTCACCACGGCGCCGACATTCACCACGCGGGCCGCCCCGCCGAGGCCGAAGCTGCCGGTCACGCCCGACACGTCCACAAGGTTCAGATAGGTCCCGACATTGGCGCCGGACGCCAGGGTGCTGCTCGCCCCGCCGCTGATCCGGTTCCAGACCGACCCTCCCAGCACGGCGATGGGCACAGTCGCCGGATCGTCGCCATAGACGGTGTTGTGGGCGAGGCCGACCGCGCCGGACACGCCGAACAGCAGCGGCGCGTCGGTGCCGTCGGCCGGCGCCCAGGCCAGGGCGTCTAGGCCGCTGAAGCTGCTCGCGTCGCGCATCTGCGTGCCGGTCAGCCCGGTCATGCCGGTGGGGGTGCCGGCCCCGGCACCGTCCGCCCGGCCGCTGGACTCGGTGTTCCAATAGGACAGAGTGACGGTACCGTCGTTGCGTCCGGCCAGCCCGCCGAGTGCGATGCCTTGCCCGGCCACGGCGCCGGTGGCGTAGGACTGGGCGATGCTGCCGCCCGTCCCGTTGGTCCCGGCCAGTCCGCCGACCCGGTCGCCCTGTCCGGTGACCGCGCCGGTGGCATAGGTCTGCAGGATGGTGCCGTCATTGACGCCGGCCAGCCCGCCGACGCCGTCGCCCTGCCCGGCCACCGTGCCGGCGGCATAGGATTGACGGATGGTGCCGCTGTTGCTGCCCGCCAGCCCGCCGGTACCGGCCCCCTGTCCGGTCACGCCGGCGCGGGAGAAGGACTGGAGGATGGTGCCGCTATTGGTCCCGGCGATGGCGCCGACCCGGTTGCCGCCGGTGACGGCGCCGGTCGTGTCGAGGCCGACATTGCTCACCGTGCCGCCGGTGCCGATCTTGCCGAACAGGCCGACATCGTCGCTCGCCGGCCGGTTGATCGTCAGCCCGCGGATCAGATGGCCGCGCCCGTCGAAGCTGCCGGTGAAGCCGGCGCCCGCCAGCGGGGCGAAGCCGCCCGTCCCCCAGATGCCGGCGGCACTGGCGCCCGACGTGGCCTGGGCGTCGATGTCGGCGCCGAGTCGGTAGGACCCCGCCGGGTTCGCATCGATCAGCTGGAGCTGGTGGAGGTTGGTGATGGCGGCGACCCCGTCGCTTCCCGCCTTCGCCGCCTCCCACCGCCCGATCGGTCGCATGTCCCCGGACTGGTACCAGTCCTTGGTGAAATCCCAGCCGACATAGGAGGATGCCTGTCGCGCCTCGGCCGTGGTCAAGCCGGTCAGGCCGGTCACCACCTTGTTGCCGACGCCGTTCTGCTGTCCGCTGGTCTGCGTGTCCCAATAGGAGTTGGTGATGGTGCCTTGAGTATGCTCGCCGATGAAGCCGCCGACGTTGGTGGCTCCTGTCACACTGCCGGAGGCATAGGACTGATCGATCCCTGCATAACTTCTTCCGACAAGCCCTCCAGCCCGATTCCCTGCCGCAGTGACCGATGCGACCGCGTAAGATCGTTTGATCCGATCCAAGGGGGATTGTGAATTTCCAACAAGACCACCAACAATACTTTGGCCGGAAACACTTCCAGTGAAGTAAGAGCTTTCGATAGACACTCCACCTTCAATAGATCCTACAAGACCTCCAACAAAAATTTGTCCAGTAAAATGACCATCGGTAATTCCAATATTTTTGATAATGGCATTATTACTAGCAGATCCAACTGCTTGGCCAAAAAATCCGACGTACCTCTCATTTGGACGGTTGATGAATAGTCCTTTGATTACATGACCGTCGCCATCGAAGTTTCCTCGAAATCTGACGCTTAAGTTCCCAATCGGATAAAATCCGCGCTCGCCCCAGATCCCCGCGGGGTTGGCGCCTGCGGTTTCGGACGCGTCGATGTCCATGGCCAACCGATAGCTGCCCTTGGGATATTCGGTCCAGCCATCGCTCGCGTTTATCAGGACGAGCTGATGCAGATTGCTGACGACCCTGTAGCCGTCCGCTCCTGTCCTGGCCGCCTCCCATACCCCGATGGGCCTGAAGTCCGGGCCTATATCGAAGATATTCGAGTACCATTTGTAAGTACCGGAGCTGAAATAATTCCCGTCCGCTACGGTGCTGGAATCCCGGATCTCGTCTGAGGTCAGGCCTCTCAGTCCGGTGGTCGTACCGCTGTCGACACCGACGCCATTCCCAAGACCGGTGGTCTGCGTGTCCCAAAGGGAATTCAGGACCGTGCCGCTGGTCGGCACCGATCAGGCCGCCGGCATCCTGCCCCGTCACGGCGCCGGTGGCGTAGCTCTCGGTCACCGTGCCGCCATTGTCGCCGATCAGGCCGCCGACCGACCTCGTTCCCGTCACGCTGCCCAGGGCGTAGGCTTCGGTCACCGACCCTGCGGTCATCCGTCCGACCAGGCCGCCCGCCTGATCGCCCCCCGCTGTCACGGCGCCGCTGGCATAGGCCTGGAGGATCGTCCCGCTGTTGCTGCCGACCAGCCCGCCGGCCGCACCGCCCTGTGCCGTCACCGCGCCGGTGGCGAAGGACTGGCCGACCGTCCCGGCGTTGCTGCCGACCAGCCCGCCGACCTCGCCGCCCCGCCCGGTCACCGTGCCGGTGGCCGACGCCCAGGTCACCATCCCGGCATTGCTGCCGGCCAGGGCTCCCACCCGGTTCGACCCCAGCACGCTGCCGCCGACCATGCGGACACCCCGCACCACGCCGCCGGCGCCGACGACGCCGAACAGGCCGACATCGTCGCTGCCCGGCCGGTTGATCGTCAGCCCGTCGATGGCATGATCCCAGCCGTCGAACCGCCCTGTGAAGGGGGTGGCGGCACTGCCCAGCGGGACGAAGCCGGCGCCGCTGTTCCAGCCGGCGGTGGCCTGCGCATCGATGTCGCGGCCCAGCGCGTAGGTGCCCGCCAGATTGCTGGCGATGGCCTGCAAATTCTCCACCGAGTTCACCAGCATGAAGCCGGTCACCGTCGTGCCCGCCCCGGCGATGCCGGAATAGTCGGTCGGCGCGGTGTAGGCGGTGGGATTGTAGAGGATGGACGCTCCGCCGGTGGCCGTGACGGTGGCCCCCGCGTCAAACCGCACCGTTCCCGTCCCGATACCGCCGTAATCCGACCACAGCACCACCTGCGCACCGCGCATGGCGGCGCTCACCGTGACGTCGCGCTTGGCCAGCAGCGAAAGGTTGGACCTGGTTTCGCCGGTGACGGCCGCATTCACCGCGATGTCGCGGCCGGCCTTCAGCACGATCATGCCCTCGTCGCCCTGGGCGGTGAGGGCGGCATTCACCCTGATGTCCCGGTACGCCGACAGGGTGAGCATCGTCGACTGGTTCCAGGTGAACGGTGCCGCCACCGTGATGTCGCCGGCCTGGGTGCCGCCGTCCCCCGTCGTTACCAGGACATTGGCCCAATCCAGCGCCGACTTCAGCGTGTTCACGTTCAAAACGCTGTCGTCGCCGCTGGCGCTGAAGCCGGACATCCCGCTGTCGGCGGCATCGGAGATGGTCAGGTTGTAGGGGTCGAGCAGCAGCGTGCCGAAGCCCGCCGTCCCGCGCAGGTCCGCCGTGCCGGTGAAGGCCAGACGCGCCTTGCCCGACACCTCCGCGTCGCCGCCCTTGCCGGCGCCCCGCGCCGAAACCGCTCCGGCGAAGGCGGTGTCACCGTCGGACCACACGACCAGCCGGCCGCCGTCCCCCCGCGTCCCGTCGGCGCGGAGTTGCGCCCCCGCCTCCACCGTGACCGTCCGCGCCGTCGCCACCGGCTCGGCGAGGTAGCGCGTCGCCGCGGTCCGGCCGCCCTGGTAGTCGCCGCCGACCAGCAGCGTGCCACCTGACGCGCCCGATACGTCCAGCGCCGCCTTGCCGGTCAGCACCACCGCCTTGCCGGTCGCCACCAGCGTCCCGCCGGCCCCGGTCGCTCCCGAGGCGTCCAGCCTGTCGGAAACCGTCACCGCCCCACCCGAGACGCGGATGTCGCCGCCCGCACGCTCCGGCCGCCGCGAGGGGCGCGGCTCCCGCCTAACGGTCTTCCCCGCGCTCTCCGCCTTCGCGGTGTCCGGTTTCGCCGCGTCGGGACGCCGGTTCTCCTCCCCGGTCCGGCGCTGCGCCACCACCGGGCTCTCGACAGCGACGCTGCCGCCGTCGCCGGCCGTCAGGAAGACGCGCCCGTCCCGCTTGGCGACGCCCGTCGCCTTGACCACGCCGCCGGTGTTGCCGGCGAGCGCGTAGACGCTGCCGCCATTGGCCCGCATCTCGGCGTTGGCCGCCGCCAGCGTGCCGGCATTGACCGCCTCGGTGTCGGACCCGCCGACCTTGACCGCGAAGCGTCCCTCGGCGTCGGCCGTCTCCTTCGCCAGCACCTCGTAGCCGGCCAGCAGCGCCGCCGTTCCCTTCGGCGCCGAGATCTTGCCCTCGTTGCGCACGGAGCGGGCGATCAGCGCCACGTCGCCGCCGCGCGAGGCGATGGTCCCCATATTGACCACGGCGGCCTTGGAGTCCCCGGCGAAGGTCAGGTCGCGCTGGGCGGCGAAGGCGGCGTCGGAAACATCGTGGGTCGAGGCGTAGAAGCCGCCGCCGGTATCGACCCGCCCCTCCTTGCCGACGACGATGCCGGCGCGGTTGACCAGATAGACCGATCCGGTGGCGGTCAGCGAACCGTCGATGCGGGAGGGCAGATTGCCGGTGACGCGGTTGAGGGTGGCGCCGGCGCCGTTCTCCACATGCACGGATTTGCCGCTGCCGATGGAGAAGCCCTGCCATTCGACGGTGCCGGTGCGCGACCCCTGTTCGATCCGCAGGCCGCCGGGCTGCTCGACGATGCGCCCCGACCCGGCGGTGAACCGCCCGCCGGTCGGCAGAGCCTCGTCGGCCGCCGCGGAATGCAGGGGGGTGAGCGCCGTGCAGCTCATCAGGGCGAACAGCAGGCCACCCGGGCCGATGAGCTGTCCGGCGGAGCGTGGCCGCCTGTCGGTCGAATGTCGCATGCCTCTGACGCCAACCTCTGTCGGGTGGGCGGCGAAAGGGGCGCGGCCGGTGCGCGGCGTAGAGGCAGCCACGTCCCGGCGACCCATCGGCCCACGGTAATTTTTTTAGTCGAGGGCGCAATTTACCGGATCGTCCATGGTTACACTCGTCGATCCGTCCCAAAGATTTGACATTGCGTCTCAATACGAGAGTTCGGGCCGACGGCGGGGGACCGGGCTAAACCGCGATCTTGCAGGCGACGACGGACGCCTGCTATCGACACCGGTGTCGGTCGCGCGGCGAGGCTTCGGAACAATGAGGCAAGTCATCACGATGGGACCCCGTGAGGCGGCGGAACGCCGGTCGATCCCGACGCTGTCGTTCGATCCGCAGGAAACCACGGGCCGGGCCGGCTTCACCCGGTGGCGTGACCTGCTGTCGATCCTTTTCGAAGCGGAACCGGCCGGCGCGGCGGACGAGACCGGCCTCGCCGGATCGGCGACGGCCTTCCATCTCGGGAGCCTTCTCATGCTGCGGATCGGCGGGCCGGCAATGGCCCTGCGCCGCACCAACGCCACCATCGCCCGAGGCGCCTTGGACCATTGCATGGTTACGCTCTATCTCGAGGGTGGCTGCACCGTCTCGAAGGGGGGGAGTACGGTCGCAATGCGCACCGGCGACATCGGGTTCCTGAATTTGGGGTGTCCCGTCACCGTCGAGACCTCCGCGTTCCAACTGCTGGCCCTGCTGATCCCCCGGGACGGGCTGGCCCCCCTGGTCAAGGTGCCGGAAGCCCTGCATGGGCTGGTGCTGCCTGCGGATTCGGCGGTCGGGATGCTCCTGAACGACCATTTGCGCGCCCTCGACGCGCAGCTTCCCGCTCTGGACGCCTCCGCGGCGATGGCGGTCGCCGACGGAATCGCCGGGCTGATCGCCGCATGCGCCGGATCGGCGATCGACGCCCGCAGTCCGGTCGATGAACCGCGGGGGGCGCTGCTCGACCGCATCAAGGAGTTCATCGAGATGAAGCTCGAAGCTCCCGAACTCGGGACCGCCCTCATCTGCGACAGCTTCGGCCTGTCGCGCTCGGCTCTCTATCGGCTGTTCGAACCGCTGGGCGGGGTGGCGAAGCATGTGCGGGACCGGCGGCTGGCGCGGGCACTGGATGATCTGGTGACCCCCCGGCAAGACCGCCCGCGGATCGTCGACATCGCCTACCACTGGGGCTTCGGCTCCGAAGCCTCGTTCATCCGGGCCTTCCGGACCAACTACGGCATGTCGCCCGGAGAAGCACGGGAAACGGCCCGGTATGTGCGGCGGACCGCCCGGAAGGACGCCGCGGCGATAGAGCGCGTCCTTCATCGCTGGATGCGTTCGCTGACGCCGCAGGCGTCACAAGGCGGAGCGATCCGGCGGAGTTGACCGTACTGTCAGCTTGGCCGACCGGCGTTGCGGGCCCGGGCGCGAATGCGGTTCGCGTTTCCATCCACGCCCCCGCGTGGGGGGCGACGCGGCAGCATGTGCCAATAGGTGCCGATGCGGTTGTTTCGATCCACGCCCCCCGCGCAGGGGGCGACTGCCGCTCAGGCCGATGTGGTCAAGGCACCTGCCTGTTTCGATCCACGCCCCCGCATGGGAGGCGACGCGTGCCGGTCAGCCACGTCTCGGCCGGCTTGGTGTTTCGATCCACGCCCCCGCATGGAGGGCGACCAGCCCGGCACCCCGGCGGTGCAGTGGCCGCTGCCGTTTCGACCCACGCCCCCGCGCAGGGGGCGACGCGATCAGGTCGGATCCGAAGGTGCCGAAGGTCCAGTTTCGACCCACGCCCCTGCGTGGGGGGCGACTCCTCGGTCCCCGCCGTGAATTCGGCCTCTTCGGTGTTTCGATCCACGCCCCCGCGTAGGGGGCGACGACGGCGCCGGCTCCGCAGTGCCGTAAAGGCGGCGGTTTCGATCCACGCCCCCGCGTAGGGGGCGACTGGGAGCTGGCCGACCCTGGCCACGCCAAGCTGCTGTTTCGATCCACGCCCCCGCGTAGGGGGCGACTGGAAAGCCTGAAAGCGGCGCTCGCGGTCTATCCGGTTTCGATCCACGCCCCCGCGTAGGGGGCGACCACAGCCTACCTGCTTGCGAAAATGTCCCCTGACGTTTCGATCCACGCCCCCGCGTAGGGGGCGACCCCGTGGGATTTCGCGATCCTCAAGCTGGGCAAGTTTCGATCCACGCCCCCGCGTAGGGGGCGACTGACCGAGCTGCGCGTCACCCGCCTGTTGATCGAGTTTCGATCCACGCCCCCGCGTAGGGGGCGACTCCCAGACCTTGCGGGCGCCGGGGGTACGGCTGTCGTTTCGATCCACGCCCCCGCGTAGGGGGCGACGGCTGCACACCCGCAGGGACAGGCTGTTCGTTTCGTTTCGATCCACGCCCCCGCGTAGGGGGCGACCTGGCCGCCGTCGGGTTGAGGCTGCGCCCTGTGCCGTTTCGATCCACGCCCCCGCGTAGGGGGCGACGGGTCCTTACGGATGCAGACCTCGGAGTGGTAGATGTTTCGATCCACGCCCCCGCGTAGGGGGCGACCGAGGCGGAGCGCCCACAGCACGATGTCGGCCTGGTTTCGATCCACGCCCCCGCGTAGGGGGCGACTTCTGGTGCCGGGGTTTCAGGTCACCAGCCATAGGTTTCGATCCACGCCCCCGCGTAGGGGGCGACAGGCGTGGGAGGAGACCTCCGGCGCCGTGACGGCGTTTCGATCCACGCCCCCGCGTAGGGGGCGACTGATGCGGGACGCGGACACCGAGATCGACAGCATGTTTCGATCCACGCCCCCGCGTAGGGGGCGACATCAGGCCGAAGGTGTTTTCGCCGGTCAGGTCGCAGTTTCGATCCACGCCCCCGCGTAGGGGGCGACCGGCGCTACCGCCTACGTCTACGACGGCGATTGGGTTTCGATCCACGCCCCCGCGTAGGGGGCGACTCGGCCGTTCCGCGCGCCATCGGTATTGCGCACCAGTTTCGATCCACGCCCCCGCGTAGGGGGCGACGCAGCGTCAAGCGCTATTCGGGCTACGAGGCGGTGTTTCGATCCACGCCCCCGCGTAGGGGGCGACCGGGGGCGGGGTCTTTGTGGTTCGGCTCCGGCATGAGTTTCGATCCACGCCCCCGCGTAGGGGGCGACGCCATCACCTCGCAGGTGGGCAGCAATGCCCGCCTGTTTCGATCCACGCCCCCGCGTAGGGGGCGACCGCAACTGGACCGGGGCGGCCAACGCATCGCAGTTGTTTCGATCCACGCCCCCGCGTAGGGGGCGACCGTTTTGCATCCGGCTTGCTGGCCGCAAGTTTGAGTTTCGATCCACGCCCCCGCGTAGGGGGCGACCGAGCGCCACCAGGCGCGCGGTTTGGTCAGGGTCGTTTCGATCCACGCCCCCGCGTAGGGGGCGACTTCCGCGCATGGATCGGCCGGGATGTCGCGATGATGTTTCGATCCACGCCCCCGCGTAGGGGGCGACCCAGAACGGGCGCCAATTCCTCGAAGCCGGGGAAGTTTCGATCCACGCCCCCGCGTAGGGGGCGACAGTTGCGGATCATAGCCGTTCAGCCCCGAGATTCTTGGTTTCGATCCACGCCCCCGCGTAGGGGGCGACACGTCGTCGTCGTCGACCAGCTTTCCCGTGTACTGGTTTCGATCCACGCCCCCGCGTAGGGGGCGACCGGCGAGGCCGGTATCTGGCTCGGCACCAGCGAGGTTTCGATCCACGCCCCCGCGTAGGGGGCGACTGACGTGCGCCTCAACGATGCCGACGATCAGAACGTTTCGATCCACGCCCCCGCGTAGGGGGCGACCCCACCGAACTTCGCCTCGATGTCCGCGTTCGTGTTTCGATCCACGCCCCCGCGTAGGGGGCGACCAGCTATGCCCGTGACCAAGTGCCGTTGGCCTTCGTTTCGATCCACGCCCCCGCGTAGGGGGCGACCGGCCGAACAGCGTCTCAAACTGCGTCGCCTGCTGTTTCGATCCACGCCCCCGCGTAGGGGGCGACTGGTGAGCGTGCCGCCGCCCATCGCGGCCAAGCTGTTTCGATCCACGCCCCCGCGTAGGGGGCGACTGACGTACCGGGCGAAGAGTTCGTCAGCGGCGGCGTTTCGATCCACGCCCCCGCGTAGGGGGCGACTTGTTGCAAGGGGTGCGCCATGTTCTCGACGAAGTTTCGATCCACGCCCCCGCGTAGGGGGCGACGCGAGAAGCTGGCCGTCCTGCACGCGCAGGGCCTGTTTCGATCCACGCCCCCGCGTAGGGGGCGACCTGACGGACAAGCATGGACGGCCGATACCGCCGATGTTTCGATCCACGCCCCCGCGTAGGGGGCGACCGATGGCCGGGAGCAATGTGACTGGCATGGTCGCGGTTTCGATCCACGCCCCCGCGTAGGGGGCGACTCAAGATGCCTGCCGACGCTGGATCAACCGCGAGGTTTCGATCCACGCCCCCGCGTAGGGGGCGACACGCCAGCCTCGTCTATGACGCGCTCCAGACCCGGTTTCGATCCACGCCCCCGCGTAGGGGGCGACGTCAGTCATGGGTGGCGCTCCCTTGGGCCTGCAACGTTTCGATCCACGCCCCCGCGTAGGGGGCGACGGTTCACGCACACGTCGCTGTTCTCCCAACGCTGTTTCGATCCACGCCCCCGCGTAGGGGGCGACACTTCCTCAGCGCCGCTCATCTGGTAGTCGATGATGTTTCGATCCACGCCCCCGCGTAGGGGGCGACCTCGCGCATCTGCTCCACCGCGGACAGCAGGGCGGTTTCGATCCACGCCCCCGCGTAGGGGGCGACCGGCGCCATTGTCGGCGAGTGCGACGTCGGTGCGGTTTCGATCCACGCCCCCGCGTAGGGGGCGACCTTCTGACGGATGCGCTCGCGCTCGTCCATTTCGGTGTTTCGATCCACGCCCCCGCGTAGGGGGCGACGCCCTGACCTACGCCCGGAACTGGCTGGTGCAGTCGTTTCGATCCACGCCCCCGCGTAGGGGGCGACGCCATTGCCGTTGCCGCCGCCAACACGGCTGTCGGTTTCGATCCACGCCCCCGCGTAGGGGGCGACACGACAACTGGTGGTCTGGTCAGTACACCGATCTTGTTTCGATCCACGCCCCCGCGTAGGGGGCGACCTCTCCTCCGAAGCGATCCACTCCAGAAAGGCGCGGTTTCGATCCACGCCCCCGCGTAGGGGGCGACGCGGACAGGTCAGGGTGCGACGGGGCAAAGACCTTGTTTCGATCCACGCCCCCGCGTAGGGGGCGACGGTGATGTGATGACCGCAGTTACTTTCCCCAACGGTTTCGATCCACGCCCCCGCGTAGGGGGCGACCATAGAGACCCTTGGCAGCGGTTTGCCCGATACCGTTTCGATCCACGCCCCCGCGTAGGGGGCGACGGCAGCGGCCCAAGCGTTGCTGTGGGAAGGCTGTGTTTCGATCCACGCCCCCGCGTAGGGGGCGACCAGGCGCGGCTACGCTCAACGTCGATGGCCTGGGTTTCGATCCACGCCCCCGCGTAGGGGGCGACGCGCGGGTGCGGTTGCTCGTGGATATCAACCTCGTGTTTCGATCCACGCCCCCGCGTAGGGGGCGACCCCCGCTTTTGCAGGATCATCTGCCGCTGCTGTTGTTTCGATCCACGCCCCCGCGTAGGGGGCGACCTCCGTGACTTGGCCCGCCAGCACGGCGTGACGCGGTTTCGATCCACGCCCCCGCGTAGGGGGCGACTCCGGCCGAACAGCGTCTCAAACTGCGTCGCCTGCTGTTTCGATCCACGCCCCCGCGTAGGGGGCGACCGGCCTCAGTCTCCAGCCTCGTTACCAGGGCAGGGTTTCGATCCACGCCCCCGCGTAGGGGGCGACCTGACCGGCCTCATGGTCAATCAGGTCATCGGCCTGTTTCGATCCACGCCCCCGCGTAGGGGGCGACACGACAACTGGTGGTCGGGTCAGTACACCGATCTTGTTTCGATCCACGCCCCCGCGTAGGGGGCGACTGCCAGTCAATATCCACTTGTTCAGGAGCCCACAATCCCGGATCGAGCGCGAACCACTCGTGCGCCCCACTCTGTCGGGCGTCGCTCACTATGCCATAGAAGCTAAGTCGTTGACAGCGCTGCGGTGCGGACCTCCCAGGAGTTTCCTGTCCGCTTTGGGTTCGCGCACGCTCAGAACACCAGCGTCCCGTCGAGGTCCAGCGCGGGCTTGGCGCCGACATGTTCAATGCGACGGCTCGCATTGGCGCCAAGATGGTAGAAGCGCAGGCTGTCTGTGCTCTGGTCGATTTCACCGAGCAGGCGGGCACGCAGCGCAGTCCATTGTGCCGGATCGACCTCACATTCGAACACGGAAAACTGAACCCGCTGGCCGAAATCCCGGCATGCCTTCGCAACCCGGCGCAATCGGCGGCGGCCGGCCGCGTCCTGGGTGTTCACGTCATAGGTGATCAGCATCAGCATGGCCGGTCATTTCCAAAGAAAGGGCGGGTAGCCGTCCAGGTCACCGCGCAGATGGCGGGCAAGCAGCTGCGCCTGAATGTGCGGGACCAATCCCAGGCTGACCTTCTCGTTCAGGAACGGGTGGGTGATTTCATCCTTCTTGCGCTCCTGATAGGCGGCAAGGACCGCTTTGCGGGCATCGTCCCGCAGCAGCACGGCACCGCCCTCCATATAGGTGAAATCCTTCGGCCCGATCTGCTGGCGATTGATCAGCGTCAGAACGACCCGGTCGGCCAGCACAGGACGGAACTCCTCCATCAGATCAAGGGCGAGGCCGGCACGGCCGGGAAGGTCGCGATGCAGGAAGCCGACCTGCGGGTCCAGGCCGACGGATTCCAGCGCCGAGCGGCAATCGTGCCCGACCATGGCGTACAGAAAGGACAGCAGGGCGTTGCAGGCATCCCGCGGCGGACGGCGGCTGCGACCGCGGAAGCGGAAGGCATCATCGTCGCGGCGGATCAGATGGTCGAACGCACCGAAATAGGCATTGGCGGCATCCCCTTCATGGCCGCGCGCGACGTCGATGCTCCCCGCCTCCATCACCCGGCGTGCCACATCTCCCAGGCGGCGCTGGGCATCGTCCAACCCAGACCGGCCGGTCTGCCCCATCGAAGACCCATGGTCCCGCAGCGCGCGGCGCAGCACCGCACGCTGGTTTGCTGCCTTCGCCGCCACGATGGCGCGGACGATGACGAGCCCGGCCTCCGGATCGTCGGCCACCCGATACTGACGTCGGCGCAGCAGCACATTTCCACTGCACGGCCCCTCCACCCGCGCCAGGAACTTGCCGTGTTCGGTCAGGAAGGAGACCGTCACTCCAGCTTCGGCACAGGCCCCCATCAGCGGTGGCGACATGCCGACCCGGCCGAAGCAGACGATGCCGCCCATCATGTGCATGGGCACGCGGCCGATTTCCCGCCGCTCCACCTCCACCACGATGTTGGCGCCGTCCTTGGACAGCCATGCGCCTTCGGTGGTGACGAACATCGTATTCAAATGCTGGCGCATGGAATCAGGAGTCTCCCCGGTCGGTGTCTCCACGGTCATCGGGCGGCATCGCGTCTTCGCCGTCTTCCAAGTGCCGGACAAGCCAGTCGGCAACCGGCGGCGGACGGCCCAGCCGGCGTGGCCGACAAAGCTCGATCATCGAGCAGTTCCGGCATTTGGCCGCCTCGTAGACCGGCGGCGGGGTGCGGCCCGACTCGATCATGGAGCGAACGGCGGCCGTCGTCCGTTCGGTCAGCTCCCGCAACTCGCCGTCGAGCCGGACAACGACACGCCGCCGGTTCTCCCCATAGAAGAGTGCCCCCTCGGCGATGTCCGTGTGGAACATTTCTTCCAGGCACATGGCCTGGGCGCAGAGCTGGACCTCGTCCGCCCGATGGGCCTTGGGCCGGCCGCGCTTGTATTCGACCGGATAAGGCCGCTGCTCGGGGCCATGCAGTTCGACCAGATCGGCGACGCCGGCAAGGCCAAGCCTCCGCGAACGCAACGGCATCGACCGCACCGTGCGGACGGCCCCCCGCCTGTCCCGGCCGCCCGCATCCACCGCGTCATGCAGCAGCCGGCCTTCGACGGTGAAGGTGTTCTCCTGCCACTGCCGCTCGACATGGATCAGGGCGCATTGGCGGGGACAGAACAGCTGGTGCTGCAACGCCGACAGGGGAAGAAGATCATCGTCGTCCATACCGCCCCCTTCCCCGGCTGACTGCCCGCTTGGTTCAGAACTTCTCGATCATCGTCACCCCGGTCGGCACGTGCGCCGCATCCAGGGTGATCCGGTAATCGGCGAAGCGCCGGGCCGGCGGCAGGTTGCCGGTGCCGGGGCCGTCCAGCTCGTAATCCTCGCCCTGGAAGTGCCGTTTTACGGTGACGAGGTCGAACAGGCGATGGGCGGGAGCGTTACCGAGCGCGCTGTCGTGACGGAACAGGAGCAGCTTGCGGCCGGCCATCTCGCCGCGGGCAGCCGAGCGGTCATGGTCGAACATCCCCTCCAGCGCGGTCCACAGCAGGTCCAGGTCGTCCTCGTCGAAGCCGGTCCCCTCCGCCAGCTTGGCGGAGATGTAGCCATGGCAGCGATACAGGCCGTAGGGGACGACATGCTTGCGCCCCATGGTGCGGTTGTCGCGGCGCCCATCATCCGCCGGGTCGCCATCCTTGCGCTCCTTCGCCTCCTTCTCCGAGGTGGCGGCCATGCGGGTGATCGAAATCTCCAGCGGCAGGATCGGCTCCACCGAATGGGCGAAGGACAGCTGGACCGGCCCGCGCACCTGCCCGCAATTGATGCTGGTGCTCATCACTGCGCCGAAGCTGCGGACGTCGAAGAAGTTGTCGCACATGAACTGCCGGACGGCCTTTTCCTCCGCTTCCTTGGGCGACAGCTTCTTCGCGCTCTCGACATCCTTGTCGTCCGGGCGGACCGCGCGGTAGGCGGCACGGTGCTTTTCGTTCAGGATCGCCCCTTCCTGGACATAGATGCCGTAGCGCGGCTCGCCGTCACGGCTGAGCGCGGCGAAGTTGCGGATCTTCCGCTTCAGGCAGACGTCGGTCACCAGCCCCTTGTTGGTTTCCGGGTCGAGCCGAGGCAGGTTGCCGGCGTCAGGATCGCCGTTCGGGTTGCCGTTGGTGACGTCGAACAGATAGACGAACTCGTAGCGGTTCTGGATCGCGGACATGGTTCAATCCTCGGAGACGGTCTGTTCGGTGGCGGCGGCCTGCTCGTTGGAAGCGGCGGCCTTGCCGGAATAGCGCTGGTGGTAATAGCCGATGGCAAAGCGCCCCTGATCCTCGATGCGCAGCGAGCGCGGGAAGCCGCTGTCCAGACCGCCGAGGATCTGGCCGATTTCCCCTTCGAACCAGCCGCCGAGCCGGGGCTTGTCGCCCTTGCGCAGCACCGCCAGATGGTGGTTGCTGTTGCGCAGCAGCATGGGGAAGACGCTGGCCGGGGTGGCCGACGCCGCGCCGAAATAGCGGTCGCGGATGCTGGCGTTCACATCCCCCAGGGCCGCCCGCTGGGCACCCTCCAGCACGGCGAACAGACGGCCCAGCCGGTAGGCCGGGTTCGCCTCGTCTCGGTTCAGACTCACGGGTATCTCCTCCGTCTTCTTCGTTCCCAGGCGGGAGTCGCGGTTTAGGCAGGCTCGGCAGATCGCGGCCTTGACACCGTTCACCGGGTCGCCGGCCCGCATGCGGGTGATGACCGCCGCCAGCAGGCTGCGGGGATAGCGGCCGCCGGTCAGGATGGCGCGCATCACCTCCCCGGCCAGTTGCGGCGCGATGTTCTCGGTCTTGCCGAGCGGAGCGGTCTCGCGCAGCAGCATCCAGACCGCCGGCGCGGTGCGCCAGGGCGCGGGATCGATCCGCAGATCCTCCCAATGGCGGCCGACACGTTCGGCGATGGCCGCGAAGCTGTCCTCCAGCCAGAAACGCACCGAAAGCCGGGCGATGTTCGGGGACAGGCCGAGAACGTAGAAGCGCGTCCGTTCGTCCAGTTCCGGGGCAATCTCCCGCACCGGTCGCCCCTGACTGACAGGAAGCAGGGCGTTGCGGATCGCCTGCGCCTCGTCGGCATCCTCGGCCGGCGGTGGACTGAGCAAATCGTGGAACAGCACTTCCGCCTTCTGGGCGGACTCCTCTCCGCCGGAGGCATCGGCCCAGAACACGGTGGTCGCGTCGCCGATCACCAACCGGTTGCCACTGCCCCGCGCCAGCAGCGCATTCAGGGCGGCGCCATACCCGAAGGCCGCTGCCTCCGACACCGGCGCGTTCAGCCCCTGCTCCTTGCCGTAGGAGGTGAAGGCGTCGTTGTTGAAGGAGACGATGGAGGCGCCGGAACTCTGCGCGTCCATCACCCCCTTGATCGCCGGGTGCAGGCGGGCGATCGGCTGGCGCGTTCCCGTTACCAAGCAGATTCCTTCACCCCCGGCACCCTCGGCCACCGCGCGCTCCCAGATGCGCCGGGCGGCGGGACGGTCGTGCAGGAAGCGCGGCTCCCCCTGATCATTCCGGTCGCCGTTGAGCATGAACATGAAGTTCTGGTCGAGCATGGCGTCGGTGAAACCGCAGGCGTCGAAACGGTCGGCCGACCAGCCATCGAGGAAGCGCAACAGGGCGGCCAGCCCGGCATCCTCGGTTCCGGCCAGCAGTCGACGGTGCAACTCCTGGAAGGCTGCATGGTTGGCCGGATGGGCAACCCGCTGCCGCGTCACCTTGTCCACCCCAAGGCCAAGCACGAACTTGCCGTTGTCCCACAGGAAGAAAGAGCGCGGTGTGGTTCCCGGACGCTTGAAGGATTGCGGCACCGCCGTCGGGCGTGGTTCCGCCTTTTTTCCCGACAGGCTCTGCCAGGGCAGAATTTCCACCGTCTCGCCTTCGGGCGACAGGACGATGATGTGGGCGATCCGCTCCGTCGAATAGCCGAAGGGCGGCACCTCGCCATGATCGGCAAGGCGGCCATAATAGCCATTGAGTGCGGCAAGGACGGTCATGACCGCACCTCCACCGAGTTCAGCGGCGGCACTGCCATCACTCCGTCGCGCAGCGCCGCGCGGAAGAACAGCGAGGTCATGTCGTTGGCATGGTCGATGTCGAGCAGCATCCAGCCGAGGTCGCGTTCACGCTGGTCCGGCAGCAATTCCGACACCGGTGCGGCGCCATCCTCCAGCAGGGCGAAATTCGCTGGGAACTCCCGCACGCCCAGGCAAGGCTGCTGGAAGCACTGTCCGCTGGCCGCACGGCGGTTGAACATCGACAGATGCTTGGCCTCGCTGTCGCCCGGTCCGGCGCGCTCCGTCAGTTCGAAATGGGCATGGATGACATAGGCGACGTCGACCAGCAGGGTGGCGGCGCGCTGCTGCCGGTTCTCCTCCGCCACCATGCGCAGGTCCTCCACCGCACCGGCCTTCATCGCCTTGCGCACGGCGGCGGTGGGCACGCGCGACCCGACCTCGTTGCGGCGGATCGATTGGAAGCGGATCGGCTTCAGCACCTCGATGGCGTCGATTACCCAGCGGATCGCCGGCTTCCAATGGATTGCCTCCAGGATGCCGCGCGCCGCCGACGGCGTCATAACGTCGTAAGACACCCGCTCGACCTTCATTTCCGGCCGGGTGAAGCAAGCGCGGTCGCCCCACACGTGAAGTTTCACGCCGTAGGCCATGGCTCTCCCTCAAAAAATGCTGGTTTCGAACCGCCGGAAGGTAGGATCCTCCCAATCCAGCCCGACGTCGGGGTGGTAGAGGTCGCCGTTGACCAGCGCGACGAACTGGTCGCCGAACTCACCGCTCCGGATGCACTCCGCCGCCCCGGCCTTCAGCAAGCCGGCACGGGCCGAACGGGGAACCTGGACCAGATAGGGCTGCAGGGCGCGGGCAATCCCCCCGGTCTTGTCCGCCGGAGCGTGGCGCAGGGCGTCGAGCAGGCGCGGGACGGCGTCCGGCTCACCGGCAGGACAATAGGGTACGATCACCGGCACCAGCGGCGACTCGATGATCCGGAATGCCTTGGAGATGTCGGCGAAGGGGAAGTCGTGCTTGCGCCGATGAAGACGCAGGGCGTTCAGGATGCCGCGGATGGCGTTCGGCCCCTCCCCCACCAGGGCAGCATCCAGGTCCTCGTCACCGCGCAACCAGTAGACCTGCTGGAAGTAGGCGCGCAACGTGTCGAGAGCCAGCGGGTCGTCATGGGCGCGAAGAACGCTAGCGGCTGTTTGGGCAAACAGCGCCAACTCCACCGGCGGCCGGTAGCCTTCTTCCTCCGGGCTCTCGAAGACGAAGACGCGCCCCAACTCGGGCAACTCGCCGTTCCGGTTGCAGCGGCCCGCTGCCTGCGCGATGGAATCGAGCCCGGCCATCGCCCGGTAGACGACGGGAAAGCTGAAATCCACCCCAGCCTCGACCAGGGAGGTCGAAACCAGCCGGACGGTCTTACCATCCTTGATGTCCTGGCGGATGGCCGCCAATTCCGCCCGGCGGTGCTTGGCGCACAGGCAGGTGGACAGATGTCGTGCCCCCTCGGCCACTGCGATCCGCCGGTGCAGGTCGCGGGCATGCCGACGGCTGTTGACGATGCACAAGGCTTGGGGTTCGTTCAGCAGCCGTTCGGCAAGCGCCTCGTCGGGCAGCGGTTCGGCGATGGCGCTGACAGTCACCCGTTTCAGCCGGCGGTATAAGTCAGGCGGGTTGGGCGCCAGTTCCCTCACCCTGTCCAGGCCGCCCTTAAAGCCGGCTTCCGTCGTCACCGCCGGCTGGGTCGCCGTACACAGAACCACTGAACTCCGATAGCCGCGCGCCAACTCGCGCAGCGCCTCCAGGCAGGGCCGCAACACCTTCAGCGGCAAGGTTTGCGCCTCGTCCAGGATCACCACCGACCCGGCGATGGCATGCAGCTTCCGGCAAGCCGACGGGCGGTTGGAGAACAGGCTTTCGAAGAACTGCACCGCGGTGGTGACGACCACCGGCCGGTCCCAGTTTTCGGCGGCGAGCCTCAGCTTGCGGGCACCGTCCTTGCCTTCATCGTCGGACGCGTTGCCGTCCGCCGGTTCGAAATCGAAGCCGCTGTGATGTTCCAGCACGGCGTCATCGCTGCCCAGGGCGTCGCGGAAGACCGCTGCCGTCTGTTCGACAACGGAGGTGAAAGGGATCACATAGATGACCCGTCGCAGCCCATGCCGAACCGCATGGTCCAGTGCGAAGGCCAGCGACGACAGGGACTTGCCGCCGCCAGTCGGCACCGTCAGCGAGAACAATCCCGGCTCGTCGTCTGCTCTCGCCCGAACCGCAGTCAGCACCTCCGCCCGCAAACTATCGACCGCGCTGGTCCGTCCCTCAAATTGGGCCAGATGCGTGTTCAATCGGTCACGAAGATCGGCGACCGTGAGCGGGCACCCCCGCTCGACTGGCTCGTCATGCAGATCCGCATAGAATCGCTCCGTCTCCAGCCGATCGGCATCGACGAGACAGGAAAAGAGCATGCGAATGAGGAAAGCGGCTGAGAACTCGTGCGTGAACCCCTCCGACAGCACCGGCGCAGCCAGAACGACCGACGTCGGCGCGATGTCGAGGTCGGGCGTCAGACAGCGTACCGGCAGGGGCGTGGCGGCCCCGGCTGCCAGCCGGTCTTTCAGCGACGACAGTCCACCGCTGGCAATGCCGCCGTTAGCCAATCCGGCATGATGGCCGGCGATCCCATAGGCCATCATCCGGCCGAATGGCGTAGCGTAGTTGCGCTCAGCGATAACGGCACCGGCGGTGGAATGGTCGACGCTCGGCCCTTGGCCCCGGATATAGGATTGGAAAGCGTCCCGCGCCTTGCCGATGTCATGGAGCGCCCCCATGGCCCGTGCAAGCTCTTGGCCGCCGAACGTGGCGGCAAGCCTCCTCGCTTGGTCGGCGACCTTGGTCAGGTGAGCCGCCAAAGGCTCCCAAAGCACTTCGTCCTGACCGGGAACAGAATGCGCGTATACCACTGCACTCATAAAATGATCCGCGATCTATAAACTCTTTCGAATTGTCACCATGCGCCATGCTCCATCTTTGAGCAAGAATTTATGATTTTTCTCGTAAAAGAAGTTATTTGTGTACATATCCTGTGTCCAAATCGGCCGCAGCAAGCATCTGCCATTGTTCAGTCACGTCCCTATCGGCGGTAACCGATCGGGTATAACCGGGACCCAGCGCCAAGAGTAGGCACCTCAATACCATCAGGAGCCTATCTTGCCCGCTATCAGCCAACTCGACAAATTTCGCCTTCTGGATGCAGTGGCCTGCGTCCTGCGGCCGGCACAGCGAACGGAACCCTCGTCGGAACGATCCCCAGATAACTAGCCGGGATGCGGCCCCCGGAAATCAGTGGCGGCCGCATCCCAATCGTCTCATTTCCGGTTTTCGGATGCTCATGTTCAGCCCATGTTGCGGTCAGCCACGGGACCGCAGCCATATGATGTCCCTGGGCTGCTCCGCCTTGTGTGAGACCAGCACCTCCCAGTTTCGACCTTCGGCGACAAAGCGTGCGTACACGCGGCCTGTGTCGTCCTGGCCGTTGGAAATGTGCCGTTCCCACCAGCGGTCGGCTCCCTTCACCTTCTTCCAGTTCGGTGGCGTCCCGGTAGTCCCGTCGGCGAGTTCCGCCAGCGCCCCATAGAGGAAGCGCCGGTCGGAGAACTCGACCGCAACCACGTCCAGGCTGGACCGAAGCAGGCGGATGCGCGGCAGCAGCCCGGCGAAGACGGCGGCAACCTCGTCCTTCAGCCGGCCGGTTGCCGGCGGACTCGGCGAGCGAGGGGTTTCGAGTGCAAGCACTTCGGCAGCAATCCGGTGCTTCGCCTCTTCGGCCAACGCCTTCTGAAGGTCATCCAATTCGGCGCGCAGCCGGTCGGCGACCTCCCCGCCATCATCCTGGATGGGGACCGATGCCTGCTCGGCCAGCGCCAAGCGCAGACGGGCGACCTCGGTCTTCAATGACGCCGCTGCGGCTTTCGCCTGAGCCAACTCGCCCTCCACGAGCCGGAGTCGCAACTCCGCCATGCTCGCGGGCGCCTCAGCAGGCCGCAGCAACCCGTCCAGCAGGGTGCGGATATGGTCGGCCAACGGCTGCGGCGCGGCGGATGGGCTCTGGAACCGGACGAACCAGTCGGCCGCCAGCCCGTCCACCAGATCGCCCAGATAGCGCCCGTGCCGAAGAACCGTTAGCCCGCCTGCCGCAAGCCGGGCCGCCGCCTGTTCACGGTCGATCACCGACCCCTGAATCAGCAGATAGGCCTCCCCCACCCCCTCGACCATGGTAAAGCGCGCATCGGCCCGCGATGCGCGGACCGCCAACGGTGAAGCAGTGCTAGGCACGACGGCCTCACCCGCGATGTCGATGCGCTCACCCTCCAGCAGCGGATAGGCCAAACCCCGCCAGATCGCCGCCGTCCGCTGATCGGGTAACAGAGTCGTGCGGCAGTCGCGCCTCTCCAAGAGTTGCGCACCGTCATAGATCGAAACGCTTATAGCGGTCATTGGCGGCACCGTTAGCGTATTTTCAAGAAATTGTATTTATCAATGCCATCGTATGATGGATCACGTCGAAGCGATTACCACCCCATGAACATAGTCCAGGCCGCCGCTCCCATCATCTCCAATCCCTACACGATCGGGCTTGTCGTTCTATTCCTGGTCCTCTGGACGGCGGCATCGATCACCTCTTTGTACCGGGGGACCGGACGCCTGCTTCGGGCGCTTCGGGCGGCAAGCGGCGAACTCGGCAAATCGACGGACGCACTGTCCTTCGCTGAACGCTATGAGGAGGTCAACGCCACCTTCCGGCGCGACCCCATTCTTGGCGCTGCTTGGCGCGAGTTCCAGGAATCCCTGCTCCCGCCCCGGTCGGCTGGTCGTCCCGTGCGTTCGACGACCCGGCCAGGAGCTTGGTTCGACCTGGACCTGCTACGCGGCCCGTCCATCGCGACGGACCTGCGGTATCACGCGGCGATGCCGAACCTGCTGGTCGGCGCCGGGTTGCTGTTCACCTTTCTTGGCTTGGCAGTCGCCCTGGGCAGTGCCGGCGAGGTGGTGACCGGCACCGCGGCGGAACGCAACGGCGCGCTGCGCCAACTGCTCGACACGGCGTCGTTCAAGTTCATCACCTCGCTGATGGGCATGCTGCTGTCCATCATCTACGCTCTTGTCCGAAAAAGCCGCCTCAAGCAGGTCGAACGAGCACTGGCTTCGTTCAATTCCGCGCTGGAAACACGAATTCCGCTGATGACGCCGGCCGCACTCCAGCAGGAGACGAACGAACTGCTGACACGGCAGTCCGACTATCTGGAAAGCTTCACCAACGATCTGGCGGTGTCGCTCGGCAGCGCCATGGATCGTGCCTTCGACACGCGGCTGGGTGAGCATATCGGGCCGCTGGCCGAGGCGATGGGCCGGCTGGCCGACGGCATGGCCTCGCGCAACGAGGACACCATGCGCTCGATGCTCGACGCCTTCCTGGACAAGCTCCAGGGCGGAACAGGCGACCGCATGCACGAGGTTGCGGAAACCCTGTCCGGTCTGGGTGCGCGGCTGGAGGGGTTGCAGCAGGGGCTGGGCGACGCCGCAGTAAAGATGGCGCAGTCGGCCGACAGCATGGCCGCCCGCATGGGCGAAGGAGCAGAAGCGGCATTGTCCCGCATCACCGACCAGATGGGCGGCCTGACCGAGACCCTGCGTGCGGTCGCGGAACAGAGCCGCACCGCCGGTGCCGAGGCCGGACAGCAGATGGCCTCCCGGATCGAAGCGGCCGCCGCCGGCTTCGAGGAAGCCGCACGCGGCGTCGCCACCACCCTGGCCCAAGCAGCATCCGCCATGGAAACCACCATGGGACGTCAGGCGGAGGAGAGCGGCGCCCGCCTGTCCTCTTCGGTCGAGGCGATGGTCGCGGAACTGCGGGCGCTGGCCGAAAGCAGCCGCAACGCCGGGACCGAAGCCTTCAGCCAGTTGGCCGCCCGCGTTGCGGAAACCACCGCAGGGCTGGAGCGCTCGGTGGAGCGGATGTCCGCCGGTCTGAAACGCGCGGCCTCCGAAGGCGGCAGCGCGCTCGGCCAGGGGGCGGAGCAGGCGGTCAACCGCATTGCCGACGCCACCGAGGGCATGCGAACCGAATTGCAGGCGATGATGGCCGATCTGCGGACGGCGCTCGGACAGGCCGGCGATGCCCTGCGGGAAAGCGGGACCGCCAGCGCCGCCACCCTGCGCACCGCCTTGGGCGAGGCTGGGGACGGTGTGGCGACGGCGCTGAACGGTGCAGCCGACCGGCTGGGCCGGGCCGGCACCGAGGCGTCCGACGCCATCCGCAAGGGGGGCGAGGCGGCAGGCGGGTCCCTGCGCGACGCCGGTGGGCTGGTCGGCGAACGGGCCGGCGGGCTGGCCGGTCAGATCGCCGCGCTTGGGCAGGCCGCCACCACACTGGCCACCCGCAGTTCCGAGTTCGAGCGCGCCGCCGCGAAGGCGGTGGAGCCGCTGGCCAAGGCCGCCGACAGCATGACCGCCGCCGGCCAGAGCGCCCGTGCGGCGATGGAACCGCTGGCCCGGGCGTCGCTGGACGTCAGCCGGGCAATCGAACAGGTATCCGGCACCACCACCCGCTTCGACGGGGTGCTTGATGCCGCGCAGAAGCTGACCGTCAGCCTGAATGGCGCCGCACAGCGCTTCGAAGGGGTGGACCGGGAGCTGTCGAACACCCTGTCCGCCCTCCAGACCGGCCTCAAGGGCTTCACCGAGCAGATCGGCAAGTTCGTCGGCCAGACCGATCAGAACCTGGCGAAAGCGGCCACCCAGCTCGGCAGCCTGGTCAAGAATCTGGAAGCCACGCTTGAAGATTTCGCGCCGGTCGGGCGGCGCTGAGGGGATAGGACATGGCGGCATCGACCGGAGCCGAAGAAGAAGGCGGCGAAGGCTATTTCGCCTCGATCAGCGACCTGATGGTCGGCGTGCTGTTCATCTTCCTGCTGATGCTGACCGTCTTCGCGCTCAACTTCCGCGACGCGGAGGAGGAGCAGATGGTCGAGCGCGCCCGCTATGAGGAGGCGCTGCGCCGCGCCGAACTGGCGGAGACCGAGGCACAGCAACAGGCTGAACGCGCAAGGCAGGCCCAGGCGGAAGCGCAGCGACAGTCGGCGGAAGCGGCCCGCCAGCGGGCGCAGAACGAAGAACTGCGGCAATTGCTGACGGAGGCGGTGGCCCAGCTCGAACGCGACCTGGAGAACCGCCAGAACCTGCGCAACCGCCTGCTTCTGTCGCTGGAGCAATCCCTTCAGGACAAGGGGGTTCGCGTGTCGCTCGACCCAAGTTCCGGCATCCTGCGGCTGTCGGGGGACCTGCTGTTCGAAACAGGGCGGGCCGACTATCGGGCGGAAGCGCAGCAGACCATCGTCACACTGGCGGACGTGCTCTCCGGGCTGTTGCCCTGCTACGCCGTGGGTGGGCAGACCGACGGCTGCCCTGCGGACAGCATGCCGATCCTGGAGACTATGCTGGTGGAAGGGCACACCGACCGCCAGCCATACCGCAATCTGCCGCGCTCGGACTCGCAGGCACGCAACGACCGCCTTTCGACCGACCGCGCCCTGGCGGTGTTCCAGACCCTGCGCCAGACCCAGCCGGTCCTGGAAGGGCTGCGCAACATCGACGGTCTTCCGCTGCTGGGCGTGTCCGGCTACGGCGAACGCCGGCCGCTTCCCGAAGCCCAGGCGGCGACCGAGGAGGATTACCGGCGCAACCGGCGCATCGACCTTCGCTTCGTACTGTCCGCCCGCACCTCGGAAGAGTTGCAGCGGCTGCGCGACCGCATCCGCGGCTTGCTGGGAACAACGCCGGGGACCGCACCATGAGCCACACCCGCCAGGCGCTCGAAGCGCTGCGCGCCACCGTGCAGTTGCTGGGCCGGAGCGTGAAGCTGCCCGAAATGCCGGGAAGCGCACAGGCGCTGGTGGCGTTGGCGGCGGGCGACGCTGCGCCGGCGCTGCCGGCCGGCGATGTGCTGGAGGCGGTGCGACGCCGGTTGCAGCAGGCGGCGCGCAGCCCGCAACGCTGGGAAGGCGCCGCGCCGCGCGACCTGCGCGATGCGCCCTGGCTGATGTGGGCGGACAAGGCGCCGCTTGCGGCGCTGGATGGGTTGCTGGAGGCGGTCCTGCGACTTGCCGAGCGCCGGGCCGGGGTCCGTAGAACCTTGATCGAAGGCTGGCTGAAGGGCTTTGCCCCGGATGGTCCGCGAATGGCAGAGGCCGGGCGTGCCATCCGCCGGCTGATCACCGGCAATGCCGACACGCGCCTTCAGCCATGGCGCCTTGCCGACAACTGGTGCCATCTGTTCGATGCGGTCAAGGGGCCGAAGACGCTGGCCTTGCAGATCCTGCAAGGCACCGACCCCGTTCCGGCGCTGCTGGCCCGTGCATGCCTTGACGACCCGCTGCGCGCCGTCTCCGGCTATATGCGTGCGGTCCAGCATGAGGTGCTGCAACTGGCCCCGGACTGCATCGCCGGCACCGCCGGCCCGGCCGCCATGGCGCGCCTGACGGACTTCCTGGCCCCCGATGGTCAGCTGCGTTTTTCCGAACCGGAGGCCTACGGGAATCTGGCCCGCAGCTTGCTGGCGCCCTGGATCAACGGACGGCGGCTGCCGGACGAAGCAGTCCGCGCCGCAGTCCAATCCTTCCTGCTGACCCACCTGCGCGACCCGCGCCTGCATCCGGAACGCTGGGCCAAGGCCGGCGACACCGTGGTTGCCGTCATGCGGCAGTGGTTGGCGAGGGCTTCGCTGAATGCTTTCTTCGAGGTCATCGGCGAATACGCCTACGACAAGCAGTGGCGATACCGGGAAGCATTCTGGTCCGCTTGCCTGGAAGCCGGCGGTATCGACGATGCGTGGCTGGCGCTGGGTGCCGCCGTCCACACCTCTGCAAGATCGGTTCGCGAGTTAAATGGCGGCTTTGCCCGGCTGAAGGGAAGTGGGGACCAGTCGATCCTCTTGCTCCAAGTGCGGGATACCCTTTTTTGTGAATGGAGCCATAACGGCAAACTTCGCGCTTGGCCAATAAACTGGAAAACAGCACCCCAATTGCTTCAACCTGACTATAAGCGGTCAGAATTAGATGCAGATTGCCTACCCTTTCCACCCAACCCGCAATATGGCTCGAAGGGCAGCGTCAAGCCGGATGGCAAGACCCACAATGACGGCTTGAGACATGCCGGCTCCGACAGCAGCCGCTGGCAGGGTAGCGTCGCGCGGATGCTGGCCGACCGGGCGGGAATTCACTTGACCCATCGGGACTGGATGCCGAAATGACGCTTCGTTTTTCAGCAGAGCCTCAACCGACGGGCCTTGAAATCCGGGTAACCGGTGCGAACGGCACATTGGCCGTCGACCGGTGGGCGGTCGGGGTCCCCGACGCCCTGCTGCCCGGCGTCGATCTGGCGCAACGGCTGATCGCCGCCGAGGTCGCCATAGCCGAGGGCGACCTGCTGCTGGTGGAGCATCGGGCGGTCGCCGGCTTGTCGAACCGGGAAGCCGGCCTGCTCGGCCTTCCCGTCCCCGCCCCGGTGGTCGCGCATCTGCGGACGCGCGGTGTGATCACCAACCCGTCCTACGCGGTGGAGTTGGAATGGCGCCGCCCGACCGGCCAGCCCGTGGTCGGGGCGAAGCGGATTGGAGCTTTCCTACGGATCGGCGGGGAGTGGGGCCGGCTGCCCGATGCGCTGTACCAGATTGCGGAAGCCGCCGACCGTGTGAACCAGTCTCCGGCCGACGACCAGGGCGCCCGCTTCGCAGCGGTGGCGGCCCTGCGCGAGGTCCTGCCCGCCGCGGTCGACGACGGCATGGCCGAAGCCGGTGGAATGATCGGCACGATGACCATCGCCGTTGCCGATTCCTTTTCGCTGGACCTCAAGGGTGAAGCCGACAGCCTCCGGCTGGTGCCCATCCTCCACCGGACCGGCGACGCCCCGGACCAACCGCTGCTGACCGAGGACCGGCAACGCGGCTTCGGCGAGGACCAGTTCAACCGCTTCACCACCGCCCGGCCGGTCTACGCCCTGGGCAACAACTGGTATGCGGTGACGACGCCGGTGCTGCGCCGTGCCCTGGACGAGGTGCGGCGGGTGCAGTCGGCCCCACCGGCGACCAAGCGGGCGCTGTTCGCGGCTCCCCGCGCCTTCCTGCGCGAAGCGCTGGGCCCCGACATCGACGACACCGTGCTGGAATTGGTCTTCCGCGAGACGGCGGACTATGCCGACCGGGTGGTTGGGCTCGGGCTATGGCGGCCACGGGTCGTCCCATGGGTGCCGCTGTCCCGTACCGACTGGTTCGGAGATGGCGGTGCGGCTGGCGGCGGAAGGAGCGCTGACCGGAAAGACGGGGATGGCCCTGAGGACTCCCCCTCTGGTTTGATGGTCGGCGACCGTACGGTTCCCTTGACCGCGGAGGAAGCCGAGGCGTTGCGCGAGCAGGTGGAGAATGCCATCGGCGCCGGCCTGCCCAGCGTTTCCGTTCCGGTGGAAGGTCAGGATGTTGCCATCCCCGCCACCACCGACACGCTCGCAGCGCTGAACGATCTGGCCACCAGCCGCCTGCCCAAGGACGCCTCAACCACAGCTCCGCCCAAGCCCGATGGGGAAAGCGGGCCGGAGGCGCTGCTGATCCGCCCAAACGAGGAAGCGGTGGAGGTCGAAGGGCAATTCTCTCCCCGCCCTGCCCCGTCCAGGTCGTTGCCGCTGGCGCTGGCGACGCCACTGAAGCCCCATCAGACCGAAGGGCTGTCCTGGCTGCAGCAAGCCTGGACCATGGGGCGGCCGGGCGTTCTGCTGGCCGACGACATGGGATTGGGCAAGACTTTGCAGGGGCTGGCCTTTCTTGCCTGGCTCCGCACCGGCATGGCCGAGGGCGTCATCCCGCGTGCGCCGGTCGCCGTCGTCGCCCCCACCGGTCTCCTGCAGAACTGGCGGGCGGAGGCCGACCGCCATCTCTCCGCCCCTGGTCTCGGCAACTGCACGGAGGCCTTCGGACGGGGGCTGGCCGCGCTGAAGTGCCGGACGGAGGACGAGCGCCCGGCGCTCGATGTCGGCGCGTTGCAGGCCGCCGACTGGGTGCTGACCACCTATGAGACCCTGCGTGACTATGATCGCGATTTCGGCAAGGTACGCTTCGCGGCGATGCTGTTCGACGAGGCGCAGAAGATCAAGACGCCGGGCGTACGCCTGACCGATGCCGCCAAGGCGATGAACGCCGATTTCCGCGTTGCCATGACCGGCACACCGGTCGAAAATCGCCTGTCCGACCTGTGGTGCATCACCGATGCCGTGCATCCTGCCGTACTTGGCGAGTTGAAAGGCTTCAGCGCCGACTATGAGCGGTCTCCCGACCCGGAACGCCTGAAGCGCCTGAAATCCTCGCTCGACACTTGGCATGGCGGACGGGCGCCGCTTCTGCTGCGGCGGCTGAAACAGGATCGTCTGCCCGACCTGCCGCTGCCGCAGGAAATCGTCCTTGAAACACCGATGCCGCCGGTGCAGCGCAGCGCCTATGAATTGGTGATTGCCGAAGCCCGGACGGCCGAGAAGGCCGGCGCCATGCTGGGGGCTCTACAACGGCTGCGCGCCATTTCACTCCATCCCGATCCCGACAGCATCAGCGGCGATGATGCCTTCATCGCGGCATCGGCACGGCTGGCGGCTACCTTCACCGCCCTCGACGACATCGCCCGGAAAGGCGAGCGCGTCCTGATTTTCCTCGACGATCTGGCAATGCAGGCACGCTTGGCCGGCATCCTTCAGCGCCGCTATCGGCTGACGGCCCCTCCGATGATCATCAGCGGCCAAGTGGCTGGAGCCGCAAGACAAGCGCGGGTCGACCGCTTCCAAGCCGGCGCCGACGGGTTCGACGCAATGATCCTGTCGCCCCGGGCTGGTGGCGTCGGCTTGACGCTGACCCGTGCCAACCACGTCATCCACCTTTCGCGCTGGTGGAACCCGGCTGTGGAGGATCAGTGCACCGGCCGGGCCCTGCGGATTGGCCAGACCAAGCCGGTGTTCGTGCATATCCCGATGGCGGTGTTGGGCGAGGGCTGCTCGGCTTTCGACCGCAATCTGAACGCCCTGCTCGCCCGAAAGCGCCGCCTGTTTCAGGATGCGCTGATGCCGCCAGCCGCCACCGACGAAGACCGGAACGAGCTGTTTACGGCGACAGTGACGTCGGCGGCATAGACCCGTCCCTGCGGCATCAGCAAATGATCAGGATTTTCAAATATACGGCACTACCTCGGCCACTTTTCGGAACGAACCTGCCCCAAGTGGGGCGTTCCGGAGCTTTAGATGAAGGCATTCCCGATGCCTTCATCTATCTAAAGATAGCGATCCCCAGGGACAAATTTCCTCGGTAAAACAATAGGTTACGTCGGGACGAAAAGCGGGGACAGGGATCAGGCAACCACTGACTTATCTGAGCTAAATCAATGGCTTAGGAAATCCCCGGCAACTCTGATCCCGGCTGGGGACGCGGGAACCGGGGATGTTTCCTAACCTCGGCTACTCCTCATCGCTACCATCACCGACGCAGGCATCCTCGACCGGTTCCGGTGCGCCAGCCTTCACACGTCCGACACCGCGAGCAAAAGGTCCACCTGGTACATCAAGCCACTTAGGTACAGAGCTCCCCTTCGCAGCACACTTGCGAATGCGATCAGAAGCAAGCAGCTTTCTAACGATACCCTCAAGGGTGTCCCGCGATGACTTGGAAAGCACCGGTCCCAGCAGCTTACGATTCGGATACACCCCCTGATCCTTACCGGTGTGCTGAAATGGGTGCCCGACTTCAGCAAAATGCCGAATCTTGTCGACCATCAGCTCCATCAGCAATTCTTCAGATTGTCGTCCTCCGCGAAGCTGGTGAGTCAAGTCGACGAGGAGACCGACTTGGTTGCGGACATATGTCCGTGTCTCGCGGTCGGCTTTGGCATTGGCTTTGACGACGGCACCAAGAAGAACCTGATTGGGAGCGTAAGATCGGTCCAGAATTTTCAAAATCGATCGTGCAACACTTTCTTCGGCGGGCCACAACGTGTAAGCACAACGCACACCGTCGACCAAGGCAGACGTGCCACGAATCGCCTCACGCGCTTGCTCGGGAGTGGTGACTGACTTGCCGTTGGCAGGCTTACGCATGTGATGATTGATGATAACGGCGGCTCCCGTCTCACGAGCAAGGCGCGCAAACTGGGCCATCGCGTAGGCTGCGCCCGTGGTGTCTGTCGTAAGGTCGCCTTGCAGGAATACCTGCAGTGGGTCGATCACCACCAGTTTCAGGTCCTCGATGGCAATCAAATCGCGCTGGACCTGCTCAAAGAAGGTCGTAGTACTCACCTGCCCTTTGTTCATCGTTACCAGGGGTTGAGCGCCGCAATAGTCGATCAAGGGCACGATCTTAAGGTTATCATTACCGCAATGGCGATTGCCCGGGTCGAGGTTGCGAAGTCGCTCATGAATGGTGTCGGAGTCGTCCTCCCCGAGATACATGACCACTTTGCCCATCGTCCTAATTGGACCGCCAAACGCTGTCTCTTCGCCACCGAATGCGGTGCTGGGCGCTCCAGCAGCTACCTTGATCGCCAAGTCGAGGGTCATCATGCCTTTGCCGGCATCTCCCATAGCTGAAAAGAGCGTCACCATACCGAGTGGAAGGATGCCATCCACCAAGTACTGGCGCGCTTTCGGAGCGCCGCGGAACATGTCGCGAGCTGGAGAAATAGCTGCCAAACCGGGGTAGCCCGACGATGGATTGAGGGTAACGATGGCCTTCCGCGTGCCGTTGCGCACCCACGCCCGAATGTTGTCGGCCGTCCACCCCAGGCCCTTGCCGTTCGGGTCGTAGGCCGCCGCCACATCGGCGACGTCGGTGCCGTCACGCCATTGGTCCTTGGGTATCAGGGTGGAGACGGACGTCGCACCGGCCCGCATGATTGCCTCACCGGCCTTCTCGGCATACTCCCAACCCACCTTGTCCTTGTCGGGCCAGATGATGACGCGCTTGCCGGCCAGTGGCGACCAGTCGGTTTTGTCGGTCGGCGCCTTCGCTCCGCCCAGCGCCGACGTGGCCGGCATACCGATGGCCCACAGAGCGTCGGCCGCCTTCTCGCCTTCGACCAGGATGACCTCGTCGACGTTCGCCAGCTCCAGCATGCGATAGAGGGGGCGCGGATCCTGCGGTGCCGACCAGCGCCGTTCGCGGGTGAACCATTGGCGATAGGTCTTCTTGGCCTCGCCCGTATCGGGGTCGGCCGGGTCATAGCGATAGACGCGGCAGATTTCAGCGCCGGCCATGTCGTGATAGACCCACATGCCGGTGTGGTGGCCCAGTTCGTCCGTCGGCGGGGTCTTCACCGGCTGCCAGTCGTCGAATTGGCGCTCGGCCGGTGTCGGGGCGCCGTTCACATAGGCTTCCGCCATGCCGCCGAACCAGTCGCTGACCGACTTCAGGACCTCCGGGAACTCGGTCTTCACGTCCATCCCGTTACAGACGGCCCACAGGGTCAGGATGTCGCCCTTTTCTTGCCCATAGGCCGCATTGCCGTGGTCGCACCAGACGCCGGCCTTGTCGCCAATCAGCTCGACCTCCAGGCTATCGCCCTTCTCGCCTGCCGTGTTGCCGGCGACGAACTTGCGCCCGATGATCTTGCCCCTCGGCAGCAGATGGGCCAACACCTCCGGCAGCGACCGCAGCAGCATCGCCTTGATAGTGTCGCGCGCGCCCGCCTGATGGGGCGAGTCCGGCAGGACCATCTGGTCAGGCGCGTCGTTGAAGTCCAGCCATGCCTTCGGGCGAATCACGTTGTCATACATGGAGTAATTTCCAGTGGGGCTCTGCCCGAGCTGCCATGCGCCACCACTCGCGGGGTGCATTAGCGAAAATCGGGCTTCTGGAAATACTACTGTGCGCCGAACCCCTACCTTGCCCGCGCCTTTCGATAAAAACACGCCAACGCTCAGTCGACGCTCGGAGCTACCTCATTGTCAAGGCGACTCTGGTCACGCTGGCCTTGACAGACCTAAGTAATATTTTATCAATCTCGTGAATAGTTTATAAAATAACGCCGTAAGGAAAAATATTCTCTGTGAGAATTCATATATTTAACCAGATTTCGACTGTCTAACTTCCAAGATCGCCGTCAGCTGCCGAACCGCTATTTCCAGATCTTCTTTGCCTAGCCTTCGGGCTATAGCTTTCACCCGCCCTTCTAATATAAATCGCTTATCTTCAATAGATTGGTCAACGTCCTCGAAAAAATACTGAATCGGGACGTCAAGATGCCGACCGAGTTGCTCCAGCGTCTCAATCGTCGGAAAGGTTCGGCCGCGTTCAATGTTGGACACGGCCTCAACCGTCCGTCCGACCAGATCCGCCAATGCCTCTTGGGTGAGGCCGCGGGCCACCCGCGCCTCCTTGACCCTTAACCCGACACGCTGCTTCAAGCTCAATGACATGAGCCGGATCATTACGCCGTTATAGCGCCTTGACCACGATCTAACAAATCGGTATTTGTCGACTTGCATGAACCAATGGATCGGCATGAGCCCATGCAAGCCGACAAACACATCAGCGGCGAACATCTCTCCGTCAGCAGAGTCCCTATCAGCGGCGGCGCCGGGTCCGGCCCGCGGCCCTGTCGGTTACGCCGCTTACCTCGCCAGTCCTCAATGGCGCGCTCTGCGGCGTGATGCGTTCGCCCGCGATGGCGAGCGGTGCGTCCTGTGCAACGCGACAGACCAGTTGGAAGGGCACCACCGCGTTTACCCGCCCCGCGGCGACTGGACCCAGGACAGCCTGGAGGCCGTGACGACGCTGTGCGCGCCCTGCCACGCGATGGTGACCGGCATGCTGCGCGGCCGCCGCTACGCCACGGCCACGGTCAATCTCCCCGACACCCAGCCAAGCCGCCCCCGTCCGCGGCTGGAGGCCCCCGATGTATCAGCCCCTAAGCTTCCAGATCACCGGCGTCTCACCCCTCCTCATGCACAACGGCCGGCTGGCCGATCCGCTCGACCCGCTGGTCAAGGACATCAAGAAGCTGAGCAGCAAGCGGCCGAAGACGGAAGCCGACCTGGAGCGGATGGCCAAGCTTGAGTTCCTCGGCTCGCTGTACCTGCATGGCGGCGAACCCTGTCTCCCCGGCGAGCTGATCGAGGCGGCGCTGATCGACGGAGCCAAGCGCAAACGCCGCGGGCCGCTGGCCAAAGCGGGCATCCTGTGTGACGGCAACATCCCGCTTCAGTATGACGGCCCCCGCGAGCCGGAGGCGTTGTGGGATGATGGCCGCTTCCGCTTTCGCACTGGTGTCCGGGTCGAGCGCCTGCGGGTGATGCGGGTCCGGCCGCGCTTCGACGACTGGAGCGCTGCGGTCACCATCCAGTTCATGCCGTCGCTGCTGAGCGAGGATGATGTCCAGGACATCATCCGCACCACCGGCGAGGTGATCGGCCTTGGAGATTGGCGCCCGAAATTCGGGCGCTTCACGGTGCATTGAGGGGCCGATTGGCGCCTCGATGCGACCTTGGCGTGGCATGGATCGGCGTGGCATGGCAAGGCTGGGCATGGCGGGGGAAGGGCGGCGTCAGCCGCCCTTCATGCCGCCGGATGGTCCCGGTATGATCCGACCCGACACGGCGACGTCGTCCCTCTTCGGCATCACAGCGATACCCATCATGACGGAACAGGTACCTCCGCCGACGGAATTGCAGGATGAGCCCTGGCGGCCGTTGTTCGATGCTGTCGTCAATCGGCTGCAGTTGTCCGATCCCAGCAGGATTGCGGCATGGCGCCATTACGTCGAGCAACTTCCGGCCCTGGCAGCCTCCCACGCAGTCCTTGACCAGATGCCCGCCCCCAGCGCCACCCGCGACCGAATGAAGCGCATCATGGCGGCCTGCGACGCCCTGCTGGAGGCCATCCAGGACGACACACCGGATGGGCGCCTCCGTCCTGTCCCGCAGCTCCTGTGGGGCTTGGCCGCGCAGTTGGCGCCGGACGATCCCAACGCGGCCATCATCGACGGACAGGCAGACCACGCGCTTGAGGACACCTTCAGCGGTGTGCTGATGCTGCGGGCGGCGGCCGAACTGGTGCGCGATGCGGAAGCGGACCGCGTTGCTTCCGGCGTCGGTGGAACGCGCCACAAGGCTGCGGCCGGGTACCACATGACTTTCGACTTCCTGCTGGACGTCTATGAGGCGATCAGCGACCGGCCGCTCGGCACCTCCTGGGACGACATGGGCGGGGCCGCCGGCGGGCCGCTGGTCGACTTCCTCCAGCTCTGCCTGGAGGCGTTGGGCTACACGCCGACCAAGAACGCCCTGCGCACCGCAGCGAAGCGCGCCATCAAAGCCCGGCGAACCGACCCGAACAGATCAGCTGCGCCGCAAAGCTGATCTGGCCCTTTCGGCACAAGAGTCCAGCTTTGGCACGAAGAGGGGATGACCCACCATGTCCTCTCCCCCGATACCGCCACCCCCTGCACCCCTCCCGAATCCGAGGTTGCGGTCGAGCGCCTGCGTGCGCTGGCGCGCCTGCTGGGCCGCATGGCGGCGCGGGAATACCTGGCGGCTTCGGGCGAGGCGACGCAGCCCCCGAAGCCGGAATGAGCAAGCCCCCTTCCCGTCCCCCCGCCCTGCTGACCATCCCTGAGGTCGCCGAGCGCCTGCAGGTCAGCATCAAGACCATCCGCCGCTGGATTACGTCGGGCGACCTGCCCACCGTCCGCCTCGGCCATCAGAATCCGCATCCAGCCGAAGGACCTCGACATCTTCCTCAGGCAGCGCTGGATCAGCTGACCACTGCTGTCCATCCTTGTCCAGTAGTAGCAAGGACTTGGACGACCATCGGGAAGAGGTGGCCCTCGTATTTTCGAACCAAAAACGTGCTACGTCTTCCCGATCCGGACTTCCTGTCCACTCCTGTCTTCCCGAGGCCACGGATGACCACTGCCACAACCTCCCAGTCTCCGCCCAGCCCGCCTGCGGTGCTTGATATGCGCTCCCTGGCCGACCTGCTGACGCGCGTCCTGGCCGACCCGGCCCTGCCACCGCAGCGCGCCCGGGACCATGCCTCCTCCTTGCGCCGCTTCGGCCGCATCGTCGGCCGCGACCTCGCAGCCATCCCCGCCAGCTTTGATGCGCTGCGCCCGCTGATCGCCTCCGTCCATCCGGCGGCCCACAGCCTGTCGCTCAAGCGCTGGCAGAACATCCGCTCCGCCGTCAGCACCCTGCTGCGCCACTACGGCGCCACTGCTACCCGCCGGCGGCTCGCCTGCCACCTGCCGGAGCCCTGGTACAGCCTCCGCGCGGTGGTCACCGACCCGGCGATGCAGCGCGGTCTCGCCCGCTTCCTGCGGTACTGTGCCGACAACAACATCGCGCCGGACGCCGTGTCGGACGACACCTTCACCGCCTTCGCCGCTTCGCTGGCGACCGGTACCCTCGTCGCCAAGCCGCAGCGGGTCGAGCGGATGGCCCGCCAGCAGTGGAACCGCGCCGTCGCAACCGCCCTTCCCGGCTGGCCGATCACGCCGGTGCCGGTCACCAGCAACCGGGACGACTACCAGCTGCCGTTGGACCGCCTCCCGCCGTCCTTTGCCACCGATCTGGCGGCTTGGATGCGGCGGCTGTCCGGCGCCGACCCGCTGGACGAGTTTGGCCCAGCCCGGCCGTTGCGCCCCAGCTCGCTGAAGACCGCCCGCGGGCACGTGCTGCGTTTCGCTGCTGCCCTCGTCCATGCCGGCGAGGCCCCCCAGGCGTTGACCACGCTGGCGGCGCTGGTGGTGCCGGAGCGCTTCAAGATCGCCCTGCTGTGGCTGATGACCCGCCGGGGCGGCGCCAGCCCCGGCCTGATCGAACAGGCAAAGTGTCTGCTCTCCGTCGCCCGCCACTGGGTTCAGGTACCGAAAGCCGACCTGGAGCGGCTGAACAAGCTGGTCGCCAAGCTCGGCAGCCGCCGCAAGGGCATGACCGCCAAGAACCGCGCCCGCCTGCGCGCCTTCGACGATCCCAAGCACCTGCTGGCCCTGCTCACCTTGCCGGAGCGGTTGATGGACAAGGCCGACCGCATGGCGGCGCCCAGCCGCCGGGAAGCCCTGATGGCGCAGACCGCGGTGGCGGTTCAGATTCTGCTGCTGGTGCCGTTGCGCCGCCTCAACCTGCTGCGGCTGGAGGTCCATCGCCATCTCTGCCGCAGCCGCTCCGGCCGCCACGCCGTCGTCCATCTCGTCATCCCGGCGGAGGAGACCAAAACCAGCCAGCCGATCGAGGCGGTGCTGCCGGAACCGCTGGTGCGGATGATCGACCACTTCATGACGCGCTACCGCCCGCTGCTGACGTCGGACGCCGGCGGCCTGCTGTTCCCCGGACGCGATGGCGACTGCAAGCACATCACCGCTTTGACGGCGCAGATCGAGCGGGCGGTGCGCGACCATACCGGCCTCGTGGTCAATCCCCACCTGTTCCGCCACCTCGCCGGCAAGCTCAGCCAGCAGTTCGATCCCGGCAATTACGAGCTGTCGCGCCAGCTCCTCGGCCATCGCTCCACCGATACGACGGTGACCTACTACACCGGTCAGGACACCGCCGCCGCGGTCGCCCGCTATGACGCCAACATACTGGAGCGCGCCCGCTCGCTTCGCGGCCAAGTCGTGGGGCGCTGAGGCAATGAGCAAGACCTCCGTGACGATCGACCGCCGCAGCATGTCGGTCAGCGCTTGGCCCGAGCAGGACCGCAGCTTGTGGCAAGCTGCCTGCGAAGCTGGCGGGCCGCTGGATGACGCCGGTGCCGCCATCGACTGGGCGCCCGCGACCCGTCGCAGCCGCGCCGCCAACTACGGCCGCTGGCTCACCTTCCTCGACCAGCAGGGTATGCTGATGCCGGATGCCGCTCCTGGCGACCGCGTGACGCCGGACATGGTGCGCAGCTACATCGACCTGTTGCGTCCGACCTTGGCGCCCCTGACCTTGTGGACCACCATCGACCAACTCGCCGCCATCATGGCGACCCTGGCGCCCGACGCCGATTGGGGGTGGCTGCGCCGCACCGCCGGTCGCATGAAGCGGGGCGCCGCCAACCGGCGGCCGATTGCGCCGCGCATCCGCCACGCCGCCGACCTCTACCAACGTGTGCTCGCCGTTCTCGACGGAATCGGAGACAAGCCCGAAGCCCGGCCGTTCGCCCATGCCACCGCCTTCCGCGACGCCCTGATGATTGCTTTGACAGTCGCCCGGCCGATCCGCCGCCGCACGTTGGCGGGTTTGCGGGTGGGTCAGCATCTCCGGCCGACCTCCGACGGCTTCCTCATCCAGTTGGAACGCGAGGACCTCAAGTGCGGCGGTCCGATGAACTTCCCACTGCCGGCGAGCTTGGTTCCCCACATGGTGCGCTATCTCGACCATTATCGGCCGCGGCTGCTGCAAGGCCACCCCCATGATGCTCTGTGGATCACCCGCGAGGGGCTGCCGATGACCCTCAATGGCGTCTCCAGCCGCTTCGAGCGCGCCACCCCGGCCATCCTCGGCGAACGGATCAACCCGCACCTGCTGCGCCATTGCGCCGCGACCAGCATCGCCCTCGACGACCCGCAAGGGGCGCGTCTGACTGCTGCGTTGCTCGGCCACAGCACCCTGCGGACCAGCGAGCGCCACTACACGATGGCGAAGGGACTGGAAGCCAGCCGCCGCTATCAGGCCACCCTCACCGATCACATCACCCGCCTGCGCCGCGCCGTTCGCGGCGAGCGCCCGTAGGAGTCCCATGATGCGTGCCGTCATCTACGCCCGCTACTCCAGCGACCAGCAACGCGAAGCCTCCATCGCCGACCAGATCGAGGTGTGCCGGCGTTATGCCGAGCGCCAGGGCTGGACTGTCGTCGACCATTACAGCGATGCCGCCGTCAGCGGCGCCAGCCGTCACCGTCCGGCTTTCCAGAAGCTGCTGCGCGAGGCCGGACAGCGCCGCTTCGACATCGTGCTGTGCGAGGCGATCGACCGCCTCGGCCGTCGCCTCGCTGACACCGCCGACCTTCAGGACCGCCTCGCCTTCCACGGAGTGCGACTGTTCACCCCGCAGCTCGGCGAAATCACCACCATCCACGTCGCCGTCATGGGCATGATGGCGCAGGTCGCTTTGAAAGACCTGGCGGACAAGACCCGCCGCGGTCAGCTCGGCCGCGCCATGGCCGGCCGGATGCCGGGCGGCAAGGCCTTCGGCTATGACGTGCTGGAGGGTGACGCCGACGGTCGCGGCAAGCGGCGGATCAACCCGGCAGAAGCCGAGGTCGTCCAGCGCATCTTCCGCCTGTTCGCCGACGGCGCCAGCCCGCGTGCCATCGCCAAGCGCCTCAACACCGACGGGGTGCCCGGTCCGGAGGGCCGACTCTGGCAGGACACCACCATCCGCGGTCAGGTCGAGCGCGGCACCGGCATCCTCAACAACGCGCTCTATGTCGGCCGGCTGGAGTGGAACCGCTGCTCCTACGTCAAGGATCCGGAAACCGGCAAGCGGGTTGCACGGCCCAACCCGCCGGAGGCCTGGGAGGTGGTGGAGGTGCCGGAGTTGCGCATCATCGACAGCGCGCTGTGGGAGCGGGTGAAAGCCCGGCAGGCGTCGATCAGCTTCGAAATCGGTCGTGACGACCAGGGCAACGCGCTGAACCGGGCGCACCGTCGCAAGTTCCTGCTGTCGGAGTTGCTGACCTGTGGGTGCTGCGGCGGCAACTACACCATCATGGCCAAGAACCGCTATGGTTGCGCCAGTCACAGGAATAAGGGGAACTGCAGCAACGATCGCACCATCAGCCGCTTCGACATCGAGCGGCGGGTCCTCACCGGTCTCAAGGAGCGCCTGCTGGCGCCCGAACTGATCCAGGAGTTCGTCGACAGCTTCCGTGCTGGCGTGGAAGCGGCAACGGCCGACCGCGAAGCCAACCGCCGCACGCGCGAGCGCGAACTGGCAGCAGTCGAGCGCAAGATCGCCGGCATCCTGAAGGCGATTGAGGACGGGCTGTACCACGAGTCGATGAAAGAGCGCCTGACCATCCTGGAGGCGGACAAGGCCCGGCTGCTCGCCGCGGCCGAGGAGCCCGATGCGGACCTGCCGTCGGTCCTGCTGCACCCCCAGCTGTCGAACCTCTACCGCCGCAAGGTGGAAGCGCTGGAGGCTGCTCTCGCTGGCGGCGAGGACAGCGCCGAGGCGATGGAGATGGTGCGGATCATGATCGACCGCGTCGTCCTGACGCCCTCCCCTGCCGGGACCGGGCTGGATGCCGACCTGCACGGTGAGCTGGCCGGCGTGCTGGCGGTCTGCGAGGGCGCTGCCCGGATGGGCAGGGCCCAGACGCACGAACGCCCCGGCTCTTTCGAACCGGGGCATCAAGTGTCGGTGGTTGCGGGGGCAGGATTTGAACCTGCGGCCTTCAGGTTATGAGCCTGACGAGCTACCGGGCTGCTCCACCCCGCGGATGTCCATTATGTGGGATGACGGATGTCGTGAAGATGCAAGCATCTGGCTTTCGTGTATTGAGCGTCTCATGTGCCTGAGCGACCTGGCGGCGACCTACTCTCCCACGTCTTAAGACGCAGTACCATTGGCGCGGAGGCTTTTCACGGCCGAGTTCGGGATGGGATCGGGTGTTTGACACCTCGCCATGACCACCAGGTCACCGAGGCACAAGACCGACGCTCTACCGAAAGCGCTTAATGCTTGTTCAGTGCAAGTGAGTTGAGGATGTATCGAACGGCTGTGCGCTGGTCAAGCACTGCTTTGGAGCAGGCTTGCTGCTGCGCATGGCGCGGTTAGTGGTGTCGAGATCAAGCCGATCGAGCGATTAGTAAGGCTTAGCTTCAAGCATTGCTGCCCGTCCACATGCCTCCTATCGACGTGATGGTCTGTCACGGCTCTCAAGGGAGCTCTGGTTTAGAGGTGGGTTTCCCGCTTAGATGCTTTCAGCGGTTATCCCGTCCATACTTAGCTACCCGGCCATGCCACTGGCGTGACAACCGGTGCACCAGAGGTATGTCCATCCCGGTCCTCTCGTACTAGGGACAAATCCTCGCAAAACTCCGACACCCACGGCAGATAGGGACCGAACTGTCTCACGACGTTCTAAACCCAGCTCACGTACCACTTTAATCGGCGAACAGCCGAACCCTTGGGACCTGCTCCAGCCCCAGGATGTGATGAGCCGACATCGAGGTGCCAAACGACTCCGTCGATATGGACTCTTGGGAGTCATCAGCCTGTTATCCCCGGCGTACCTTTTATCCGTTGAGCGATGGCCCGTCCACGTGGAGCCACCGGATCACTATGGCCGACTTTCGTCTCTGCTCGACTTGTCAGTCTTGCAGTCAGGCGGGCTTATGCCATTGCACTCGACGAGCGATTTCCGACCGCTCTGAGCCCACCATCGCGCGCCTCCGTTACACTTTGGGAGGCGACCGCCCCAGTCAAACTACCCGCCATGCAGGGTCCCGGACCCGGATAACGGGCCACGGTTAGATGCCAGAGACTTCAAGGGTGGTATTTCAAGGTTGGCTCCACACGAGCTGGCGCCCATGTTTCCAAGCCTCCCACCTATCCTACACATGAAGTCCCTAGCACCACTGCAAAGCTGTAGTAAAGGTGCACGGGGTCTTTCCGTCTGACCGCGGGAACTCCGCATCTTCACGGAGAGTTCAATTTCGCTGAGTTGGTGTTGGAGACAGCGGGGAAGTCGTTACGCCATTCGTGCAGGTCGGAACTTACCCGACAAGGAATTTCGCTACCTTAGGACCGTTATAGTTACGGCCGCCGTTTACCGGGGCTTCAATTCAGAGCTTGCACTCCTCCTCTTAACCTTCCGGCACCGGGCAGGCGTCAGACCCTATACGTCGCCTTGTGTGGCTTCGCAGAGCCCTGTGTTTTTAGTAAACAGTCGCTACCCCCTGGTCTGTGCCCCCCGCCATGGCTTGCGCCACAACGGGGCCCTCTTCTTCCGAAGTTACGAGGGCAATTTGCCGAGTTCCTTCAACACCATTCTCTCAAGCGCCTGGGTATACTCTACCAGTCCACCTGTGTCGGTTTGGGGTACGGTCTATAAGGCGGGGCTATTTCCTGGAACCGGTCCACAGCACGATCAATCCGATAAGATCGTACACGCTTTCCAATCCGTCACCTCCGCCAGGCCCACGAATATTAACGTGGTTCCCATCGACTACGCCTTTCGGCCTCGCCTTAGGGGCCGGCTCACCCTGCGTGGATTAACCTTGCGCAGGAACCCTTGGACTTTCGGCGACAGTGTTTCTCACACTGTTTGTCG